>LWTL01000120.1 GCA_002101235.1 Cycloclasticus sp. symbiont of Bathymodiolus heckerae | reverse complement strand
AATGTATATTCGGGTACTACAGCCAAGTCAGGCCTCATCAACATAACAATGGCTTATCGCCAAATGTTGCGGAGAAAAACTACTGGGCTGAATACAAAACTGTGGCCAAATTTACTTGACCACTACAGTTGTTAAAACGCCTTAAACGTGATGACATCAGAGCTGGACAATTTTTTAGAGATATTGCTTTATTTTTAGAACTCTATGAAATGAACAAAGCCTCTTTATTTTTTATGGCTAAAGCCAAAATGTACTCTCCCAACCTGAAGTCAATTGACGAAAAATTAAAACAATATAAGACTATGTTGGAAAGTAAAGAAAAAGCCTCTGGCCATGGAAAAACAAACAAAATGAAAAATATTTTAAAGAGCTTTAGAAAAGCACTCATTAACAAATTCTCCCAAAGATTTATTTCAGCGGATGTAGCCTTTAAAAACTCAATAGATAATGAAAAGGTGCTTAACAAAATACTAAGTAGCGACAAAGCCGTTGACAAAATACTAAGTGGAAACAAAACACTCAATAAAATACTGGCTGGAGATCGAGCATTTCACAAAATATTAAATAATGAAGAGCTTCTTAATAAAATACTAGGTGATAGCAGGTGCCACTCAGCCATATCAAATGCTAATACTTTAAATAAAACGAGGGCAAATGAAAAGCCTCTATCAGAGCAACAGCAATTGCTATCTGAGGATGAAATTAAGTCTTTGGGTTACTCTCTTCCCTCCTACTTAGTAGGATTTCCAAGATCAGGTACTAATTTTCTACAGTCCGTTTTAGAAGGGTCTAGTGGGCTTTTATGCCGTTCACTTTATGGGCCACCCAAGACCAAGCAAAACAATATACTATCATTAAAGTCTCACACACCTTCTTATGAATTCCTACTAGATGAAATAGGCAGGTTTGCCCCAGATTTTGGGACTCCAGATAAATTCATCTTAATAATCCGGGACCCGCGCGACGTATTTATTTCCTTTTATGAGTTTGTGCAGTCTACAAAAGGGTTATCAATTACTCAAAGCGAGTTTATTCATGAAGTTTGCTATTTCTTTGCAACATTTGAAGATCGTCACAAGGTTAACTCCAGAAAATTAGAGTTTGCGCCATTGAGTATATTCGATGCATATAAAAAACATATAGATAGCTGGCTGATTAACAGGCCACCATCTATAGATTGCCATATTGTCAAGTATGAAGACCTAGTTTTATCACCTGAATCAGAGTTTCAGCGTATTTTTAATTATCTAAACTTAGACTGTAGCCTTGAAAAAGAAAGGTTAAAACTAAAAGTCTCGCAGTATTCAAAAACCTCACGAAAAAGGGGCGTTATTGCTGGATGGAGGAACTGTCAAGATGAGTATGGTGTGTTGATTTCTTCAATAAACAATGAATTAAAAAAAGAAATTAAAATTTTGGGTTATTCAGAAAAGTAGTGTTAACCAGGCAATTCACAAATGTAACTGACCACTACAGCAAGTATTAAACCTAGCTCAGGAATAAAGGTATTGAGAAACAATAGAGTCCTCAATAATAGCTGAATAATATGATCCAAAATAATACTCTGCTTGCTCCCTCTTATTTTCATCGAACACACAAGGGAAGCTCAATGCTTTTTCTAAATCAGCCATATCATTGACAATTATAGTTGCACATTGCCGTATTGGCTTCGGAGTAACATGCCCTTCTAACTCAAATATGACAAGTGACCCACCAACAATTGGCACTAGACCAAGCAAAGAAGAAAAGTGTCCAATATAAACTTTTGCCAAAAATGGCCGCTCATCATGGATTATAAAGCCTCTAGACTCTAGGTCTTTTCTAGCCATAACATCACCACGCACATGCCACTTCACATGAACTAGCAGTTTTTTATTGCAAGCAATTATCGCAAGGCCATCATAAAAGGACTCCATTACTTGTTTGCTAACTCGTCCATCCTCCACCAGTGTCTGATAAACATAACAAACACCGTCCGCATTAAGTTCAGCTTTAGTTGATTTCGCTGTATCAGGGTTACCAATTATAGCCCAGCCTTTTCTTGGTTTCATACACCAATAACGTTCATGCCATGGCCGCCAATATTCACTCCATATCAAACAATGATCAACTTGCAATATTTCCGCAATCATCCATGGTTTACGCGAAGCACCAAAAACAAAAGAAAGTAAAATACCTATAGGGATTCTTACCTTTTTAGTAAAGCACCCTATATTAATTAAGTAGCCAAGTGTTCTGATGACTTTTTTTGCACTCAAAAAATAAAATGCTACATTGCGCTTAACTTTTGCAACATACAAACCATGCATCTTATAAACTATAGGAATACTGAGCATATTCGCAGCAATCACAAGCCTAAAATCAGCAGGCCTCTGTCCACTAATCATCACTACAGAGACACTTTGCTCCTCAAAGCTAATCATAATCCTTTTTATTGACCAGCCAGTTGTACAGATTAAAGTTGCATCAGGGCAGCTCAAATCATCACAGCAATCAGGATCATCAACGTAAGCAATATATTTTCCTATACACCTCTTCAATAATTCAGAATTATATCGCTCAACATTTATTGTCGACATATCAAAAATTGCTAACATTGGCCTCCTGTTTTTTTTATAATTCAACCTTCACCGTTTATAACTTATAAACGAGCTGACTCATTGTTTTTTAATATAATGTTTTACGAATAGTATTCTTTGCTTTAAAAATAACTGCTGTATATTGCTAAAAACTATTTTTGATATGAGAACTGCAAGCAACGTAAATAGAACATTCATGTCCTTATTGAGGTAATACTCAATAATAATACATATAAAGGTAAGTGAAAATCCAATGTCAGAAAATAATTTGAAAACAAGCTTTGGTTTCTTTAAAGGGGAAACTCGAATTTCTCGCTTCGTATAACGCGACAACCAAATACTAGCCGCAATACAATTAACAATCACAATCACAATAGGCATAGATAAGTATTTATCTAACAACAGCACTACAGCTAATCCGACAATAATAATTAAAATGTGCGTTATTGTATCCACCAGTTGCTGGTACAAGTTTTTGTACGCTACTATTGACGGAAATTTAGTCTTATTAACTTTCCACAATTGTCTCGCACTATGGTGAATAAGCACCGCTAAAACTACATGACAGACGAACGAAACAAGCATAAGAAGTAAAAACAAGGCGCCTGAATACACTATGAATTTTTCGATATCAATCGAGCTTGAAGCAAAAAAATCCAGACTCAAAATATCAGGGTTAGATAGAACCATAACTACTTTGAGTGGAATAAAAAATGCAACAATATTTGCAAAATCTTTAATTACTCCTAGCGCTCCATAGAACAATAACCTTTGACTATTCCCTACCCCCACTACTTCCTTACAGAAGGCTACCAACCAAGAGCAATACTTTGGAACAAGTTTTTTAACTATATCCATATGTTCATTTATCGATAGTCAATTGACTATCGATAATATTTTCAATTTTCTGCTTCTCAACTAATGAGTCATACGATTCAAATAGTGGGCTTTGATGGCATATCAAATATTCTTGTAGGAGCTTACTCACGATTTCAGGGTACAAACCAGAATTAATACTATTACAACCAGCATCAACAACTTGTTTAATGTCAGCCACATTTCTTCCTGTGTAATACCCCAACGCCGGAATAGTTTCAGGAATTGAAAAATTCCCGTACGCATATACTGTTTTTCTATACATTAAACAGGTCATAATAACTTTGGATGGCAGTGTAATTGTAATATCCGCCATTGATATCAAATTATCAACATTGATGGTATTAACAAAAAAGACTCCCTTAAAGTCAGTTGAATTTAGCGTCAACGCCTCATAATTTTTCTGCATCAAGGGGTGATCCTTATAAAAAATTATATATTCATCTACACTAAAGTTTGAAAGCACATGCCTTAGAAGCATTTCATTCGCATTTACCATTCTCGGCGTCACAAACTCTTTGTCAAACAAGTGGCCAGAAGCGATTAACTCCACCCCACTAACATAAACAACCTTCTTGGTAAGCACTTTTGGTTCGTAGAGAACCCTATACAAGGTCAGCATCTGATCATCTTTTGAATTGCTTCTTGATGAACTTTGGGACCCTTCAATTCTGTTAATATAACTTTTAACATCTAACATTGGAGAAGCTGTGCTTATTTTATTCCAATTTTTAGCGATTTGAGAGTCACCAAAAATCCCTTCTTTATTCAGAGAAAACGTTCCCGGCAGCTCACCGTATTCCGATATAAAACAATCCACGCCTTTTTTTTTCATACCGTCCAAAAGTAGACGAGCTCCGCTATTATGAGAACCCCAAAGAATCAGCAAATCGTTTTTACTAGCGTCAAGCTCATCAGGTATTTTTTTCACATAACCATAGCCATTAATAAATGAGAGGCGAAAAGCCAGCATCTTTAAGCTTTGTATATGATGGTATGACTTACCTTTTTCTTTAAAACCACACTGGTTTCGCGATTTCCCCCTACTTACAATAGTACGAAACACATTTAGAGCACTTACAAAACTAAATCTTGATTTAAACGCCCGTCTAAAAACCCAGTAAACAAAAAGAGCAAACGTTTTTTTGCCCCCCGGCAAAGGGTCCTTTAGATACGAAAGCTTAAATATTTTCAAATCTCTTTTGTATAAGTCGATAAAGGTTGGCTCAAGCTCAACTCTCTTAAACAACATATTCCATATTCTAAGACCCCTCATATGAAATAAGTTCATCGGAAAGTACTTAAGTAACTCATCATTGTATTTAGAATACAATCCCGATGACTCCAGAAATATATATTTTTCACAGTCAAATAAACGCGTGTATTTCAGCTTATCTTCACTATCAAGAAAATAGCCTGCGAAAAAAACTCTTTTATAATTCATACTTCACCTTCGCCCCTTATAACTATTAAGAAGGTAATTAAGCTCCACATCAAACGCATAGCTAGCATTTTTTTTATCAATTTTCTCTATAAAGGCCTCTAAATTAGAGACCCTAATAACTCTCTTTTTATCTTTAATTGAATCTAACATTACATTATTCATATCCGTATTATAATGACGCATATCTCTATAGTTATTCAAGTTATCTAAGTATCCCATATCGTCGAATGAATACACTTTTAAGTTTTTGTATTTTGCACCCTCAACCACTAAGTGTCTGATCGTTTCTAAATAAAGTTGATATTTATACGGGTTCTTGTTTTTCCACAAAGAGTACAAGAACCTTGAATAAGGGGGGAAAAGCACATGAAAACTTGCCCCTTCATTCTCTTTTATAAGCGAGAACAAACTATCATCGATGATTTCCTGCGTTAATTTCAGTTTTTCATCATATTTGGCTTGGGACTTGATTGGAGACTTAATATGCCTCTTAATGCGCGAGTTGATATTTTTACCCCTACCTCCTTCTGCATGCACCCAGCTCTCAATCCCTGATATCTTTGCGTTTCTTATCTGTACCTTCTCAAACCAACCCAAAGGCCTTTGAATAGCTCTTTTATTCCCATAACAAGCAGTCGATGTAGATAAGCTCGCCAAACAACCTATAAATTTATAATTCCAGTATGCTTTTACGTCATTAATCGAAGCATCATCATACAAATAACTAAACTTCGTCACCGGAAATTTTGCATTAGACCTTATTAGATTTTGATCCAGTCCTGTATCAAAACTAACAATTACACTCTTTATAGCTTTCTTCTTCAGAGCATAATTAATAAGATGTTTGCGCTCAGCTATACTGGCGCCGTTTGGCGATAAATTCACAAATACACCCCCCAACTTTTCCGAAGTAAGACTAGCAGACATCCCTTTCAACATGCTTGTCCCAACTATAATTGAGTCAAATGCATAATTATTAATTACTCCAGCAGCCTGCATTCTCATATCACCGTGCAGCCTATTATCATCAGTAATCCATGACTTATGGAATATATGCAACGGATCATACGCACCTAGCCCAATAGTCAGAAAAGTGACTACCGATACATTGGTAAGCAGAAACATCTTAACTTGCTTCTTAAAACTCATTAGCAACCTTAAAAGTTAAAGTAAATGAATTCTGTGTACGATTGCAAAGAAATCGCTGCCAGACCAGCCAATAGCATTACAGAATATGACGCCAACTTAATAAAGCTAATACCGGACGAGTTTAACAGTACAGGATACTTAATCACCTCCATAGAGTTCTTAAAAAAGAACGCTATAACGGCTGAGCAAAAAACCAAAAGTATTAATGTTTCATCTGCTTTGAGGTTTGGCGAAAAATCAGTCATTGCCCCTAGATATTTGTCAGGCAAAATTTCCATAAAATTATACCGTGCAGGAAACACTACTTCTCTTAAGTCAAACATCCCGCTTAATACTTTCATCGCGTCTGACCACTCCTTAGCCCTAAAGAAAACCCAAGCCACATTCACAAAGTTAAATGTAATAAACCATGAAACCCAAGTCCACATTCTAATCTTTAGAGCCCCCCATATTCTTTGAATGACAAGAGCCATCCCGTGAAGAAACCCCCAAAAAATAAAAGTCCACCCAGCCCCGTGCCAAATACCACCAACAACAAACGTAGCCAACAAGTTAGAATAAAGCCTAAAGGCTCCACCTCTGCTTCCACCCATAGGGATATACACATAATCTCTCAGAAAACGACTAAGGGTCATATGCCACCTTCTCCAAAAGTCTTGTATGTTTCTAGCCTTATAAGGGCTATTAAAATTAACCGGCAACTTAATATTAAAGAGCAGCCCTAGGCCTATTGCCATATCGACATAACCACTAAAGTCAAAATATAATTGAAAAGTGTAAGATAAACTAACAGCCCACGCCTCAAAAAAATTCAATGTTGTTGCGACATCAAAACCAGCAGACACCGAAGCTGCCAGACTATCTGCAATAATCACCTTCTTAAATAGCCCTATCGAAAATATAAACAACCCCATTAAAATATTTTGATAGTTAATTATTTTTGACCTGCTGTTATCAAATTGCGGCATCATTTCTTTATGATGAACAATTGGGCCTGCAATTAATTGTGGGAAAAATGATACGAATACCGCATAAGTCAAGAAATCATATTCTTTAGTCTCAAGCTTATAGCTATCGACTAAGTAAGCAATCTGTTGAAAAGTAAAAAATGATATCGCTAAGGGTAGAGCAAGGTTAAGAGCATCGACTTGAACACTTGAGATGTAGTTTAGGTTCTCGATTAGGAAATCAGCATATTTAAAATAACCCAAAAGAGCCAGGTTACTGATAATCCCAAAAATGAGCATTAACTTTCTTGACGGCCTCTTTTTACTATACCGACCTTTAGATAAAGAACCACCTACAACATAGTTAAAGAGCATTGAAATTAGAATTAATGGTAAATAAACAGCGTTCCACCAACTATAAAAAAACAGGCTTGTAACTACTAGCCATGCTTTTGAAGCCGTTGTGAGCCTCTTCTTATTTAAGTAAAAATAGCCAAAAAAAGCAATTGGTAGAAAAAGAAATATAAACTCATATGTACTAAAAATCACAATTTCACCATTTATCTTTTATGAATTCCCCATTTGCTTCTAAAAGGCAACGCCCCAATTTTTGTGGCTTTATTCTTATTTTCAAGAATCACGCTCGTCATTTTTTCTAAAGCAACCAAATATGCGGGTAAAACCCCTTATCGCACTGTTTTCAATTCGCTGCATTCCCGCCACATTATACTCTAAAACTCATGATCTCAAACAAGCGAAAAGCCAAGACTGACAATAGCTATTTTATCATTTAGCTTTCACCTCAAGCTCTCAAATCTTATGCTTAATAACGCCTAAATCGACTCTCTACGGCGCTGCACCCCGCCCATTATTAGCGCCGTAAAAATAGCAATGAAGAAAGCAAGCACTGTCCCAACGGCGACTATTTATGCTCTTTTAGGTTTTTCGGCTTTGCCATCTATCACTGCTTTTTTATCTAAGCGGTAAAGTTTTGCGCCTGAAAAATCAAACGTCAACTGTTGCAATTTATCCAGCTTCTTTAATAAAGCAGGTGTAATCCCCCCAATAAATAATTGAAGTTTTAAGTAGAAAATTCTTATAATGAAATATAGGAGTTTTTTATGAAAAAATCACGTTATACAGACAGCCAAATACTGTCGATTTTGAAACCAAATGAAGCAGGGGCAGGGCAGTAGTTCCAGATTTATGCCGTGAGCATGGTATGAGCAATGCAACGTTTTATAAATGGCGCTCTAAGTTTGGCGGCATGGATGCGTCACTAATGAAGCGTATGAAAGAGCTTGAAGATGAAAATCGTCGTCTTAAGAAGATGTACGCCGAAGAAAAACTCAAGGCTGAAATTGCTAGAGAGGCCATTGAAAAAAATGGTGAAGCCACCTCGACGACGAGAGATGGCACAAAGAGCGGTGACTGATTACGGAGCTAAAATAAGGGTTTCTTGTGCTGTTTTTTCAATCAGTGAAACCTGTTATCGGTATCAAGCAAAGCTCTCGACTGAAAACGCTGAAATAGCCGATTGGTTGTTGCGTTTGAGTTCAACCCATAAACGTTGGAGTTTTGGCTTGTGCTTCTTGTATCTGCGTAACATTAAGGGTTTCGGGTGGAATCATAAGCGCGTGTATCGCATCTACAAGGAGTTAGATTTGAATTTACGGGTTAAGCCTAAGCGTCGCATCAAACGAGATAAACCTGAGGCGCTGAGCGTTCCTGAAACGATCAATCAGGTTTGGTCGATGGATTTCATGAGTGACACGTTAAATGATGGCCGCTCTATCCGTACATTTAATGTCATTGATGATTTTAACCGTGAAGGACTCGGTATTGATGTTGACCTTTCATTACCCAGTGCGCGAGTTATACGCTCACTCGAACTAATTATAGAGTGGCGAGGCAAACCTTTAGCAATACGTTGTGATAATGGCCCTGAATATATAAGTCAGACGCCTAAAGACTGGACAATAAAACAGCAAATCACATTGCTTTATATTCAGCCAGGCAAGCCTACTCAGAATGCGTATATCGAACGATTTAATAGGACTGCTCGGCATGAATGGTTGGATTTACATCTGTTTGAATCAATTGAGCAAGCTCAGTTATTGGCAACACAATGGCTTTGGTCATACAATAACGAACGTCCGCATACAGCAATCGGTGGCGTACCACCAAGGCAATTACTGAAGGCAGCTTAACCTCTACTCATAACTTCGGTTATTAATGGGGGGATTACAGATCATTCACATCACTTTTTGCTTTTAATGGTGCTAGCTATTGCACTGAAAAACCTTCTCTTATTTTTGCCGCGATCTCACTGTGGCTTTCCCCCCGGCGCTTACAGGATACAACTTTGCGTCCCACTGGCCCGTCGCAACGAAATTGTTTAACTGAACATCCGAAGTCAAGCTCTTATGAAACTTTTCAAATAGCGGCCCCGCCGTTTGGCTGCCATAACCACGCACACTAATGGCAGCGACACCTGTAGCATTCGGTGATGCTATTTTCGCCGTTACTTCATACTGTTTAGGCATCGAAAGCGCCACTGCTGCCGAGATCAAAACGCCTGCTAGCGTTATTCCTACCAACCAGCGCCATTGCTGAATTAATGGGGCGAACAACTCAAACAGATCAATTTCATCATCATGTCTACTGTATTCAATCGCCTCTAACTGTTTATGTTCCATTTTTCTACTTTCCATAATGTCTCTAGTTATTTATCATGTCTCGCTAGACAACACACAAATGTTTACCTCATTAACTTCGCTGACAACTGTCAGGCATCAGCCCCATCTAAGTATGCGACTGACTGAGCCGCCCTAATTTTCAAGCAACCCCTTTTATGCTTTCGTAAGCTGCGCCTTCTCATCGACCGATTAAAAAATGACTACAACTTCTTTTGTTCGCCAAATTATTCAGCAATAAAGAATGAGTTCAGTAAGCTTGGCTTATTATAAGCAAGTGAACCCTGTACCGAACCTTTTTCGTATCCCTTGACATCCATACCCGCTTCAAGCACAACTGCATGAGCTGCTGCGGTGTCCCACTCCATCGTTGGCGCTATTCTTGGGTAGATATCCGCTTCTCCTTCAGCAACCAAGCAGATTTTTAACGAACTACCAATCGACACTAATTCTTTTTCTTTATTCGTTTCTATACTTTCAATGAATTTTTTAGTTTCATCGGACATATGCGATCGACTTGCGACAATTTTATAGGTTTCGCGTTGAACTTGTGTTTTTAACGGCAATGGCTGACCGTCTTTAAAAGCACCCCCACCTTTTTCCGCCCAATACATTTGACCTAGCGCTGGTGCATATACCACACCTAAAATTGGCACGCCTTGGTGAATTAACGCAATATTGACTGTGAATTCGCCATTCTTTTTAATAAATTCTTTAGTGCCGTCCACGGGGTCTACCATCCAAAAATATTCCCAATCTTTTCTATCTTCATAGGGAATGTTTTTCCCTTCTTCCGACAACATTGGGATGGACGTCTTGTTTGTTCCGTCTAATACTTGCAGACCCACTTCAATAACCTTATGCGCTGCTTTATCAGCCTCTGTTAACGGAGACTCGTCTTCCTTAAACTCTACCTCAAAATCTTTTTGATAGATTTCCATAATTACATCACCCGCTTGTTTCGCAAGCGCCACGATATCTTGAACATTTATTTTATCTAGCATGGCTTATATATAGGCGTGTTTTTTTAAGTAATCGACTACTTGTTTAGCGGCTTCTTCAATTGATATGCCATCATTAACGACGTGCAATTCTGGATTAATGGGCGCTTCGTAGGGCGAATCAATACCCGTAAAGTCCTTAATCTCCCCCGCTCTGGCTTTTTTATACAGACCTTTGGGATCTCGTTGTTCGCAAACATCTAGTGGCGCATCGATAAACACTTCCACAAACTGGCCGGCCATCGCCATTCCACGCACCATTTTTCTGTCTTTATCAAATGGGGATATAAACGCGCTAACAACAATTAAGCCGGCATCACAAAATAAATTAGCGACTTCACCTGCTCGGCGGATATTCTCCACACGGTCTTCCTCGCTAAAGCCAAGGCCTTTATTTAAACCTTGCCTGACATTATCGCCATCCAACAAATAAGTATGTTTTTTCATCCCAAATAGCGTATTTTCTACCGCATTAGCGACTGACGATTTACCGCTACCACTAAGGCCGGTAAACCATAAAATACAGGGCTTTTGTTGTTTTAAAATAGCTCGTTGCTTTTGGCTAACGTGGTGCTCATGCCAGACGGTGTTATCGCTCATCCTTATAGCCTCTTTTTATATTTATTTAATGTAGTTCTTTTTAACGTACTCAACAATAATAACTGCCGCTTCATCTGCACTTAGCATTTCCGTATCGATGACAAGTTCAGCGCGTTCTGGCGCCTCATAAACCCCATCTACTCCCGGAAAATTTTTAAATACGCCGCTTAACGCTTTTTCATAAGCGCCTTTATAATCCCGTTTTTTACACGTCTCAACATCGGCTTTCACATAAACAACAATATTATTGCATACCATTTCACGGATGGTTCGACGTGACTCTTTATATGGCGAGACGAACGAAGCGACAGTTGAAATAGAGTTGTTTTGTAAGGTACAAATAAGGCTGCCAATTCGATGCATATGACGATTGCGATCTTCACGACTGTAGCCAATATCTGGAATCAAATCACGAACGTCTTTCGAGTCAATACGTTCAAGTGGTATCTGTAATTTTTCTAATTCCTCATAAACTTTATCTGCGATAGTAGTTTTACCACTGAGTGGTAAGCCGGTAAACCAAAGATTAAAAGGCTCTATTCTTTTTTTACCCCATCGGA
Organism: Cycloclasticus sp. symbiont of Bathymodiolus heckerae; assembly: GCA_002101235.1. GTDB lineage: Bacteria > Pseudomonadota > Gammaproteobacteria > Methylococcales > Cycloclasticaceae > Cycloclasticus. The sequence goes on along the minus strand of LWTL01000120.1, from coordinate 114,097 downwards.
TTTTGAACCACGCTCTTTCATGCAACCAAAAAAGCCCAATCTTTAAAACACTCTCAAGTAAACCGGCTGCAATAGCTAAATCTAAACGACCAAAAAACACGTAAACAATAATCATTGTCGTTGTGGTTGCTATAACTCGCCAAGTAACACCTTTGACGATAGATCGCCTGTTTGTTTCTTTGTACATTAAGCTTTACCTCTCATTTTTACAGCAAAACGCCCACTCCTACTCGTCCATGAACTTAGTAGTCAAAGAACCATCGTGCACTCGATACCTAGCCAGAACCTTGTTTATTCCTACCGCAAATTCTACTTTTTAAAGTAACCGAAGCCATAAACAAAAACCATGCCTCTTTTAAATATTCACAACACTTGGGTTTTTGTTTATAACACCGTTGGTAACAAAGTCTTTTCGAGTGATATTGTAACCCCTCTTAATAACCCCTTATTAAAGCAATATCACTCTATATTCTGAATTTGCTCTCTCATTTGCTCAATAAGTACCTTCAATTCAACTGATACATTCGTTGTTTGTATATCTGCTGATTTTGAGCCTAGCGTATTCGCTTCTCGGTTAAGCTCTTGCATTAGAAAATCTAAACGCCTACCAACGGGTTCTGGTTGACGTAAAATTCTACGCACTTCTTTTACGTGCGATTCCAATCTATCTAGCTCTTCTTCAACGTCCATTTTCTGCAGAAAATACACTAACTCTTGCTCAAGCCTTGCTTGTTCTGGCTCTTCTAATAAGTCACTTATTTTCTTTTCTAACTTCTCGCGCAGTAATGCTTGAACTTCTGGCAAACGGGTTTTTGCGACGACCATTTGTTGTTGAATAAGCTCACAACGTGAATCAACCATACCCGATATATCTGCACCTTCTCGTTCACGCGATTCAACCAATTGTTTTAGCGCTTCATTCAACAAGGTAATCGCGTCATCATGTACAGGTTCTAAATCTTCTCGTACTTCAGACTGCACGCCCGGCCAACGTAAAATATCTAATGGCGAGATCGCTTGAAATTGATTCATTGCTGATTCGATTTTAGATGCTGCGTTTAATAATTGATTAAGGCGCGCCTCATTTACTTCGATTGTTTCTTCGCCTTGCTTTTGTTTCCGGTAAAAAAGGTTACAGTCTATTTTCCCCCGCTTAAGGTGTTTGCCGACAGCTTCACGCACTAACGGTTCAATGGAGCGAAAAACCTCAGGCAAGCGAGGTGAAACATCCAAATAACGGTGGTTTACTGACCTAATTTCCCAAATCAGCGTATATCCTTCAACATCTATTTCACTACTTGCAAAAGCTGTCATGCTTCTTATCATTTTGTCGCCTATACTAAACTTTAAACGATAAATATTAGGCTGTTTTTAAACGGATTAATACCCTGATGACAAAAAATTCTCTTTCACCCACTACATCGATACCGGCAAACAATCTGCAAGCGTTGCCTTCAGGCACTGTGGTGGATGACTACATTATCGAACGCGTTCTTGCCCAAGGTGGCTTCAGTACTGTTTACCTTGCACGTCAAACTAAAGATCAACAACAAGTCGCCATCAAAGAATATAAGCCCGACCACCTTACTAAACGCGATGGCGCCCAAGTGACACCCATCGATCCTGACGCGGCGGCTTTATTTCAACGTGGCCGCCATTTGTTTATGAAAGAGGCAACTCTATTAACGACCATAAAACACCCCAATATTGTTAGCGTTATTAATTTCTTTCTGTGCAACAACACGGCTTATTTAGTGATGAATTTTGACTATGGTATAACGCTGGGGAATTGGTTGAAAGATACAGAAAATACTATCACCAGTGAATTCCTGCTGGACGTTTTTCAACCGGTAATGAGGTGTATAAAAAATATGCACCACCGAGGGTTATTACACCTCGACATTAAGCCGGATAACATTCTATTAAGGCCGTCTTACAATCCGCTTATTCTCGACTTTGGTTCGACGTTATCTTACACGGATAAACAAAACCTGAGCTCACACAGTATGACTAAAGGCTTCGCCGCGCCAGAGCAATACGATAAATCTCACGCCCTTGGCCCATGGAGCGATTGTTACACCATCGGCGCCAGTATGCTAGCTTGTTTAGACCGAGCGACGCCACCGGCTTCAAACGATCAAGCAGCCATTGAAAATAAAGCCTCCGCTCACCTGCTTTATAAAAATAATATTGATGAAAAAATCCTTTACGCCATAGATTGGGCCATGCAACTATCACCTGCCAAACGCCCCCAAACTATCGATGATTTACTTAACGCCATTAACTATCGCTAGAATTCATTATTTCAACGCCATAAAGAGCTACGTCTTACCCTATAATGCGCATACCAATATGGATTGCGCCGCACTCCATTTCATTCAATTTTATAAATTCAGGAAAAAAACATGAGACCTAGTGGACGCACGCCCGACCAACTTCGTGACGTTAAAATCACAACTAATTTTACTATGCATGCCGAAGGCTCTGTCTTAATCGCTTGCGGCAATACTCAAGTACTTTGCACCGCATCGGTTGAAAGCCGCGTTCCACGCTTCCTAAAAGATAAAAAACAGGGCTGGGTAACTGCTGAATACGGCATGCTCCCACGTTCAACCCACACACGTATGGGTCGTGAAGCAGCACGTGGCAAACAAAGTGGCCGCACACAAGAAATTCAACGTTTAATTGGCCGCTCATTACGTGCCGCTGTTGACCTAAGCGCGCTGGATGGCTACACCATCACTGTTGATTGTGATGTGTTGCAAGCCGATGGCGGCACACGTACAGCGGCTATCACTGGCAGTTACGTTGCCTTATCCCTAGCTGTTGAAAAATTATTAGCTGATAAAAAAATCAAAAAGAACCCATTGCACGGACAAATTGCAGCTGTTTCTGTAGGCATTTATAACGGCGAACCCGTTCTTGATTTGGATTACCCTGAAGATTCAGAGGCTGAAACTGATATGAACGTCGTAATGAACGATGCGGGTGGCTTTATTGAAGTACAAGGCACTGCCGAAGGTCACGCTTTCCGCCGTGAAGAGTTGGACGCTATGTTAAACCTTGCTGCATCCGGTATTAGCGAGTTAATGCAACACCAACGCGACGCTTTAGAAAAATGACCCAACAAATTGTTTTAGCGAGCGGCAACAAAGGCAAGATTGCAGAAATTCAATCCATCCTTAAACCGCACGCTATAAACATCGTTCCACAGTCAGTATTCAATATAAGCGATGTGGATGAGACTGGCACCACCTTTATTGAAAACGCCATCATCAAGGCGCGCCATGCCGCCGCCCTGTCGCAACACTCGGCTATTGCTGATGATTCGGGTCTAGAAGTTGATGCTTTAGATGGAAAGCCGGGCGTCTACTCCGCCCGTTTTGCAGGCTTACCCTCAAACGATAAGAACAATACTCATAAATTATTAAATGACTTATTGGACGTGCCAAAAGCGCTCCGAACTGCACGTTTTCATTGCGTGATGGTTTTTATGGCGCATGCAAACGATCCATCCCCGCTTATTGGACATGGCGTATGGGAAGGCGAAATTGCTTTTGAAAAATCCGGTGATAACGGCTTTGGTTACGATCCCGTTTTTTATGTTTCCGAACAGCGCTGTATGTCAGCAGAACTAACACCTGATATAAAAAATAGCATGAGCCATCGCGCACAAGCTTTAAAGCAGCTTATTCCACAGGTATCAGGTTTTTTTAATCGCTAAATATGTCACCTATTATTACCGATTACAGTCTGTACATTCATGTCCCGTGGTGCATTAAAAAATGTCCTTATTGTGATTTCAATTCACACGAAAAACGCAGTGATTACGATGAAGACGGTTATGTAAACGCACTTATTAAAGACTTAACAACCGAAGCCGCTAACGTTAAAGGGCGCACATTAAAAAGCATCTTTATTGGGGGTGGCACGCCAAGCTTATTTTCAGCCGATAGTATTAATCGTATTTTGACGGCCGTAGATGACCATATAGACTTAAGCAACACCACTGAAATCACCCTAGAAGCTAACCCCGGAACAGCCGAGTCTGAAAAGTTTCACAGTTTTCGTAACATAGGCATTAACCGGCTCTCTATTGGTATACAAAGTTTTAACGATACCCACTTACAGAAACTAGGTCGCGTTCATAATAGTGACCAAGCTCACCGCGCCATCAGCATGGCAAAAGAAGCAGGGTTCGAACGAATCAACCTAGACCTTATGTTTGGCTTACCAGAACAGACCATAGAACAAGCTTGCCTTGATGTAAAAACAGCGCTTGAATATAAAACGGGGCACTTGTCACACTACCAACTGACCCTGGAGAAAAACACTCTCTTTCATAAACACCCACCAGCTCTGCCACAAGACGATATGATCTGGGAGATGCAAACCGCTTCACAAAAGCTTATTGCTGAACAACTCATTCAATACGAAGTATCTGCCTATTCCGCAACAAATCAGCAATCCCAACATAATATTAACTACTGGCAGTTTGGTGATTACATGGGTATTGGCGCAGGCGCACACGGCAAAATAACGCAACAAGATGGCACCATATCTCGCTATTGGAAAAACAAGCTCCCGCGTGAATATATAAGAAATTCTGGAACACCATCGATACGTGGTGGAGAACATATTGTTAAAACTGCTGAGCTTCCCTTCGAATTCATGATGAATGCGTTACGCTTAAAGTCAGGCTTTACCATTGCCCAATATCACCAACGAACTCGACAAGACCCCATACTTATTCAAACAACGTTAGACACCTTGATCAAAAAAGGCCTACTAACACAGCACGCGTCAATATATCGCTGCACAGAACAAGGGTGGAACTTTCTCAATAATACACTTGAACATTTCATTAGCTAATTGAAACAAAAACCGTGCTTTTATATTTTCTTATATAAAAAATCCTCATGATGAAACCTGCTGTCTTTGCGTATAAAATACCTTCTTTATAAATCCAGCAACATAACCATACAAAATATCTTATGCAAAACTACAAACAAGAATTTATTGAATTCGCCCTTTCCTGCGATGCCCTGAAATTTGGCGAGTTCACTTTAAAATCTGGCCGTATTAGCCCTTACTTCTTTAATACTGGCTTATTCAATACCGGCGAACGTTTACGAAAACTAGGCCAATTTTATGCTCACGCACTTATCGATTCGGGCATTGAATGCGATATTTTATATGGTCCTGCTTACAAAGGCATTCCTCTTGTATGCGCTGTCTCTATTGGCTTATCGGAAGTTCTTGATAGAGACATTCCTTATGTATTTAACCGTAAAGAGGTTAAAGACCACGGCGAAGGTGGTCTATTGGTAGGTTCAGATTTAGCAGGCAAAGCACTAATAGTAGATGACGTTATCAGCGCAGGCACATCGGTTCGTGAATCTGTAGAAATTATTAAACAAGCTAACGCTCAGCCAGCCGGCGTATTAATTTCGTTAAACCGTCAAGAAAAAGGTCGTGGTGAAACCTCTGCTATTGATGATGTGGAAAGAAGCTATGGCTTCAAAGTAGCTTCTATTATTTGTTTAGCCGACATTATTAGCTACCTTGAAAGCTCTGAAGGTAATGCGGCTCACCTAAGTGCTATTGTTAAATACCGCGAAACGTACGGCACAGACTAACCGCCGCCTTTATGAAATTTGATCAGGAACAGTTTCATAAACTGTTCCTGATCGTTTTTTTCAATGCCTGTGAAATCAAAAGAAACCTTTAGCATCGCTAATCGAGCTGAAGCTATCCGCCTTTCTCCATCCTCACCAACGCATACTCTTACTGGTTTATTCGCAACTAAGAATGTAACGATACTGCCAGACATTTCATACGATAAAGTATTTTGTTGGGCCAATAGCGTGAAAAATTCCTTACGTGTAAAGCCCATTTCAATAGAAAATATTTTTTCTTTCGAGTAAAGCATTAACCGCCAGCAACCGGTGGCCAAAACCCAAGCACATCCCCGTCTGTTAAAACTTTCTGATCGCGTGTTTCTGCGTCTAAATACACGCCGTTAAGTAAAACAATATGAATCACATTACGCGGTAACTTCAAATCATCAATTAAATAACCAACTGTTGGGTTTTTCGTGATGTCGTAATCAAAACCATGGTGTTTTGTGCTGTTTATTGGCAAATATTGCATCAAACTTGCAAACAGTTTTACCGTTACTTTACTCATTTTTAAATCGCTGCAGATTGAGTACACGCTAAATAAGCCGCCATTAACTGCAATGGGTTATCCAGTAATTTCTGTTTCCACTCGCCTAGTGGTAATTCAGATTGAATTAAACCACGCATAATACCCACATGCTGCGTATGGCCAATAGCTGTTGCGCCAACTAAGACATCGCCATCAAATTGCAAATTGAGGTAACGCCATTTTTCCTTCTCAACCAATTGGCAGCTATCACCATCTTCTACGCCCTGCCACATGCCGAATGAGCACGAAATTAAGCCCATGGTGTCGAGTACGTTCATATTAACGTTCCACCACATTCAGCGCTTTTAAAGCCCACCATGTTTTGTGCTGCGATAAGCCCATGCTCTGCTGCTGTTGGCTGAATAGCTTGAACGGCATACTCACCTGTGCAAAAATCTTTACCTTGAGCTACATCACCTGCCGCATAAATATCGGCAATGTTGGTTTGCATGTTTTTATTAACAATGATGCCATCATCAATCGTTAAGCCTGAATCACTTAGGAAATCCACACATGGGCGTACACCGGTCGCTGTAATCACCAAATCAGCATCTAACTCGGTTATACCATTAGGTGTTTTAACGCTAACCTTAAAGCTATGGTCGTCTTCCACTTTCTTAATTTCTGACACCTGACCATTGGTAAATACATCAATCTTTTTATGCACACACCAATCTTTAATCATATTGCCGGCAACACTGTCCATCATTCGAGGGACCATGCGGTCCTCCATTTCTACAACGGTAAGCTCAACATCGCGGCGCGCCAACGCTTCTAAAATAATACAGGCAATAAAGCCCGCGCCAATTTGAATAACTTTAGCTCCTGGCTTTGCAAGAGCAGCAATCGCACGCGCATCTTCAAGCGTCCAACATGAGTGAACACCTGGCTGACCAATACCTGGAATAGGTGGGGACACTGGGCGCGAACCAGAAGCAATCAATAGTTTGTCGTATGATTCTGTTTCGCCTGTACTCAGTTGCACTGATTTATTGGCTGAATTTATTTTTTCAACACGTGCATTTAATAACTTTATTTTTAAGCTTTCAAAATGTCCAGGTTTGTGACGAAGGTGCGTACCTTCTTCTTCTATATTACCAATCAAATGATAAGGAATTGCCATTCTTGAGTAAGGCGCTTCTGGCTCATCACCAATAATAGTAATCGTCGCCGATGGGTCAAATTTTCTTATGTGCTCTGCAGCGACAATTCCTGACGGTCCTGCACCAATAATTAAATGTTTCATTGTTTCACCTAGCAATTTTTATTGCTTTATTAAACCATTAAAAAAGGCGAATCTACATTAGATTCGCCTTTTATTTACTGCTTATGACTTAACTTACATTAAAGCCCTAAACGCGCTTTAGTTTCAGTTGTTACGTCACCTTCTGGTGACCAACCACGTTCAGCATAATACTCAGGCAACATAGTGGCTAAACCACTCACTTTACCCTCAGCAGGACCCGTATTAGCCGGTAATGATGTCATTCTTGGTGGCAACTTATCAGCACAAGCACCTACACCAGCTGCCTCGTTATACAAACGCTCTAAGTTCCAAACACGTTCTCCAATTTCGCCTAAACGTTCAGGTGTCCACTCACCTTCACATGCTGCGTTCAACTGTGGAGCAACATCTTCAAGTGACCATGCAAATGATGTAAAGATACAAATACCTGCAGAGTCAAACGCTGCTGTTGCATTTTGAAATGCAATTTGTAAGCCTGCTTTGCCTTCGGTTTCTAGCGGATCTGTTTTAACTGGAATGCCCAATACTTCAGATGCTACTGTATAACCACGTAAGTGACACGCACCACGGTTAGACGTTGCATAACCTAAACCCATACCTTGAATACTACGAGGGTCGTATGCAGGGAATTCTTGACCACGAACAGTCATCGATAACTCTGGGTGACCGTGCTTAGCACAGAAACGTGCAGAACCTTGACCAAGTTCTAGGCCAAAGCCTTCGCCTTTGCCCACAAGCTCTGTACATTTGATCATCGCTTCTGCATTGCCGAAGTTAAGTTCAATACCACCTGTATCTTCGGTAGTAATCACGCCCATTTCAAACATTTCCATTGCCGCAGCAATCGTTGAGCCCAATGTAATTGGATCCAACCCTTGTTCGTTACAAACAAACTGTGCATAAGTCAGCGCATCCAGATCATCAATACCTGTATCACTACCTAATGCCCAAGCAGCTTCATACTCAAGGCCACCTGAATTTGCATGGTAGCTATGATGCAAGTCATCTTTGTTTTGCACTGAGAAATGCTGTGGATCGATTGTTGAAATACGACCACAAGAAATCGTACAAGCAAAACAACCTGCATTTCTTGTTAAGTTTGGTTTGCCATCACTTTCGCGAGGCTCAAGCATGGCTTCACCCGAAATTTTAGATGCACCTGCAAAAGATACTTCTTTGTAGTTATGAGTTGGTTGTGCACCCATTTCATTAATAACGTTCATTAATACTTGCGTACCCAATGCTGGCAAGCCTTCGCCTGTTACTGCATTTTCTGCCAATATCTTTTTCGCAGCATTTGTTGCTTCGAAGAATGCTTTTGGATCATTGACCGTTACGCCTTTGCTGCCACGTAGAGCAATCGCTTTAACGTTTTTAGAACCCATAACAGTACCCACACCAGAACGGCCAGCCGCACGATGCAAGTCATTAATAATCGCTGAGTAAAGCACACCTTTTTCGCCAGATACACCAATAACAGCACAGCGTAACTGAGGATCTTGATGTTTAGTATGCAACCATTCGTCTGCTTCCCATACTGATTTACCCCAAATTTCATCTGCAGGTAAAATTTCAGCGTTATCATCATTAATACTGATATAAACAGGTGTTGGTGATTTGCCTTCTAAGATAATCATATCCCAACCAGCACATTTCATTTCGTTACCGAAGAAACCGCCTGAGTTAGAACAAGCCACTGCATTTGTTAATGGGCTTTTAGTCACCACTGAATAACGACCGGCTGTAGATGCCATTGTGCCCGTTAAAGGCCCAGTGATCATATACATTGTGTTTTCAGGTGAAAGGGGATCCGTAGTTGGTGGAACTTCTTCTGTTAGATATTTTGTTGCCAAACCACGCTGGCCGAGGAACTGCTCTACCCATTCCATATTTAATGGCTCTGGCGTACAAGTTCCTTTTGTTAAATTAATTCGTAATACTTTTTTTGTCCAAGACATAATCTATCTCCAAATTTTATTTGTTTTTATACGATCAAAAGTTTTATTTAGCTGGCATTGCTTTAGCAGCATAATCTTTCATTTTGTCGTAACCCGTCCAATTTGCATCTTGGTACGTAATAGCATCTGTTGGGCATGCTTTTGCACACTCAGGATCGCCGCCACAAAGATCACATTTGATAACTTTTCCGCTATCAGCGTTGTAGTTAACTGTGCCAAATGGGCAAGCAATTGTACAAACTTTACAACCTACACATAAATCATTAATGATTTCTTTTGCGCCCGTTGCTTTATTCAGCTGAATCGCTTCAACTGGGCAGGCATGCATACACCAAGCTTCATCGCACTGTGTACATGTATAAGGTACAAAAATACCTTCTTCATGAAATGGGAAAATTTTGATTCTTGACTTAGTCGGGTTAAAAACACCTTCACCTTCATAAGAACAAGCCATTTCACACTGCAAACAACCTGTACACTTGTTCGCATCAATTACTAATGACATTTGCATAACACACCCTCCTTTGGGTTCTTTTATTATTAAATTTCTCTAATACTCACTAAATTAACCACCCGTTACACTCATATGTCTGAAAATAACCGGTTGTTCCGTAATATCAAATTCATGCCCTTCGGGCTTGATGTCCATAGACTCTATAAGAGCCAGTTTAATTTTATTTAAATCGTTAGGATTTTCTCGTAACACGCTTTTCAAATCCATTGAGTGTTCTTGACCTAAACACAATAACAATAAACCCGAAGCCGTTACTCGAACCCTGTTGCAGGTATCGCAAAAATTATGGCTGTGCGGCGAAATAAAACCTACTAAATTATCGTAGCCATTCACACTGTAATAACGTGCAGGCCCACCAGTGTTTTTAGTACTCGGTAGTAATTCGAATTTAGTTTCGATATCGCTTTTAATTTCATCACTGGAGTAATACGCCTCTTCTCGCGAATGGCTATCAATCGCGCCTAAGGGCATCTCTTCAATAAAGCTGATATCTAGCCCTTCTTCCATTGCATATTGGACAAGGCTATTTACTTCGTCGTGATTTCTATTTTTCAGGATAACGGCATTGAGTTTTATTTTCTCAAACCCAGCTGCTTTAGCGGCCTGAATTCCTTTTAGCACCACGTCGAGATCACCCACACGCGTTACTTTTTTAAATTTGTCTGCATCTAAACTATCAAGACTGATATTAATGCGTTTAACGCCGGCATCCTTAAGAGGCTGAGCTAGCTTTACAAGCTGTGAACCATTAGTCGTAATAACCAGTTCGTCTAAACCGTCTAATTGAGCAATTTCTGCAAGCAAACCCACAACATCTTTTCTTACCAGAGGCTCACCGCCAGTAATACGAATTTTAGTCACACCCATTTCTACAAATGCACGTGATAAAAGCGAAATTTCTTCAAACGTTAACACTTGCTCACGCGGCAAAAACTCCATGTCTTCACTCATGCAATACACACAGCGAAAATCACAACGGTCTGTCACCGAGATTCTCACATACGTGACCTGCCGACCGAATTTATCAATCAGTTTATTTGTGCTTATTGTTGATGGAACCGCGCTCATGCTACTTTAGTAAATCCTCTCACAAGATAAATTTCTTGGCTATCATGTAGTTATATGATTATTAGGAATCATTATCAAAGACGAATAATTCTCATTAATATTAGTAACTTACAGACACCTTTTGTTCTTTTACACACCTTACCGCAATTTAAATTTATAGGTCAATCATTAGTTTATAAAGCCACTGTTTTTAACTTCATTATTTGTTTTTCATTCACCTCAGCTTCATTTCATTTAAGATACGCTACAACATAATTAAACTCCCATTCTTTTTAAAAAATGCAGCCGTTCTTAAAAACTCAAATCATTTTTTTAATTTTCGTCATGAGCGCAACATTCTCTCATTTCTCTTTTGCTGAGAGCACACACCCTATAAAAATATCTGTGCTCAAATTTGGCACTATTAATTGGACGCTTGAAACGATCAAGAATAGCGGGCTAGATGAAAAAAATAACTTCAAATTGATCGTACAGCCTCTCGCCAGTACACAAGCTAGCAAAATTGCTTTGCAAGCCAACGCAACTGACATTATTGCTTCCGACTGGACATGGGTCGCTCGCCAACGTGGCTCACCCTCAAATTATTTATTTGCGCCCTATTCAAGCTCTGCTGGATCCATCATGGTTCCTGCCCAATCAACTATTCAATCCATTGATGATTTAGTGGGTAAAAACTTAGGTATCGCAGGCAGAGCGCTAGATAAAAATTGGCTTCTATTGCGCACATTAGCATTAAGGAATGGCATAGATCTCAATAAAGCGGCAACCAAAACCTTTGGCGCACCGCCGCTACTGAATAACCTTATTCAACGAAACGAACTCGATGCACTTATCAACTTTTGGCACTACAGCGCTCGCTTAAAGGCCAAAGGGTACCGAGAATTAATTAGCACTCACGGCATCATTCATCAACTTGGGATTCATACAACCGTACCTATTCTTGGCTATGTCTTTAACGAAGAATGGGCGAATAAGAATACAATACAACTTAATGGCTTTTTATCAGCAAGTCGCGAAGCAGCTGACCTTTTATGTACATCAGACAAACATTGGAATGCTATATTACCGTTAACTAGAGCAAAGGATAAAACCACTCAACAAATGCTTCGTAATGGCTATTGCAAAGGTCGCATTACTCACTTTGGCCAAAAAGAAAAACAGGCTATTAGTGATATTTACACCCTACTTTACAAGGTAGGCGGTCAAAAGCTTATTGGCTCTGTAAAAACCTTAGATCCAAATTTATTTTGGAATGAAACGCAGCACTAATGCATTCTTAACTACCCTATATGTCACGCTCTTCGTTTTTAAATTCATCGCTATCACTGGGTCTTTTGCTAATCATCTGGCAGCTCATCGCTGTAATGCTAGACACATCTAGCTTACCGACACCCATTCTAGTTTTTGACACACTACTTGCCGAACTTAACAATGGCGAGCTCGTTCATCACCTTGGCATTACACTCTATAGATTGACCATTAGTTTCTTTCTTGCCATGTTTCTAGGCGTAGCCATTGGCCTTATTCTTGGACGGCACGAAAAACTTAATCTATTCTTTGATAGCTGGCTTATTATCCTGCTCAATATTCCTGCTCTGGTCACCATTATTTTATGCTACATCTGGTTTGGGCTCATTGAAACTGCCGCTATTTTTGCAGTCGTTATTAATAAATTACCCAATGTTGTTGTGACTATTCGAGAAGGCGCTAGAAATTTAGATGAAGAACTTATCGAGATGGCAAACGCCTATCGATTTGGACGTAACAAAACACTCTTTCACGTTATCCTCCCTCAACTTTACCCCTACATTATGGCTGCCGCTAGAACGGGGCTCGCGCTGATCTGGAAAATTGTTCTTGTGGTCGAAATGCTAGGTAGAAGCGATGGCATGGGATACCAAATCCATTTATTCTTTCAGCTATTCGATATCACAAGTATTTTGGCTTATACCGTCGCCTTCATCATTATTATCCAACTCATTGAAGTATTCATATTGCAACCGTTAGATAATCGATCTCAACGTTGGAAATGATATGAACCGTTTAACTGTTAATATCAAAAATAAATACTTCCCTAAGGACGGCTGTGATGAAATATTTACTGCTATTAAAGATCTTTATTTTGAGCTTTCAAACAACGAATTTATCTGCATCGTTGGCCCATCTGGCTGCGGAAAAACAACCCTACTTAACGCCATTGCAAAACTAGATGATGATTTTGACGGCTCCATCACTATGGACAACGAGAGCCTAAACGAAAACATCAGTTATGTCTTTCAAACCCCTCGTTTGCTACCCTGGCGAACGGTACTTGAAAACATTCACTTAGCCGTTGGAGAAGACTCTGCTTTGAGCAGTATTACCGATATTCTTCAGCAGCTTGGCCTTGGTGATAATTTGCATAGTTACCCGCACCACCTATCACTTGGCATGCAACGACGCGTCGCTCTTGCTCGCGCGTTTTGTGTGCCTAGCAAACTTTTACTCATGGACGAGCCCTTCGTTTCTCTCGACCAATCAACGGCTCGAAAAGCTCGGCAGCTCTTATTGGACTTATGGGAACAGCAATCAAGAAACGTTATTTTTGTAACCCATGACCTTAACGAAGCGATTGAGCTAGCTGATAGAATTCTCTTTTTATCCGAATCACCTAGTACTGTTTTAGACGATATAAAAATTAGCATCCCAAGAGGCGAAAGAACATCGGACAATATTGCCGAATTTAAACAGCAACTAAAAGTATCGAACCCCGCCATTCAGCACTTAATATAACGAACTTCGTTATCACGCTTCTTAAAAAAATACGCCTTACAACAAGGCCTAGATCCATATAAAAATAGCAGGCATTAAAAAAGCCACTACCTTTAAAAAGGTAGTGGCTTTTAAATACTAGCGGCTAAACCCCCTAAAGAGCCAACCTACTTAGCTCAGTATTAAGCTGCTTTTTTAGCTGCTTTTTTAACTGTTGCTTTTACTTCTTTAGTAACTACTGCGTTGCCTTCTTGAACAAGTTTAATAACTTCTTCGTTGTAAGATTTAGCGTCTGCAATTAATACTTTGCTGTCAGCTTGTACTTTTTCGAAAGAGCTTTTAGCTAGTTCTACTTGATCTTTAACGAAAGCGTTTAAACCGTCGATGTCTTTAATTGCAGAAGCAGCTTTGATACGTGCTTCAGTAAGAGCAACATATTCTTTAGCAGCAGCTTGTTGTGAAGCAACAGCTTTTTCCATTTGTACTTTGTTTAATTCAGCTAATTTTTTAGCAGGAGCGAATAAGATTTCTAAGTTGTTTAACATTTTATATCCTTTAGGTTTTAAGTTAATAACAAATATTGCTTTGTTGCAGCGCATTATACTGGCTTTTTATTGCAACGCAACACTTTACGATAATTATTTTTGCGGCGCAGCAAAAGCATCTTGCCTTGCTATCTATTCAGAGCATCCGTAACCTACTTCTCATTCACTGTTATATATAGAGCCCCAACATGAGCGAAGCTTCAAATTTTTGTAATCGAAACCCACTATCGAACGTCAACAAACTGTTTCATCAACGCTGGTCACCGCGTGCATTTAAGAAAACCCCTTTGTCGAAACACATTGTCAACAGTATTTTTGATGCCGCTCGTTGGGCACCCTCATGCGTTAATGAACAACCTTGGTTATTTGTCACTTCATCCGGAAGCAATGACTTCGATACTTTCTTAGGACTTCTCAACGAATCCAATAAAGTCTGGGCAAAAAATGCTGGACTTATTGGCTTTATCTTTGCGAAAAAGTCCTTTGCTCATAATGGCAACGATAACAACAATGTAGTGGTCAAGTAAATTTGGCCACTACACACACGCTGTTTGCATCACATACAACATGGGATGACAAAGAAAGCTTTGATGCATGGACTCACTCAGACGCATTCAAACAAGTACATGCACAAGCCGGGCAAACTAAAGGTTTATATTTAGGGCATCCAAATTTTGAAGGTTTTGAAGTAGTGCTCTAATATCCGCGGAGCTCTCTAAATAGGCCGAAGACTGAAGAACCGTTCGCTTATCTGAAACATGCTTCAGATTTAATCTTTTTTATCCAGTTCCTCTGGCTCATCTTCTCGCTTAAACTCGCCTTCAATAATATTGCTATTATCGTCATTATTATCACGGCCTTGTTGTTGAAACCCACCACTTTGAAAAGACGACTGATTTATCAGCTGGCTTTCTAAAATAGATATTGCAAACTTACGCCTTAACGCTGGCATTAAACAAACGAAACCAACAATATCTGTTACGAACCCCGGGGTAAGTAATAACGCGCCACTAACTAACAGCATCGCTCCCTCAATCATCTCGACAGCAGGTATTTCACCCCGTGACAGGCTCGCTTGAACCCGCTTAACCGTTGACAAGCCTTGCAGTCTAAAAAGGTACGCACCTAATACCGCCGTAACAATAATAAGCACCACGGTTGAAAACGCACCAATTGCACCACCGACTTGTATCAAGAAATAAATTTCTACAACCGGTACGACAATCAATAACAACAAAAAGAACGAAAAAGGATTCATAGTGAAAGCTTACACAGTCAGCAGGGCTTTGTAAAAAATGTAACGCCTATCAGGCCAGAAATACTGAAAACACTAAGAAAGATTCATTGTTATGACAAGGTCTTTATCAACAACAATATAACGCTGTGTGTTTCAAATAGACTCTGCGCGGTATACTACCAACGAAATAATGAACAAGCAGCTACATCTGCTGTCTCTATCTATTCAGGGTTATCCTGATAATGTAACAAACAATTTATGTACAAAAAATCACTGGCCTCTTTACTTCTTTCTTTAACGCTCTTAATGCTGAGCCCAAGCAGCTCTGCTGTTTCTGAAAGTACCGACTCTTATAACTTACTCGGCGACCTATTTGGCGGCGCTGGCAATACCTCATCCAACCAATTATTAGAGCCTGACGATGCTTTTAGCTTTTCCGCATTCACTAATAAAAACGGGCAAATTACCCTCAATTGGCGCATTGCTGATGGTTACTACCTGTACCAAGAAAAAATACAAGTCACCTTAGTTAACCCAGAAGACATCCAACTACTCA
This sequence comes from Cycloclasticus sp. symbiont of Bathymodiolus heckerae, assembly GCA_002101235.1. Classification (GTDB taxonomy): domain Bacteria; phylum Pseudomonadota; class Gammaproteobacteria; order Methylococcales; family Cycloclasticaceae; genus Cycloclasticus. The sequence goes on along the minus strand of LWTL01000120.1, from coordinate 98,012 downwards.
ATATTCAACTTCCAAAAGGCAAAGAAAAAAAAGACGAAATATTTGGTGACACCATTGTCTATTATGGCGATTTAACGGTAGTTCAGGCTCTGGCTGAGCCTATTATAAAACCACGCGACATCACGCTTGATATTGGCTTCCAAGGTTGCGCAGACATTGGCGTTTGTTACCCGCCCATGAATAAAACTGTCACGCTTTCACTTAACCCGATTAACGAGGCTAGTAATACAGCTACAATAACGCCTGCAACACTTATCACGTCTGAACAAGATGAAATTGCCAGTTCATTAGCAGGCAATAGCATTTTCCTCATTTGCCTTACCTTTTTAGGCTTTGGCATATTGCTGTCATTTACCCCCTGTGTCTTTCCGATGATTCCTATTTTATCCGGCATCATCATCGGTCATGGTAGCGATTTAACCACCCGAAAAGCTTTTAACTTATCCCTAAGTTACGTGTTTGCTTCTGCTCTTACCTATGCAGTATTTGGCGTCTTAGCAGGGCTGTTCGGCAGTAATTTACAAGCAACCTTTCAAAACCCGTGGATATTAAGCTTTTTTAGTGGCCTTTTTGTGGTTCTCGCCTTATCCATGTTCGGTCTTTACCAAATACAGCTGCCCAACGCCATTCAAAGCAAACTAACTAGCATGTCACAGCATCAAAAGCATGGTTCCTTATGGGGTAGCGCTGTCATGGGTATTTTATCGACCCTTATTGTTGGCCCCTGTGTTGCTGCACCTCTGGCCGGCGTGCTTATATACATTGGTCAAACGGGGGACGCCGTGCTCGGTGGGTTCGCACTTTTCTCCCTTGGTATAGGCATGGGTATCCCATTGATTATCATCGGGGTATCTGCAGGAAAACTGCTGCCTAAAGCAGGAAACTGGATGAACCCTATCAAATACCTATTTGGCGTATTGCTACTAGCCGTCGCTATATGGCTTATGGAGCGCGTTCTGCCATCGGCTGTCATACTGGTTTTATGGGCGGCTTTATTCATTATTTGCGCTATTTACCTCAGGGCCATTGATCGCCTACAAGAAAAAGCATCCGGCTGGCAAAAATTATCCAAAGGCATCGGCCTTCTCTTCTTAATCTACGGCATCATCCTAATGGTTGGCGCAGCATCTGGGGGAGCAAGCCTTATTAACCCGCTAAGTAATTTAAGCCTATCACAGCAACAAGTAGCTTCTCAGCATGGCCTAAATTTTCAACGCGTAAAAAACCTTGACGAATTTCATGTTGCTCTAAAAAAAGCGAAGCAAAACAAACAATTTGTGATGCTCGATTTTTATGCTGACTGGTGTGTTTCCTGTAAAGAAATGGAAGCCTTTACATTTACTGATACTGCGGTTCAAAACGCATTGAATAACGTTCTATTATTACAGGCCGATGTAACGGAAAATAATGACGATGATAGAGCACTACTCAATTCTTTCTCACTCATTGGTCCCCCTGCTATTTTATTCTTTGATTTAAATTCAAATGAGTTAAATGCAAACAGAGTGATTGGTTACATGCCAGCGGACGAGTTTTTAAAACAAATCAAACCACTTAAACAGTGATGAAAAAACCTACCCTATACCTCATCAGTTTTAGCTCCACTTTAGCACTACTGTTTGCGGTTTTTTTAAGCTTAGATAGCCCTAATATTAATGCGAACGGAATCGAGCCCGCATCACCTGCCGCTCCCACTCGACCAGAATTCTCTTTACCCGACTTACAAGGTAACATTCGCCATATAAAAGAATGGGATGGAAAGTATATTGTGCTCAACTTTTGGGCCACATGGTGCCCACCTTGCCGTAAAGAAATTCCAGAGTTTATCGCTCTACAAAAAGAATACGGTGATTCCAACTTACAATTTATTGGTGTTGCCATTGATGATGCAGTTTCAGTCGACCAATACGCGTTAGAAATGGGCATTAATTACCCCAACTTAATCGCTGAAATGTCAGGCATAGAACTCGCTAGGCAATACGGTAATGCCATGGGCGCGCTACCATACTCAGTCATCATTAACCCCCAAGGCAAGATAATTACTCGACAAGTAGGGCTACTCGATAGAAAGAAAATATTAGCGGCAACGCGTCTTTCTAAAAGCTAACTCCGTCTAACTTGCTGATATTTGTCTTTATCTTTCGCTAACTGACGATTTATATGGACTTTGAGCTCAAGCTTTGGCAAAATCACTCTATTGCAAGCTGACCTTGCTTACAGTTATTATTTTTATCTTATTGAGTTAGCACGACATGGCAATTATTTCAGTTATCAACGGCCCAAATCTCAACATGTTAGGCACACGTGAGCCCAGTATTTATGGCGCACAAACGTTGCAAGACATTGAAAACAATCTAACTCAACTCGCCCAAAAACACGGGCATGAGCTTATTTTTTACCAAAGCAATGCTGAGCATGATTTAGTTAATAAAGTTCAACAAAGCAAGCAAGATAATGTTGCTGCAATTTTACTGAACCCCGCTGCCTTTACCCACACCAGCGTTGCATTACGCGATGCCCTATTAGCCAGCGCAACACCCTTTATTGAACTTCATTTATCCAATGTGCATGCACGCGAATCGTTTCGCCAACATTCTTATTTTTCAGATATTGCCGAAGGCGTTATCTCTGGCTTCGGCCCAAAAAGTTATGAACTAGCGCTGCTTGCAGCTCTTCCCTTAATAGAACAACCATAGAGAGACTACTTATGGATATTAGAAAAGTTAAAAAACTCATCGAGCTCATTGAAGAGTCAGGCATTGCTGAAATTGAAATTCACGAAGGTGAAGAATCCGTTCGCATTAATCGCTACCCGTCTAATCAAGCAGCCCCTGCTGCACCCGCTTTCGCACCTGCAGCAGTTGCTATAACACCTGCTGCTCAGCCAGCCGCTGAATCTGCGGTAGAAGAGTTAGCTGGACATGTTATTAAATCACCCATGGTAGGCACATACTACGCATCACCTGCACCCGGCTCCTCCTCTTTCGTTAGCGTAGGATCAACCGTACAAAAAGGCGATACATTGTGCATTATTGAAGCGATGAAGATTCTTAACCAAATCGAATCTGATACGTCTGGTGTTGTTAAATCAATATTGTCTAGCGATGGCCAAGCCGTTGAATTTGACCAGCCTTTATTCGTTATAGAATAAGCGCCCTTTACTTACACTCATCGACGAGAGAAATATGTTCGATAAAATCCTTATTGCTAACCGTGGCGAAATCGCTTTACGTATTTTGCGCGCCTGCCGCGAGTTAGGCATTCAAACTGTTGCTGTTCATTCATCAGCAGATAGAGACCTTAAACACGTCCGCTTGGCTGACGAATCCGTCTGCATTGGCGGCCCATCATCCACTGAAAGTTACCTTAATATACCGGCGATTATCAGCGCTGCAGAAATAACCGATGCTGAGGCTATTCACCCCGGTTACGGCTTTTTGTCGGAAAATGCTGACTTTGCGGAACGCGTAGAACAGAGCGGCTTCACCTTCATTGGTCCGCGCTCAGAAACCATTCGCCTAATGGGCGACAAGGTATCTGCTATTGAAGCCATGATTAAAGCTGGCGTCCCTTGTGTTCCCGGTTCTGACGGCCCATTAGATGATGATAAAGAACGTAACACTAAAGTTGCCCGTGATATTGGCTACCCCATTATCATTAAAGCCGCTGGTGGTGGTGGCGGACGAGGCATGCGCGTTGTTCACACAGAAGCTGCATTATTAAATGCTATTGCTTTGACAAAAACAGAAGCAAATAACTTCTTTGGCAATGACATGGTCTACATGGAAAAATTCCTTGAAACACCGCGCCATATTGAGTTCCAAGTGCTTGCAGATAAGCACGGTAATGCTATTCATTTAGGTGAACGCGATTGTTCAACACAACGTAAACACCAAAAGGTTATTGAAGAAGCGCCTGCTATTGGTATCACTGAAGAAGTTCGCCAAGCAATAGGTACGCGTTGTGCAAATGCTTGCGCTGAAATAGGCTATTACGGCGCGGGAACGTTTGAATTTTTATATGAAAACGATGAGTTCTACTTCATTGAAATGAATACTCGCGTTCAAGTAGAACACCCTATTACTGAAATCATCACTGGTGTAGATATTGTTGCTGAACAACTAAAAATTGCCGCGGGTGATCCACTAAGTTACACACAAGATGACATCAAAATCACAGGTCACGCCATTGAGTGCCGCTTAAACGCCGAGCATTCAGAAACCTTTATGCCTTCTCCTGGCAAGATCACTCAGTTACATATTCCTGGCGGCCCAGGTATTCGTTTTGATAGTCATATCTATAATGGCTATACAGTCCCTCAATATTACGATTCAATGATTGGCAAACTCATCGCTTCTGGTAATTCTCGCGAATCTGCTCTAGCCCGTACTAAAACGGCATTAAGCGAAATGGTTATTGATGGAATACACACCAACATTCCATTATTAAGGAAAATCACAGAAGATAAAGATTTCGCCTCTGGCATATACAACATTCATTATCTTGAAAAGAAACTAGGCATGTAGTTCAGATGGCATGGCAACAACTGACCATCACAACAAACCAACAATTAGCACATCAATTCGAATCGCTAATTGAAGAACTCGGCTCACTGTCCGTCACCATGACGGACAGTGCAGACCAACCTATTTACGAACCACCTTTAAACACAACACCTTTATGGCAACATGTTTGCGTAACTGGGTTATTCGACGAAAACCACGATTTAAGTAGTGCTAAGCAATACTTCACACAACATGTGGATGACATTGAGTCATGGACATTAAAAATTGAGCCTTTAGAAGACCAAGTTTGGGAACGTGTTTGGTTAGAAAACTTCCAGCCCATAAAATTTGGCCATAACTTTTGGGTTTGCTCAACTGAACATGAAGTGCCTGACGAAGCCGCAACTATATTGAGGCTAGATCCTGGCCTAGCTTTTGGCACAGGAACCCACCCCACCACCGCACTTTGCCTTGAATGGTTAGCCAGTAATGATCTGACAGAAAGCGATATCATCGACTTCGGTTGCGGCTCAGGAATCCTCGCTATTGCTGGCTTATTATTAGGTACCAGAACGGCCATCGGTATCGACATTGACCCACAAGCCCTTACGGCAACCATAGACAACGCAACACAAAACAACGTACTTAATAAAATCCAAGTCTTTGATGCACAAAACTACCCAAAAAAGCCTCAAACTATCGTTGTCGCTAATATCCTTGCCGAGCCTTTAGTCTCACTTTCAACAAATATATCGGCTTTAGTTAAGCCTTCTGGGCACTTACTGCTATCGGGCATTTTGAGCGAGCAGGTTGAACAGGTCATGCGAGCCTACAGCGACGAATTTGAATTTTCCCCGGCACAAATAAGAGATGATTGGGCGTGTCTTCACGCCATAAAAAAGAACGTATGATGCATTACGCCTTATGCCCTCATTGCCTCAGCACGTTGAAAATCACTGATGAGCAATTAACGCTTAAGTCCGGATTAGTTCGTTGCAGTCATTGTAATGACGTTTTCAACGCTTGCGAAAACAGACTCCCAGAGCAAACCGAACAACGTCTGACTGACCGCCAAACTAAGCAAAAAAAATCAACCACTGACGTATTAGAAGCAGAAACTGCTATCTGGGAAAAACCAACTCAAGAAACTAAATCATCAGTACCCTTCGGTTTTCTATCTTTTGTTTTAGCCTTCACATTCGTAGGCCAATTCATTTATACCCAACCAGAATACATTACACAAAACGTAAACTTCCAGCCTCTTTTAAAACAGGTTAATAGTGCATTTGGCTTTAACATTTCAAACTATGAAAATCTGGATGAAATCCATATCATTGAGCGACAACTAAGCCCTCACTCCACATTAGAAGATACCTTGTCGCTCCAACTTACTATGAAAAATGTAGCCTTAGCGGAACAGAGTTTTCCTAACATTAAGCTTGTTTTAACCTCCCGCTCAGGTGAGGAAATCGCATATGGAATGTTCACTAAATATGATTATTTACAAAAAAATGAAACCAACGATTTTTTCAAATCACAATCATTAAGACAAGTGAACCTACTCTTTAAAAAACCCCAACAAAGCATCTCTGGCTTTGAAATTTCATTTAGCTTTTAGATAACAAAACGCAATCATTTTAAGTTTGTAGCAGTTAAAATGTTCAGACTTATGAAGATTGGCCCTTATACACTAAGCAATAACTTGATTTTATCGCCTATGGCTGGCATTACTGACCGACCTTTTCGGCAGCTATGCCGCGAACTAGGCGCAGGTTTAGCTGTATCCGAAATGACCGCTTCAAACCCTGCCTTGCGAAACCATCGCCGTACTTTACTAAAATTAGACCACACAGGTGAGCAAGAGCCTCGCTCTGTTCAAATTGTTGGTACCACACCTGAACAAATGGCAGAAGCCGCACAATTCAACGCCTCTAATGGCGCTCAAATTATTGATATCAACATGGGCTGCCCCGCAAAGAAGGTCTGCAATGTCGCCGCTGGTTCCGCCTTATTGCGAAACGAACCTTTAGTTAAAAGCATTTTAGAAGCCGTTGTATCCGCAGTCGATATTCCCGTCACCCTCAAAATTAGAACAGGCTGGGATCCACACAATAAGAATGCGCTAACTATCGCTAAAATTGCCGAGCAAGCTGGGATACAAGCACTTGCTATACATGGGCGTACCCGCGAATGTAAATACAAAGGCTTTGCTGAATTCGACACCATTAAATCGGTTAAACAAGCCATTAACATACCCGTCCTTGCTAATGGCGACATCACTACGCCACAAAGAGCATTAGAAGTTTTAGAACATACCAATGCCGATGGTTTACTCATTGGTAGAGGCGCACAAGGACGACCTTGGATTTTTAGAGAAATAGAGCACTTCCTAAAAACAGGTAATACCTTAGAAGCACCTACGGCTAAAGAAGTGGAACACGTTATTATTCGTCATATCTCTGATCTACACCAATTTTATGGCGAAATAATGGGGGTTAGGATTGCAAGAAAGCACATTGCTTGGTATTTTAGCCATATTGATTCATCACTGATGCCGCTGGTTAAAGAAAGCTTTTTACTTCAAGAGCCTCAGCAACAAATTGATTTTATAACTAAGGTTTTTAACAATAACAAAAAACACCAGGCCGCATGAGTTCAGAAAAACCAAAACAACCGTTATGCCAACAAGTCGCTCAGGCATTAGAAAGCTATTTTGAACAGCTAGATGGACAAGATGTTGTAGACCTCCACGCATTAGTCATTAGCGAAGTTGAAAAGCCCTTACTTGAAGCTGTACTAAACCACACAAAATCGAACCAATCTAAAGCTGCAAAAATGCTGGGGTTAAGCCGCGGTACTTTACGAAAGAAACTAGCCAACTACGAACTCGATATTTAGCACGTTTATCGCGAACTCTCTGCATTTAAAAAGCTCAGCAAAAAAACACAAAATTCTATAAAATACCCTGTTTTCAGGGAGGCGTATCGTCGACCCAAAGCACACAAAACAGGTCATTACATGAGCAATAAAATAGCACGCGCATTAATCAGTGTTTCCGACAAGTCAGGCATTATTGAATTCTGCCAACAACTCAGCGATTTAAACGTTGAAATAATTTCAACCGGCGGCACCGCAAAGTTACTTCAACAAAATAACATTCCCGTTGTTGAAATCAGTGACTACACAGGCTTCCCTGAAATGATGGATGGCCGTGTTAAAACATTACACCCAAAAGTACACGGTGGTATTTTAGGGCGTCGTGACATTGACCAAGAAATTATGCAGAGCAACGACATTAAGCCAATCGACTTAGTCGTTGTTAACTTATACCCGTTCCAACAAACCGTTGCCAACCCAGATTGTGACCTTGCAACCGCTATTGAAAACATCGATATCGGCGGCCCAACAATGATTAGAGCGGCAGCAAAAAATCATAAAGATGTCACCATTATTGTTGACCCGAATGATTATCAAAAAACATTAGACTCCATAAAGTCCACCGGCGGCGTTGACGATGCAAGCCGTTTTAACTTCGCTGTTAAAACCTTTGAGCATACCGCGCAATATGATGGCGCCATTGCTAACTACCTCGGTAGCATCCAAGAAAATGGCGAAAAATCTGATTTTTCTCGCACCATCAACTTACAATTTAAGCAAAAACAGGTGATGCGTTATGGCGAAAACCCTCACCAAAAAGCCGCCTTCTTTACTGAAGAAACAACACCGTCAGGCACTATTTCATCTGCCATTCAACACCAAGGTAAAGAACTTTCATACAACAACATTGCCGATACCGATGCAGCGTTAGAATGCGCTAAACAGTTTGACGATGCGCCTGCTTGCGTTATTGTTAAACATGCAAACCCATGCGGCGTTGCCTTAGGCGACAATATTCTAGATGCTTACAACCGTGCTTACCAAACAGATCCTGAATCAGCTTTTGGCGGCATCATCGCTTTCAACCGTCCTTTAGATCGTGAAACAGCCGAGGCCATTACTGAACGTCAATTTGTAGAAGTCATCATCGCACCAGGCATCAATGACGATGCATTAGCCGTTGTTGCTAGCAAGAAAAACCTTCGCTTACTCGATAGCGGCACATGGGAAAGCAACACCACCGATCGTTTTGACTTTAAACGCGTTAACGGCGGCTTGTTAGTGCAAACCGTCGACAACCAGCTTTATACCGGCTTAACCGTTGTCACTAAACGTCAACCGACAGAGCAAGAGATGCAAGATTTACTCTTCACATGGCGCGTTGCTAAATTTGTTAAATCAAATGCGATTATTTACGGTAAAAATAACATGACCGTTGGTGTTGGCGCAGGGCAAATGAGTCGCGTTAATTCCGCGCGTATTGCAGGCATTAAAGCCGAACAAGCAAAACTTGAAGTAGCCGGCTCTGTCATGGCATCTGACGCTTTCTTCCCTTTCAGGGATGGTTTGGATAATGCAGCTGCTGCAGGTATTTGCGCAGTCATTCAACCAGGCGGCTCTATGCGTGATGATGAAGTCATCCAAGCAGCTAATGAACATGACATTGCCATGGTATTTACCGGCATGCGTCATTTTAGACACTAGAAGGAAAAACCATGAATGTATTAATCGTAGGCGGTGGCGGACGTGAACACGCTCTTGCTTGGAAAGCAAAGCAATCGGCTCAAGTAGAGCTCGTTTATGTTGCTCCCGGCAATGCGGGCACTGCGCAAGAACCGGGCATTAAAAATGTAGATATTGGTGCCGAAGATATTGACGGTTTACTAGCTTTTGCTAAAAAAGAAAATATTGATCTCACCATTATTGGCCCAGAAGCACCTTTAGTCGCTGGCATTGTTGATCAGTTTAACGCCAATGATTTACGCTGTTTTGGTCCAACCCAATTAGCCGCTCAGCTAGAAGGTTCAAAAGCTTACTGCAAAGATTTCTTGGCTCGCCACAACATTCCAACAGCTGATTATCAAAGCTTTACCAAGATTGATGCTGCCTGTGATTACATTCGATTAAAAGGCGCCCCTATTGTTGTTAAGGCCGATGGTCTAGCGGCTGGTAAAGGCGTTATTTTGGCGCAGACAGAACAAGAAGCCATTGATTCGGTTAACGATATGTTGGCTGGCAATGCATTTGGCAAAGCCGGTCATCGTGTTGTTATTGAAGAGTTTTTAGTCGGTGAAGAAGCCAGCTTTATCGTTATTGCAAACGGTAATCAAGCGCTTCCTATGGCATCATCACAAGACCATAAAGCACGCGATAATGGCGATACCGGCCCCAATACTGGCGGCATGGGCGCATATTCTCCGGCACCTGTAGTCACACCACAAATGCATAAAACGATAATGGATACTATTATTCAGCCGACATTAGACGGCATGATAAAAGACGGCATTCCTTACTCTGGCTTTTTATACGCTGGCGTTATGATTGGTGCGAACGGTATTCCAAAAGTACTTGAATACAATTGCCGTTTTGGCGACCCAGAAACACAACCGATTATGATGCGCTTAAACAGCGACTTAACTGATTTATGCAATGCAGCTATTGATAACAAGCTCGATAGCATTACGGCTAAATGGGATGAACGCACAGCAGTAGGCGTTGTATTAGCTGCAGGCGGATACCCTTTCGACTATAACAAAGGCGATGTTATTAATGGCATCCCGACTGAAACAGCCGATGCAAAAACATTCCATGCTGGCACTCAAGTTATTGATGGTAATGTCACCACCAATGGCGGCCGTGTTTTATGTGCATGCGCATTAGGCGAAAGCGTAGAAGATGCGCAAATAAAAGCTTATGAAACTGTCGGCTCTATCCATTGGGACAATGTTTATTTCCGTACTGATATTGGCCACCGCGCCATTTCGAGAGAAAACAAATCTTAATAAAAAAGTAACACATAAAAAAAGGGCTTCAAATTTGAAGCCCTTTTTTATTGCTTATAAATGTAACGACTAACGTTTCATTGAGTCGAAGAATTCACCATTTGTTTTAGTTTTTCTAAAGCGTTCAAGTAAGAACTCAATTGCACCCGTTTCATCCATCGGGTTAAGAATTTTACGTAATATCCATGTTTTTTGAAGAATATCTGCATCGACAATATATTCCTCACGACGAGTACCTGAGCGATTCACATTGATCGCAGGGTAAATACGTTTTTCAGCAATTTTACGCTCAAGGTGAAGCTCCATATTACCGGTGCCTTTAAACTCTTCGTAAATAACATCATCCATACGTGAGCCTGTTTCCACTAAGGCTGTTGCAATAATAGTTAAACTGCCGCCTTCTTCGATGTTACGTGCAGCACCAAAGAAACGTTTGGGACGTTCAAGTGCGTTCGCATCAACACCACCGGTTAAGATCTTTCCTGATGATGGCGCTACCGTATTATACGCACGACCTAAACGCGTAATAGAATCGAGCAAGATAATTACATCCTTTTTATGCTCAACCATGCGCTTAGCTCTTTCAATCACCATCTCTGCCACTTGAACATGGCGTGATGCGGGTTCATCAAACGTACTTGAAATAACCTCGCCTTTTACTGTACGAGACATTTCCGTTACTTCTTCTGGGCGCTCATCAATTAACAAAACCATCAGGTGACTTTCTGGGTTATTAGCCGCAATAGAATGCGCCAAGTTTTGCATAATCATCGTTTTACCCGCTTTAGGGGGAGAAACAATAAGTCCACGCTGACCTTTTCCTATCGGGGAAACCAAATCAATCACACGCGATGTTAAATCTTCTGTTGTGCCGTTACCCAACTCAAGAAATAAACGCTCATTAGGAAATAAAGGCGTTAAATCTTTGAATGCAATTGTATTTTTTGCATGTTCAGGTTTTTCGTAATTCAGCTCATCTACTTTCAGTAAAGCAAAATAACGCTCGCTGTCTTTTGGCGGACGAATTTTTCCTGCGATGTTATCGCCGGTTCTTAAACCAAAACGTCTAATTTGACTGGGGGAAACATAAATGTCATCAGGGCCCGCTAAATAAGAACCATCTGCTGAGCGTAAAAAACCAAACCCATCGGATAATACTTCCAGCACACCATCGCCGTGTATAGCTTCGCCTTTTTTCGCTAGCTTTTTAAGTATTTGAAAAACGGTTGTTTGTTTTAATGATCGGCCGCTGTTATCAACACCCAGCTCTTTCGCAAGTTGAAGAATTTCAGATGCAGGTTTACGCTTCAGTTCGGTTAAGTTCATATAATTTATTTAGAATGATAGACAATAATTATGTGCGAAAAAGCACAGGTCTTTTGTAAAGTGATTTTTTTGATTAGTTGCACGGCTAACGCGTGCTTAGGAATTTATTTCTGAAATAAAGGTAACACTAAAGAACACCCCCGTCTAGCCTTATTCTCGTAAAGAATATGTTTTATTGAAGTAAAAGAAAGCCTTTCTACTCCAAGACGGAGGCGATATGTTTTTTATATATTGCTGTCAATAAACGCTGCTAGTTGAGATTTTGTAACTGCCCCAACTTTAGTCGCCTCAACTTCGCCCGCCTTATACACCATTAATGTTGGAATACCGCGAACACCAAAACGTCTTGGCATTGCTGGGTTCGAGTCAATATCAAGTTTTACAACCTTTAATTTTCCAGCATATTCATCAGCGATTTCATCAAGAATCGGCGCCAACATTTTGCAAGGACCACACCACTCCGCCCAGAAATCAACTAAAACAGCTTGCTCAGAAGCCAATACATCCTGCTCAAAACTATCATCTGTCGTATGAACTACATTTTCACTCACTATCTATATCTCCGTTCTGTTTTTATGTTTGGTCTAAGAAAAATAATATTTATTCTATTCCAATAATTTTATACTCTAGAATCCTACCGCCCTTTACAGAGGGGAGAATACTGTACATCCCCACATCATAATAGAGTACGATATCTACGCATAGCATTATCATAAATAATGACAACACATCCACTCACATAGATTCTATTTCCGTTCAATTTTCTTTAAATAAAAACGCACATGTCCGATACACACTTAACTGAAACAACGTTCTCTTCACTTGGACTAGACGATTCACTTATTGAAGGTTTAAACGAGGCAAAATTCATACATTGCACGCCCATTCAAGAGCAAACATTACCAATCAGCTTAACCGGTAAAGACATTGCTGGGCAGGCTCAAACCGGCACCGGGAAAACGATTGCTTTTTTATTAGCGACCTATCACACCTTATTAAAAAATAAGAAAACCGACAACAAAACAGGCGTTAGAGCACTCATGCTTGCTCCAACTCGTGAGCTAGCCATACAAATTGCTAATGATGCAAAAATAATAGGCAAGCATACCGACATTAAAGTAGGCCTAGCTTATGGTGGAACTGATTATGAGAAGCAACGAACTACATTAGAAGAAGGCGTTGATATTCTTATTGGTACGCCAGGCCGAACCATCGATTTTTTCAAACAAAAAGTTTTCAACTTACGTGATGCAGAAGTACTCGTTCTAGACGAAGCAGATCGCATGTTTGACCTTGGTTTCATTAATGATATTCGCTACTTACTGCGTCGCTTACCTGAACCTGAAAAGCGCTTAAACCTACTTTTTTCTGCGACACTTTCATTTAAAGTTACAGAACTTGCTTACGAACATATGAATAACCCTGAAATGGTCCGTATAGAACCTGAACAGGTCACCGCTAAACAAGTTGTCGAGTCGATGTACTACCCCGCAGACAATGAAAAAATGCCTTTGCTCGTACAAATTCTGAATGAAGAAAAACCTGAACGAGGCATTATCTTTATTAATACAAAACATGTCGCGGACAGGCTCAATAGAACCTTAGAAGGCAACGATTTTGATAGCGCGGTTCTATCCGGTGACGTACCTCAAAAGAAGCGCCAAGCTATTCTTCAACGATTCCAAGATGGTAAATTACCGCTATTAATTGCCACTGACGTTGCAGCTCGCGGCCTACACATTCCTGCTGTTAGCCATGTGTTTAATTTCGATTTACCACAAGATGCAGAAGATTATGTACACCGAATTGGTAGAACTGCTCGTTCTGGCGCTAGCGGCATTGCTATTAGTTTTGCATGTGAAACTTACGCCTATTCCTTACCCGATATTGAAGCGTACATTTCTCACAAAATACCGTTTAAAAACATTGATGGCGCCTCATTACCTACGTTAAAACCCGCAACAAAAAAGGCTTACAAACCGGCGCCCAAGCACCGCAATGCTAAGCCACATCAAAAATCACGTTCTCATAAAAGATAAAGAAATAATTATTTAGGCTGAATTTCGCTTAAGGTTTCAACCGCCGTAAATTCATGGACAATGCGCGGCGGTGCACTACTATCCGGTTTAGTAATTGCCACTATATATTTAATGCCGAAGGTATCCGCCGCTTTTAGTACGCTTAAGCTGTCGTCCACCATCACCGTCTTCGATTTATCAAACTGCTCTAAACGATGAAAGGCTTGCCAGAAACTTTGTTGCTCTTTTGGATAACCAAAATCATGTGCAGAAACAATCGCATCAAAAAACTCAATTAATCCAGTTTTTTGCATTTTAACGCTCAGACTATCCACATGCGCATTCGTCACTAATACACAACGTTTCCCTGTCTTCTTTACTGCCGCCAAAAAAACCCGAGTATCAGGAAGCTCTTTTATATGCTCCCTTGTTTCAACTTTCAGCTTTGCTATATCAATGTCAAGCTCTTCGCTCCAATAGTCCAAGCAATACCAGTTTAACTGCCCTTCTTGTGATTTAAAGATGGGCTCCAAATGAGTAACCGCCTCATCAAACGAGATACTTTCTCTCTCTGCATAGTATTCCGGCACAACCGTTTTCCAAAAATAATTATCGAACTTCAGGTCCAATAATGTGCCATCCATATCTAATAAGACTGTTTCTATTTCCGACCAATCAATCATCTGTTAACCTAATAACTCAAATAACAAACCTGTTCGACTCAACGCCCAAGGATTAAAGACATGTTAAACCATCTCACCAAAGCCCTGCTTGTTTTCATTGGAAGTTTAGTGCTCGTTGCCTGCCATAAGGCACCTGCTCTTACTAACGACCTTGCTTTAAAACTATTAACAAGCTCACCCACTTTACGCGGATACACCATTAGCATTGTCACAAACAACCCAAATGCACGTGGTGAGAATAAAAACGGATGGGGCTGTGACGATAAAAAAGAGCTCGTAAAGTCAGGTGTCGTTACGTGCAAAGAGTCGGGACGTTCGAGCACCTACTTAAATTTCACTGCACAAGGTAAACAACTACTCGTTGGAGAACCATGGGGCGATGACGTATTACGCAACGCAAGAGTCATTGCTGTCAGCCAAACGATTCAAGAAATACAAACTCTCGACATTATAGATAAATCCCACGCCATCATTCACTACACCTGGGTTTACAACAAACACACGCCTTTTTCCAACGGTCAGCTGAAAAAGGTTATTGCATTGAATGTTCCGCAAATTGGACAAGTCAGTGTTACGTTGAAAGATGATCGATGGGTGCTCGACGATTAACCTTAGTTAGCTAAATGAATAACGCTAAACGCTTTGCGATTTTTGAACGTCTCAGCAAAGCCATTCCCGACCCTGAAACAGAGCTCAACTACAGCTCAGATTTCGAGTTATTAATTGCCGTCATTTTATCTGCGCAAGCAACCGATAAAGGGGTCAATAAAGCTACGGCTAAACTTTATCCTGTTGCCAATACACCTCGCGCTATTTTTAACCTAGGCGAAACGGGGTTAAAGCAATACATTAAAACCATTGGTTTATTTAATACCAAAGGTAGCAACATTATCAAAACCTGCAAAATATTAATGGAACAGCACGGCAGTGTTGTCCCACAAACACGCAAAGAGCTTGAAGCGTTACCGGGCGTTGGGCGAAAAACAGCCAACGTTGTTTTAAATACGGCTTTCGGCTTTCCTACCATTGCGGTTGATACCCATATATTCAGGGTTAGTAATCGAACAAAAATAGCCATGGGGAAAAACGTTCTCGATGTTGAAAGAAAACTTGAGAAACACGTTCCTTCGCAATTCAAACTCGATGCACATCACTTATTAATTTTACACGGCAGGTACACCTGTATCGCGCGTAAACCACGTTGTAGCTCATGCGTTATTGAAGACCTTTGTGAGTTTAATAAAAAGACCAGTGATTAAGTTCATTTCATAGCCGGTCCCTGTCTTATTCAGGGGTAGTTCAGGCTTTTACGTTATGCTGTTTCTGTAATAGTTAGAAAAAGGTTGTAAGTTTTTTTAGCTTTGCATGGTCTATTAAATCGCATATAGTTAACCGGTCAGCTCTTGTCGGCACTTTGTGCAAGATGACTGGATTTACAGTTTAAATTTTTATTAAAAACAAAAGGACATTTTTATGAAAAACTCTACAAAAAAACCATTAGTAGCGGCTTTAGGCGCAGCATTCGTAACATCTATGGCATTTGCTCCTGCAGTAAGCGCTGACACAAGCCCATTCGGCGCAACTGAACTTGAAACTGGTTACATGGTTCTTGCAGAAGGCAAATGTGGCGAAGGAAAATGCGGCGGCGAAAAGAAAGCTGAAGCTAAATGCGGCGAAGGCAAATGTGGTGCTGACAAAGCAGCTGCAAAAGCTAAAGAAGCTAAATGTGCTGAAGGCAAATGCGCTGAAGGCAAGTGCGGTTCTTAAGTCATACGTTAATTTAGAATTATGACAAGTACCTTTCCAGTTAATGGAGCAGGTCTCGGATTAAGGCGGGCCTTCACCGGCCCGCTATCTGAGCAACCGCCCAGCAATGTCGATTTTTACGAAATCGTACCTGAAAACTGGATTCGTATTGGCGGAAACTTTGGCAAACAACTCCGCGCCCTAACGGAACAGTTTCCGTTTGTTACTCACGGCTTATCGCTCAGCCTAGGTAGCCCAGACCCCATTGATGTAGAGTTTGTACGCGATATACGCGACTTTTTAAAACTCCATCAAATCAAAATTTATACTGAACACCTCACGTACTGTAGTGATGGTGGCCATATGTACGACTTAATGCCCATCCCGTTTACTGAAGAAGCGGTTGATTATGTGGCGGATAGAATTATTCAAGTACAAGATATTTTAGGCGAACAAATTGCTATCGAAAACGCCTCTTACTACGCTGCGCCAGGTAAAGAGATGGAAGAGATTGATTTCATTAATGCCGTTATTAAGAAAGCTGACTGCAAGCTGCTTATTGATATCAACAATATTTACGTTAACAGCGTTAACCATCAATACAGCGCTGAGAAGTTTTTAGCCGCGTTGCCCGGTGACCGTATAAGTTATGCGCATATTGCCGGTCACTATAATGAATCTGAAGACATCATCATTGATTCACACGGCACCAAAGTTATTGATCCTGTATGGCAATTACTCGATACCGCTTACGACCAATTTGGCGTGTTCCCTACCTTATTAGAACGCGATTTAAACATCCCACCGCTTGCCGACTTGCTCGAAGAAGTTGACCTTATTCATCAAGCTCAATTGAATTATGAATCACGACAAAACCAAAAACGTGCAACCGGATAACACCCCTTCTTTCATTCGAACACAGCACCAGTTCACTCAATACATACGCGACCCAAAGAATTCGCCAAAACCAACGGATATTGAAGGGCGCCGCATGGATATGTATCGCGACTTGTTATTCACTAATATTTCAAATGTTTTAAGTGATGCCTTCCCTGTTCTTAAAACCATTTCAGACCCTGAGCACTGGGAAGAACTTTGTCGGGATTTCTTTACCCATCACCAAAGTCATAGCCCGTATTTTTCTGAGATATCACAAGAGTTCATTCAATTCTTGCAAACAGAGCGGCTTCAAAACCCTTTGGCAAAAGGTGACTTTCCTTTTTTGCTGGAACTCACTCACTACGAATGGGCAGAGCTGTACGTTTCAATTGCTGAGGAAGATGAAACAAACAGCAATGGCATTAGTGACCCACTTAACGAAATTCTTACTGTAACCAGTACGGCCTTATCATTGGCATACACCTATCCGGTTCATAAAATATCACCCGATATTTTACCAACAGAACCTTCTGAAGAGACCACATACCTTGTGGTTTATAGAAGCACCGATAACCGCGCCACTTTCTTAGAAACAACCGCCATGACACATGCGCTGCTAACCGCTCTTAGCGACAATACGGAGTTAACCACGAAAGAGCTTTTATCTAAACTGGCTGAAGATCTCCAGCACCCTGACCCACAAGTTGTTATTGATGGCGGCTTAACTATTTTGCAAGACTTCATTTCAAGAGGCATTGTTATCACAAGCCATTAATTTCTGATGCGCCTTCCTTCTTTCTCAATACGCTTTCTAATGAGCTTATTCGTGTAAACGCTTATAATGCCGTTTTAGCGAACAAATCCTCAATCAACTCATGAATAATTCAATATCTCTTTTCGACCAAGCACAACAAACTATTCCTGGCGGTGTGAATTCTCCCGTCCGCGCCTTTAAAGGTGTCGGTGGTGACCCTATCTTTATTGACCATGCAAAAGGTGCTTATATTACTGACACGAACGGCAAACAATATATTGATTATGTTGGCTCTTGGGGCCCTATGGTACTTGGCCATAGCCACCCAGACGTTGTTAAAGCTGTCCAATCCGCGGCTGAAAAAGGCCTTAGTTTTGGCGCACCTACTATTATAGAAACAGCAATGGCCGAGAAGGTTTGCAGCCTAGTGCCTTCTATTGAAAAAGTACGCATGGTCAGCTCTGGCACAGAAGCCACCATGAGCGCTATTCGTTTGGCACGTGGGTTTACGGGCCGCGACAATATCATTAAATTTGAAGGCTGTTACCACGGTCACTCAGACTCATTACTCGTTAAAGCAGGCTCTGGCGCTTTAACCTTTGGCATACCCAGTTCACCGGGTGTGCCTGCCTCATTAGCTGACCATACATTAACATTGCCCTTTAACGATGCTGCTGCCGTTACTAACGCATTGAAAGCTCAAGGTGACAGTATTGCCTGCATTATCGTAGAACCCGTTGCCGGCAACATGAACTGCATTCCACCTGAAAGCGGGTTCCTTGAAACCCTACGTTCTCTTTGTGACCAATACGGTATTGTTTTGATTTTTGATGAAGTGATGAGTGGCTTTCGTGTTGCATTAGGCGGCGCACAACAAGTTTATGGCGTAAAGCCTGACCTCACCACATTAGGGAAAGTCATCGGTGGCGGCATGCCCGTTGGCGCATTTGGTGGCCGAGAAGACATTATGGCTTGCTTAGCCCCTGATGGAGCGGTCTACCAAGCAGGCACACTTTCAGGAAACCCACTTGCTATGTCAGCGGGCTTAAAAACATTAGAACTCATCAGCAAACCTGGTTTTTATGAACGACTAACTGAACGCACAAAACAGCTACTCGATGGTTTAGAAAAACTAGCTAGAGAAGCTAACCTTCCCTTTAGCACTAACCAAGTCGGCGGCATGTTTGGGCTGTTCTTTTCAAACGACGAGAATATCAGCCGGTTTGATCAAGTAATGCAATGCGATCAAGAACGTTTTAAAAAATTCTTTCATCTGATGCTTGCACAAGGGGTTTACCTTGCACCTTCTGCATTTGAAGCAGGCTTTGTTTCAGCCGCTCATAGCGAACAAGATATAAACAATACACTTGCTGCTGCCAAAATAGCTTTTGCCAAACTTACATGATCAATACCATTAAACCGGGGCAGCTATACAAGCTGACTCAATACGAAAAGCTCGGTGGCGAAATTGGCGTTCGTACGCTCGTTAAACATTTCTATGAGGCAATGCATAACACCCCAGAAGTAAAAATAATTCGTGATATGCACGCACCCAACTTAGACGAAGCTGAAGATAAGCTCTATCTTTTTCTAAGCGGCTGGCTAGGCGGCCCTTCTTTATATATTGAAAAATACGGTCACCCACGGTTACGCGCACGTCATTTGCCTTTTTCTATTGGCACGAAAGAACGTGACCAATGGTTGCACTGCATGGATATTGCATTGAATAAAATGACTGTTGAAAAACCCATGCACGATGAACTGATGCAAGCCTTTTTTAACACCGCTGATTTTATGCGCAACCAAACAAAATAATCTAAACTATATATGTTGACTGATTTTCTCAACCTCATCACCCAATGGGTCACTGATTACCCCGTATGGTCCGGTGCAATAATTTTCCTAGTTGCCATGATCGAATCACTCGCGATCATCGGCATTGTAGTGCCCGGTGTTGCCATTATGTTTGCCATCGGCACGCTTATTAGCAATGGTACGCTCGACATGTTTAGCACGATCTTATTGGCGGCTGCCGGCGCCTCTATTGGCGATGGTTTAAGCTTCGCTTTGGGCAAGCATTATAAAGAAAGAATCTATTCTGTTTCGTGGTTCGAGAAACGCCCTCATGTACTTAATAAAGGTCATGCGTTTTTTGAAAAATACGGTATTTTCAGCATTTTAATTGGCCGATTTGTTGGCCCTATTCGCGCCGTCATTCCACTAATTGCAGGCATTTTAAATATGCCTCTCAAACAATACATTCCTATCAACATGATTGCTTCTATTTTATGGGCGCCCGCGTACCTATTCCCGGGGCTTCTGTTTGGTAATAGCATGTCTATCATCCCTGTTAATATTCTAGAGCAATGGCCTATCGGCCTAGCCATCCTCATTGTTATTACATTGCTAATCTTAAAACTAAAAAAGAACAACAAGTAAACAAACCACCTATCGATAAATACCTTAATGTAGAAATAATTAGAGCATTAGGTGTTTCAGTAAAATAAACAGAAAATATCCTGATATAAAAACCCCGCTCTCGCGGGGTTTTTATATCTATTACAACTGCTTTAAGTCATCTTCACGACGTCTTAAACAAAGCTCTATAGTTAAACAGCATCTAACGCTTGGCTAACATCTTGAATAATATCTTCTATGTTTTCAATGCCAACCGATATACGCACTAAGTCCGTACTAACACCTGCTGTAGCAAGCTCTTCTTCATTCAACTGACGATGGGTTGTTGATGCCGGATGGCACGCTAATGATTTAGCATCACCAATATTCACAAGCCTTAAGATCATCTGTAATCCATCAATAAATGCGCCTCCTGCCTCTTGCCCGCTCACACCATCTGAGCCTTTTATACCGAAGCTAATAATGCCCGATGCTTTGCCACCTGTGATTTTTTTGCAGGTTTCGTAATGAGGACTGTCTTTTAATGTTGCATACTTAACCCATGCTACTTTCTCATGGCTTTGTAGAAACTCAGCTAATTTCTCTGTGTTTTCACAATGTCTTTCCATGCGCAAACCTAATGTCTCCAAACCTTGTAGTATTTGGAAAGAGTTCATTGGGGAAATGGCTGCACCCGTGTTTCTCAAAGGTACGACACGACAGCGCCCAATAAATGCTGCTGGGCCTAGTGCTTCCGTATACACAACACCGTGGTAAGAAGGATCTGGCTCATTAAGCATTGGGAAACGCTCTTTATTAGCAGCCCAATCAAACTTACCTGAATCGATAATGATGCCGCCAATAGACGTACCATGGCCACCAATATATTTAGTTAGCGCGTGAATAACAATATCCGCACCAAACTCTATAGGACGACATAAAAAAGGTGTCGCAACGGTACTATCAACAATAAGTGGTATACCGTGTTTGTGAGCAATATCAGCCAGTTTTTTAATATCAACAACATTACCTGCAGGGTTGCCGATTGTTTCGCAAAAAATAGCTTTTGTATTACTGTCAATTGCTTTCTCAAAGCCCTCATAGTCATCCGCAGAGACCATTTTCACATCAACACCTTGTCGTGGAAGCGAATGTGCAAATAAATTATACGTACCACCGTACAGTTGGCTGGTACTAATGATATTGTCACCCACTTGGCAAATACACTGAATAGCATAGGTAATAGCCGCCATACCCGAGGCAACAGCCAATGCAGCAATACCGCCTTCCATTTCAGCCAAACGCTGTTCCAGCACATCCGTTGTCGGATTCATAATACGGGTATAAATATTCCCAGGGACTTTCAAATCAAACAAGTCCGCACCATGTTGCGTGCTATCAAACGTATACGATGTTGTTTGGTAAATTGGAACAGCAGCAGATTTTGTTGTCTCTTCAGCGGTATAGCCGTGATGTAAAGCAAGCGACTCTAATTTCATTTAGTTCTCCATAATAATTTTCATGACAAAACTTACTTTTTAAATGTAAGTAACTTTTATCATACTCAAATTATTCTAAAGCTCAAAACATATGTTCTTTACACCTTAAATCAGCCTCAACTAAGCAGCAGCCATAACGCAGTTATACACAATAGTATGCCAAATACCGGCCCTTGAATTCTTTGCGTACTATCTTCTGACATAAATAAGGTCAACGACTTACCACCCAATATCCAAACCATACTACTCGTCAATGTTAATGATAAAAGCGCACCCGTTAGGATAAGCACCTGCATAACACCATCATGCTGCGGTGAATAAAATTGTGAAAACATGATCATTGGCACAATCAAAAACTTCATATTAAGCAATTCAACAATAACCCCATATTTAAAGATCAGGGGCTTTATATCTTTTTGTAACGTCTTACTCGGTTTTGAGAGTTTAAACGCCAAATAAAGAATAAAACAAACGCCGCCATACCGTAGAAAGCTGACAATGCTGGGATTATTAGCCATTAGAAAGCCCACCCCAAAGCCAATAGCTAGCGTTTGAAAAGCACTTGTTATGTTAGTGGCCAGCCAAAATGGAACAGTGGCTTTTACACCGAAGGAGCCACCCGATGCCGCATACAAAATATTTGCTGGACCAGGACTGATAACTATCGGTAACAAAGTAGCTAACCATAAGCCAATAAGCTCAACATCCATAACCCCTACTCTAATAAACCTTTGACTGTTTGATGTATACCTGAAAAACCGCCGTTACTCATGAAAAGAAAATGGTCATTCGCCGTAGCCAATTCTGTTATTCGCTGCACTAATATTTCCATGTCACTAATAATATGTATTGCTGGGTGTTCATTTACATCCAGCGACCAATCTACTGCATCCGGCATATAGACAAAGGATACATCCGCCAGCGCGAGCGATGGCAACAACGTCTCTTTATGAACACCCATTTTCATCGTGTTGGAGCGCGGCTCTATAATGGCAACAATCCGTTCATCACCTACTCGTCCACGCAAACCTGCTAATGTTGTCTTTATAGCTGTTGGGTGATGCGCAAAATCATCGTACAAGGTTATACCGTTAACCTTCGCAAATACTTCCATACGCCGTTTAACATTCTTAAATTCATTCAACGCTCTAACGGCTATTGCTGGCGAAACACACACATGATTTGCTGCAGCAAGAGCACCCAATGCATTCAACACATTGTGCTTGCCACTTAATGTCCAATCTACTGACCCGACTAATTCCCCCTGACGATAAACATCAAACGTCTCGTCACCTGCGCTTACATTCTCTACATGCCATTGCGCTTCGGCACTATCGTGCAAACAAAGCTTTTCAATCGGTGACCAACAACCCTTTTCAAGCACATCGCTAATATTTGAGTCGTCTGCTGGCACAACCAATAAACCATTATTCGGCACTGTCCTCACTAAATGGTGAAACTGTTTTTTTATCGCCTTTAAATCATCAAAAATATCAGCATGATCAAATTCAAGATTATTTAGCACGCACGTTTTCGGACGGTAATGTACAAACTTAGAACGCTTATCAAAAAAAGCAGTGTCGTACTCATCCGCTTCAATAACAAAGTAATCCGACTCACCTAAGCGCGCTGAGATATCAAAATTTAACGGCACACCACCAATTAAAAAGCCCGGTTTTAAGCCCGCATATTCTAATATCCAAGCTAACATTGAACTGCTGGTCGTTTTTCCATGTGTCCCGGCAATAGCCAAAACCCAACGGCTTTGTAGTACATTTTCGGCCAACCATTGCGCTCCAGACGTATAGGCTAACCCCATATTCAAAACAGCTTCAACTTCTTCGTTACCACGCGATAGCGCATTACCAATAACGACAATATCGGGCTTAATCGATAAGTTTTTCGCACTGTAACCCTGCATTAATTCAATGCCTTCTGCTTCAAGTTGCGTGCTCATCGGCGGGTAAACACCGGCATCAGAACCCGTTACCGTATGCCCTAAACGCTTCGCCATAACAGCCAAACCACCCATAAACGTACCGCAAATACCTAAAATATGTATTCTCAAAATTCGCTTCCTTACACCCAATTATTATCTGACATCATCTTACTTTAGATTGTAAAATACACCTATGAGCAATTCTAAACTTCAAGACATTCAAGTAACTGTTGATACGACGTATATTGCGTCCTCATCAGAACCCGAAGCAGCCCGTTATGTGTTTGCTTATTCCATCACTATTAAAAACACAGGTAACATTGAGGCTCAATTGTTAAGTCGCCACTGGGTAATTACCGATGCCAACGGCAAAGTTCAAGAAGTACAGGGCGAAGGCGTTATTGGTGAACAACCGCACATCCCACCGGGTGAGTCATTTCAATACACAAGCGGTGCTGTTATCGAAACATCGGTAGGCGCAATGCAAGGCAGTTACCACATGCTAGATTCTAATGGCGAAAAATTCACCACAACAATACCTCAATTTTCTTTATCCATACCTCGCACATTGCACTAAGAAAATAACCATATGACAACCTACGCCATTGGCGACATTCAAGGCTGTTACGACTCACTTCGAGAATTACTCGATAAAATTCAATTTGACCAGAGCTGCGATCAGCTCTGGTTCGCTGGTGATTTAATAAACCGTGGCCCCCAGTCACTCGACACATTACGATTCATCATCTCTTTAGGTGATAACGCTCGCAGTATTTTGGGTAATCACGAATGTCATTTTTTAGCCGTTGCTCGTGGCCATAAAAAAGCACACCGAATGGACACTTTTTCGGACATTCTCAAAGCCAATGATGCGGATGAATTAATTCAATGGCTTCGCTCCCAGCCGTTTTTTTACGAAGACACCTTGCTCGGTTATTCCATGCTGCATGCCGGCTTACCGCCACAATGGTCAATAAATGACGCGCGACAATATGCTCGCGAACTTGAAGCCGTAATACAGGGCGATGAAATTGATGATTTTTTATCATCCATGTATGGAGACAACCCTAATTACTGGGATGAATCTTTAAGTGGAAATGATCGGATGCGTTTTATTATTAATTGCTTTACTCGCTTAAGGTTTTGTAGCGAACAAGGGCGTTTAAATTTAATCGAGAAAGGTAGTCTTGGCACACAAGCAGAAGGGTTAATACCTTGGTTTGATGTGCCTAATAGAAAAACAGCTAACGATAAAATACTGTTCGGTCACTGGTCCACATTAGGCATACAGCAGAAAAACAATACCACGTGTTTAGACGGGGGCTGCTTATGGGGTGGATCACTTGCCGCTATCAAGCTTGATGGCTCAGATGAAATCACCTCTGTAGATTGTAAGCGTTATTCAAAGCCGAATTAAAAGCGAAAGCTTTGATTTGCTACTCCAGGAGACTGGTGAGTGATTGCCATATAACCGACTTAATTCTCTCTCCGTTCATAAGTAATAAAAGAAAAGCTATACGCATGCCTTTCATCGGCAGCATGTTTACTTTGCTTTATGATTTTCCACTTATCTAAGTCAACCTCTGGGAAAAAAGCATCTGCCTCAAATGACGTATGAACAAGGGTAATGTACAAGCGCTGAGCTACTGGTAGCATTTGTTCATAAAAGCTAGCGCCGCCAATCACCATCACTTCGTCATAATGCTCGCTGGCTGTTAATGCCGCATCAATTGAGTTGACGATCGTAACGCCTTCCACAGTAAAATTCGCATCCCGCGTAACAACAATATTTTCTCTACCCGGTAATGGCTTCCCAATGGAATCGTAGGTTTTCCGCCCCATAAGAATAGGCTTACCCATCGTGGTGGCTTTAAAGTGCTTAAAGTCATCTGGCAAATGCCAGAGCAAATCATTATCTTTCCCAATGGCATTGTTTTCCGCCATTGCAACAATCATTGAAATCATTAGATCGCAACAGGGGCTTTTATTCCCCTATGTGACTCATAACCAACGATTTCAAAATCTTCGTATCTATAATCAAATAATGAACCGGGATCACGCGCAATTTTTAACTGCGGGAGCGCCAATGTGTCACGAGATAATTGCAACTTCGCTTGTTCGAAATGATTGTTATACAAATGCACATCCCCTCCCGTCCACACAAAATCACCCACTTTCAAACCTGCTTGTTGCGCCACCATATGCGTTAATAATGCATAGCTAGCAATGTTAAATGGCACACCTAAAAAGAAATCTGCTGAGCGTTGATATAGCTGACACGATAAGCGCCCATTCGCGACATAAAATTGAAATAATAAATGACACGGCGGTAAGGCCATATCAGGTACCTGCCCAACGTTCCATGCACTTACAATTAATCGGCGAGAGTCTGGTGTATTTTTAATTTTCTCCAAAACCTCACTGATTTGATCAATATTATTGCCAGACGGTGTTGGCCACGAACGCCATTGGTGACCATAAACAGGTCCCAAATCACCCTTCTCATCAGCCCATTCATCCCAAATACTTACGCCATTTTTATTTAAATACGCCGTATTGGTGTCACCGTTTAAAAACCACAGTAACTCATGGATAATTGAACGTAAATGCAACTTCTTCGTCGTAACTAAAGGAAAACCTTTAGACAAGTCAAAGCGCATTTGTCGGCCAAATACTGATCGCGTGCCTGTTCCGGTTCGGTCTTCTTTATTCGCCCCGTTATCGAGAATATCCTGCATGAGTTCTAAATATTGTTTCATTACTTACAATCCTTTTTTATACGCCTTCACCATAACAAAACCACCTAGGAGCAACATTGGCACGGTTAAAACCTGCCCCATCGTTAGCCAGCCAAAGGCTAAATAGCCCAAATGAGCATCCGGCAAACGAACAAATTCTACCAAAAATCTAAATGCACCATACCCTATTAAAAACAACCCAGAAACTGCCGTTGTAGGCCTTGGTTTACTTGAATATAACCACAATATAATGAAAAGAACGACGCCCTCTAAAGCGGCTTCATACAGCTGGGAAGGATGGCGCGGCATATCACCTAAGCCCGGCACAAGCACACCCAATGCAAAGTCTGTCGGTTTTCCCCACAACTCACCATTAATAAAATTACCAATTCGACCTGAACACAAGCCTATTGGGACCAATGGCGCAATAAAGTCGACCAATACAAAAAACTGGTGTTTGTATTTTTTAGCAAAGAGATACATCGACACAAGCACACCGATCAAACCACCATGAAACGACATGCCGCCTTGCCAGATTTTAAACAAAATAAGCGGGTTGTCGGCAAACGCAGGAAAGTTATAAAACAGTACATAACCAAAACGCCCGCCCAACACAACGCCCATTGCACCATAAAAAATCAGGTCATCAATTTGCTCTACATCCCAACCAATTTTTTTAGCTCTGATTCGTCCTAAAAACCACGCACCCACAAAGCCTACTAGATACATCAAACCATACCAGTGGATTTTTACAGGCCCTAAAGCCAGTGCGACAGGGTCAATATTTGGATACGTAAACATAGCGAGTTGTTTCTATAAAACGATTGATTATACATAACAAAAAAGGCAACTGATTTCGCAGTTGCCTTCTTAGTCTCTTTGCTTGCTAACTAACCCAATAAAGGTGCAATTACTAAGCTAACAATAGCCATTACATTAATAAGGATGTTCATAGAAGGTCCAGACGTATCTTTAAACGGATCGCCAACAGTGTCACCAACAACTACGGCTGTATGCGTATCAGACCCTTTACCGCCTAAATTGCCCTTTTCAACATACTTTTTAGCGTTATCCCAAGCACCGCCAGCATTTGCCATCATTAGCGCCATAAGAACACAGCACAATAGTGCGCCAGATAACATTCCGCCCAATGCCTCTGCACTGATTAAAAACCCAACTAGCGGCGGCGCACTCACTGCAATCACACCTGGGACAATCATCTTTTTAAGTGCCGCAGTCGTAGCAATGTCTATACAACGCTCTGTATCGGGCTCTGCCGTCCCTTCTAGTAATCCATCAATTTCTTTAAATTGGCGACGAATTTCTTTAATCATTTCAAAGGCTGCATCGCCTACCGCCGTCATTGTTAGCGCAGAAATAACGAATGGAATCACACCGCCAATAAATAAACCAATTAACACTTGAGGATTATTTAACTCCAATGAAAAGCTGGGAATATGCATACCGACTGTTTCGATAAATGCCGTAATAATAGCCAGTGCTGCCAGTGCCGCCGCACCAATTGCAAAGCCTTTACCAATAGCCGCTGTCGTATTACCCAATTCATCTAATGAATCGGTTATTTTACGTGTCTCTTCGCCCAAACCGCCCATTTCAGCTATGCCACCTGCATTATCAGCAACTGGGCCATACGCATCAATAGCCATGGTAATACCGACCGTTGCCAACATGCCAACAGCAGCAATGCCTACACCGTATAAATCAGCAAAATGGCTAGAAACAGCAATAACGCCACAAATGGTAAACACAGGAATAGCCACTGATTGCATACCCACCGCAAGACCTGTAATCATAACCGTTGCAGGACCTGTTTCACCCGATTTAGCAATGTGCTGCACTGGGGCACCAGCTGTGTAATATTCCGTTACCAAACCAATGATAATGCCGCCAACTGAACCTGCTAAAACTGCCATCCAAACATACGTGGTGACATCCATCATTAGAATAATTAATAGCGCCGCAACAATGAATAAACCTGAAGCACCCATCGTACCCATTCGTAACGCTTTTTCAGGAGATTTAGCAGCATTTTTCGTCACAATGACTATCCCACCAATTGAACACAGTAAACCTACAGATGCCAGAGCTAATGGCAAGAACATTAAACTTGATTGCGCACCTAGCTCAGACAATAAAGCTGCCGACATGGTTGACGCTATAGCAATCGTGGCTATCATTGAGCCACAATAAGACTCAAAAATATCAGAGCCCATACCCGCAACATCACCCACGTTATCACCAACATTATCAGCAATTACACCAGGGTTACGAGGGTCATCTTCAGGAATCCCAGCTTCAATTTTACCCACCAAATCCGCACCTATATCGGCACTTTTTGTGAAAATACCACCACCAACACGAGAGAATAACGCAACCACTGACGCACCCATTGCAAAGCCATGAATAGCATGTGAAGTTTCAGGGTCACTACCGAAAAATAGGTACATTAAGCCCAACCCCATCAAACCCAACGATGCAACAGCAAGCCCCATAATTGAGCCACCGAAGAAAGCCACAGAAAGAGCCGCTTCTGCTCCCTCTGTATGCGCTGCCGTGGTTGTGCGAACATTAGCTTTGGTTGCCGTATTCATCCCGATATAACCGGCCACACCCGACGCGACCGCACCAAAAAGAAAGCATAGCGCCGTCGCCCAACCTAAGAATATAAACGTTAGAACAAATAACACTGCCGCAAACTTGGCTAGCATTTCATATTCACGCCTCATAAAAACCATTGCACCCAAATGAATCTGCTCAGCAATTTTTGCAACAACCCCTTCACCTTCAGGGTATTTCATTACTAAACCATATACATGTTTAGCAGCATACAAACCAAAGCACCCGATGATAGGGGGCAATAAATGACTCAACTCCATGTTCCTCTCCCAATAATTCTTATTTCTGAATTTTTACGTTATCAAAGAATAAATAACATCCCTCATTTTTACTCCTACCGCTATGAAGGTGCAAGCACAAAATTTCGTTATACAAGGTTCTTACTTGTATAATGATCCGCGATCACTTTTTATAAATATTATCAGGAGATAAAATGAGCCTTCACCTTGTCCCATCAGGAAAAGATTTACCAACCGATATTAACGTTATTATCGAAATCCCTTCTCACGCAGACCCTATTAAATATGAAGTCGACAAAGACTCAGGCTCATTATTTGTCGATCGTTTCATGGGTACTGCTATGCATTACCCTTGCAACTATGGTTATGTGCCTCACACATTATCGGATGATGGCGACCCTGTTGACGTATTAGTGATCACACCAAACCCTTTAATGAACGGTTCTGTTATTCGTTGCCGCCCAATTGGCGTTTTAATGATGACTGACGAAGCGGGTGAAGATGCGAAAGTATTAGCGGTTCCTGTTTCAAAACTAACACCACTTTATGATGATGTTAAATCACACGAAGACATTCCTAAGATTGTTTTAGACCAAATCTCTCACTTCTTTGAACATTACAAAGATTTAGAAGCTGGAAAATGGGTGAAAATTAATGGCTGGCAAGGTGTTGAAGGCGCTGGCAAAGAAATTATGGAAAGTGTTGCGCGTTTCGAAGCAACTGAAGACAAGCCTCACTTTTAAGCTGAATTAAAACAGCATCGTTAGATGCTGTTTAGATTAATAACCGCTGGTGTTCTTTGCAACCCAGCGGTTTTTTTCTGCCCGCTGTTCGTTCGCTTTTAGGTTTTCTTTTTTCCAAAAAGGCGCTTTACTTTTCAAGTCTTCCATAATAAAGCGGCTTGCTTCAAATGCATCTTTACGGTGTGCAGACCATACCGCTACCAACACAATCGGATCATTGGGTAATAATTCGCCTACACGGTGAATCACTAACGTTTCCAGTAAGTCCCACTTTTCTTTAGCGTCTTGTACAATCTTATCTAAGTGCTTTTCCGTCATGCCTGGGTAATGCTCAAGAAACATCCCATTAACCGCATCACCTTCATTCATATCACGCATTGTGCCAATAAAGTTCGCACACGCGCCAAACTCTCCATCGCGCTTCATTTCACTCTGAAAGCTAGATAATTCAAGCCAAGGATCAAATGCTACTTCAAGAATTTTTATCATATTAGCCGCCTGTTACGGGTGGGAAAAACGCCACCTCATCACCATTTTTCACTAAAGCATCTGCATCGGCATACTCTTGATTAAGTGAAAATAAAACTTGTTGCGACACACCATTTCCGTTGCTAACAAACGTCCAAACATCGCCAACTGTATCTAAACCTTCTATGTTGACTTGTTCATCAGCATGTCCAAACAACTCTTTTAAACTGGCAAAATAAAGTACTTTAATCGACATTCTCTGTTCACGGCTTGATTGTGTAATAATCCAATATACTATCATGCTAACCAATAAACTAAGCCCATAGATTATGTCTGAACTTACACACTTTAACGCCGCCGGTGATGCCCACATGGTGGACATTAGCGCAAAAGCCGACACCGACAGAACAGCTGTTACTGAAGGTTTTATTGAAATGGATCCCGCTACACTTCAACGCGTGGTTGATGGCGACAACAAAAAGGGGGACGTGCTTGGTATTGCCCGCATTGCAGGCATTATGGCAAGTAAAAAAACTGCCGACCTTGTTCCGCTCTGCCACCCATTACCGATTACCCACGTTGATATTAAATTAAAACCAGATACGGCTAACAGTCGTATCGCTTGCTTAACGACTGTAACAACATCCGGTAAAACGGGCGTAGAAATGGAAGCATTGAATGCAACGCAAGTGACTTTGCTCACCATTTACGATATGTGTAAAGCCGTTGACCGAGGCATGACCATTCAAGGTGTCCGACTATTGGAAAAGAAAGGTGGAAAGTCCGGTCATTGGAAGCGAGAAGGGTAACGCCCATGCCCTTTGAACTACATCCACAACTTGTTAATGACTGCCATTATTTAGGCGATTTCCCACTCTGCGCTTTATTGTTAAGTAAAGATGCTAACTACCCTTGGTTCATTCTCGTGCCTACGCAAAGCGATATAAAAGAAGCTTTTGAGCTCAGTACATTAGACCAACAGCAACTGCAATATGAATCCCTACAACTTAGCCAATTGTTAAACAACACTTTCCAAGCTGACAAGATGAATATCGCTGCTTTGGGTAACATGGTGCCTCAACTGCATATTCATCATATTGTGCGATATACAAACGACACTGCTTGGCCAAACCCTGTTTGGGGGCATACTGAAGCAATACAATATAAACAGGCGCAACTCGACAAACTAATTGAGAAAATGCATCTCTTGTTAACCGATACTGACTTCATAAAACGAACATGAGCGTAACTAATCAAGCCACTGCTATCTTACTTGCTGAATGTCAGGACCAACCCGGAATTGTTGCAAAAGTAACTGATTTTTTAGCACGTTATAATGGCAATATTGTTGACCTTGAACAGCATGTTGATACGGAAGACAAACACTTCTTCATGCGCGTTGAATGGCAATTAGAGAACTTTAATGTAGAGCGCGACGCCATTAAAAACATGTTTTCAGAACAGGTTGGCTCTATTTTAGGCATGAACTGGCGCATCGCATTTTCAGATATTAAACCTAAAGTCGCTATCTTTGTTTCACAACATGGTCACTGTTTATTCGACATACTATCTCGCCACCAATCAGGCGAGTGGTACGCAGACATTCCATTAATTATTAGCAACCATACAACATATAAAACACTGGCCGAAAACTCTGGCATACCGTTTTATCATTTGCCGATTAACGCTGGCAATAAAGCCGACCAAGAGCGAATTCAATTAGAATTGCTAGCCAAAAACCAAATTGATACCGTTGTACTTGCACGTTATATGCAAATTCTAAGTGGCGACTTTATTAATCACTATCCCAACCAAGTGATTAATATTCACCATTCATTTTTACCCGCATTTCCCGGTGCTAAGCCCTACCATTCAGCCCATGAACGCGGCGTTAAAATTATCGGCGCAACCAGCCATTACGTAACAAGCGAACTTGATGCCGGCCCCATTATCGAACAAGACATTGTTCGTATTAAGCACAACGACAACGTCGAAGACTTGAAACGTAAAGGCCAAGATAATGAGAAAATTGTACTATCGCGTGCCATCAGGCATCATTTACAGCATGAAGTACTAGTATATAAAAACCGCTGTATCGTTTTTGATTAACATTATCAATAGAGGGCAACAAACATGAGCATAAAAACAGGTCATTGTCTTTGTGGTTCCGTGTCATACGAAATATCAAGTCCATCCGTTTTTTCCATTACCTGTCACTGTACGGACTGCCAAAAAGCATCGGGTAGCGCATTTTCAATTAATATCGGCGTGCCTGAAGAGTCTTTTAATGTAACAGGAGACTCACTTACAAAATACGCTGACAAAGGTGATAGCGGACTAGAACTGCGCCATTATTTTTGCAACAAATGCGGCTCACCTATTTTTAACGAAGCTGACGCCATACCGGGATTAAAAATTGTAAAAGCCGGCACACTTGACGACGTAAGCACATTCAAACCTGATACCAATATTTTTTGTGATTCTCGAATGGAGTGGTTAACGCAAAGCGGAAAAACTACTGATTTCGATAAGATGCCATCGTAGGTTAATCTAGCATTTCAGGAAATGAGCTAATAGGGCGCTTTGCCCCAACGGATGTAGAGACGCTCTCATCAAAAATAAGCCAATAGAAAACACCTACGCCTAATAGCACAGAAATAATACTAAGCACCAACATGATAAAGGCAAGCTTACCGATCCCTTTTTGTTTAGCCCCCATTCGTTATGGCTCCAGATAGACAAGTAAACTGGCATAGTCAAATGGCCAACCTAAATCATCATTGCCAGCACTTTTTTTAATCACCGGTATCCGTATTCCATAGTCTTGAATTAGCTCATCAGAACTTGCAATATCAACCATGTCTATTTGATAGCATTCTGGGTTCTGCGCCAATAATTGCTGCACTAGGCTTTTAGCCTCTTCACACAAATGACAACCGTCTGTCGTATAAAAGGTTAAATCAGTTATCATCAGGGTCGTAAGCCAAGCTTGGTGCCAACCAACGTTCTATATAATCCATTGATTCGCCTTTACGCTCTGCGTAATCTTCTACTTGATCTTTTTTCAATTTACCCACATTAAAGTACTGTGCATCTGGGTGTGCAAAATACCAACCACTGACGGCCGCTGTTGGGTACATCGCAAAGCTCTCTGTTAACTCAATGCCGGTTTCTTGCGTCGCATTTAATAATGAAAAGAGTGTCGCTTTTTCAGTATGGTCTGGGCACGCTGGATAACCCGGTGCAGGGCGAATGCCGCTGTATTTTTCTTTGATCAGCTCATCATTCGCCAATGCTTCTTCTGCCGCATAACCCCAATGTTCTTGCCTTACTTGTTTGTGCAAACATTCGGCAAACGCTTCAGCCAAACGATCAGCTAACGCTTTAATCATAATAGATTGGTAGTCATCATGATCATCTTCAAAACGTTTCACATGCTCCTCT
Source organism: Cycloclasticus sp. symbiont of Bathymodiolus heckerae (assembly GCA_002101235.1). GTDB lineage: Bacteria > Pseudomonadota > Gammaproteobacteria > Methylococcales > Cycloclasticaceae > Cycloclasticus. Next base: position 64,118 of record LWTL01000120.1, on the reverse strand, counting down.
ATACCCACCCCTGCTGTTACCGCAAAAGCACCAACATAGTCATTGATGCCAGAGCCTTCTGGCGCGATGGTGTCGGATAAGCAATAATTTTTACGCCCAGGCGGTTTAATGTTTTGCTGACGCAGTTGGTGTAAAACAGCTCGCTCTTCACTGCGCGACTCATCGGTATAAACCACCACGTCATCAACACGGCTGTTCGCAGGGTAAAAGCCAAGCACCGCTTGTGCAACAAGCCATTTTTCATCAATGATCTTTTGCAGCATAGCTTTTGCGTCTTTTAATAAATCCCTCGCATGCTCGCCAACAATTTCGTCATCAAGAATTTTCGGGTAACTACCAATCAGTTCCCATGTATGGAAGAAGGGGGACCAATCAATAAATTCGGCGATTTCATCCAAAGGATAATCATTCAGTGTCTTTGTTCCTAAAAAGCTCGGCTTAACCGGCGTAAAGCTTTCCCAGTCTACCTGTGTTGCATTATTTCGCGCATCACCAATATTAAGTTGCCGTTTAGTGGATTGACGCCCCTTATGGCGCTCACGCACTTCCGTATATTCTTCACGAACTTTTTGCTTATAAGGCTCTGAGCGCTCTGAATCCATTAAGTTTGTTAGCACACCAACCGACCGTGATGCATCGGTGACATAAACACTCGCGCCACGATAATTTGGCTCAATTTTTACCGCCGTGTGTGCGCGTGATGTTGTTGCGCCACCAATCATTAAGGGCACTTTAAATCCTTGGCGCTCCATCTCTTTCGCCATGTGTACCATTTCATCGAGCGATGGTGTAATCAGCCCACTTAAACCAATCACGTCCACATTATGCTCACGTGCTTTTTTAAGAATGGTATCCGCCGGCACCATGACGCCCAAATCAATCACTTCAAAGCCATTACACTGTAAAACAACCCCCACAATATTTTTCCCGATATCATGCACATCGCCTTTAACCGTCGCCATGAGTATTTTGCCATTACTGGCAATCACATCGCCTTTTTCCTCTTCCATATACGGCATTAAATACGCCACGGCTTTTTTCATTACCCGTGCCGATTTAACCACTTGCGGCAAAAACATTTTGCCTTCACCAAACAAGTCACCCACGACATTCATGCCATCCATTAACGGCCCTTCAATCACATGCAAGGGGCGGTCTACTTCTTGGCGAACCAGTTCAGTATCTTCTTCAATGAACTCAGTTATGCCTTTAACTAGAGCGTGCTCTAAACGCTTTTTAACCGGCCATGAGCGCCATTGCGCTGCTTCTTTAACAGCTTCTTCAGAATCAACATCTAAGTACTTTGCCGCGATGTCTAATAAATTCTCAGTCGCGCTTTCACCCGTACTCGGCGTACGGTTTAAAATAACGTCTTCAACTGCTTCACGTAGCTCTGCTGGAATATCGTCATACACAGCTAACTGCCCTGCATTCACAATACCCATATCCATGCCCGCTTTAATAGCGTGGTATAAAAATACCGCATGAATCGCTTCTCTTACTGCGTTATTACCGCGAAAGGAGAATGACACATTCGACACACCGCCAGACACCATGGCATGTGGCAAGGTTTGCTTAATAACGCGGGTCGCTTCAATAAAATCTACTGCGTAATTATTGTGCTCATCAATACCCGTAGCGACTGCAAAAATATTCGGGTCAAAAATAATATCTTCTGGCGGGAAGCCTGCTTTTTTAGTCAGTACGTTATAAGCACGAGTACAAATTTCCACCTTACGTTCAAACGTATCCGCCTGTCCTGTTTCATCAAACGCCATAACGATAACAGCTGCGCCATATCGCATAATGGTTTTTGCTTGATTGATAAAGTTCTCTTCGCCCTCTTTCAAACTGATGGAGTTAACCACCGCTTTACCTTGGACGCACTTTAGCCCAGCTTCTAAAATATCCCACTTGGATGAATCGATCATCACCGGCACGACTGAAATATCTGGCTCTGCTGCAATTAAATTCAAGAAGCGCATCATCGCTGCTTTTGATTCCAACATGCCTTCATCCATATTGATGTCAATAATTTGCGCACCGCTTTCGACTTGTTGACGCGCAACATCTAGGGCTGTTTCGTAATCTTGCTCCTTAATCAGCCGTTTAAAACGAGCTGAACCGGTCACATTTGTTCGCTCACCGACATTAATAAATAGCGAATCTGACGTGATATTCATCGGTTCTAAACCCGACAAACGACATGACACATCTAACTCTGGAATTTGTCTGGGTTCGCAATCTGCAACGGCTTCTTTCATTGCTGTAATGAATTCTGGCGATGTACCACAGCAGCCGCCAATAATATTTAAAAAGCCACTCTTTGCCCATTCGTTAATGTGTACAGCCATGTCTTCTGGCGACTCATCGTAACCCCCAAATTCATTGGGCAAGCCTGCATTAGGGTGCGCAGAAATATAAGTATCCGCAACGCGTGAAAGCTCTTCAATATATTGACGCAACTCTTCAGCACCCAACGCGCAGTTAAAACCAATACTAATCGGCTTTACGTGACGCACCGAATTCCAAAACGCTTCGGTTACTTGACCGGATAAGGTACGACCTGACGCATCGGTGATCGTGCCAGAAATCATCACCGGATAACGCACTTGGTGGTCTTCAAAATACTGCTCAATAGCAAATAATGCGGCCTTCGCATTAAGCGTATCGAAAATAGTTTCTACCAATAAAATATCGGCACCGCCTTTAAGCAAGGCATCAATAGATTCGGTATATGCTTTTGCCAATTCATCAAAACTTACATTTCTAAAAGCAGGGTCGTTCACATCCGGCGATATACTGGCTGTACGATTAGTGGGGCCTAGCACGCCGGCAACAAAGCATGAGCGCTCTGGATATTTTGCTTCTATATCATCCGCTGCTTGCCGCGCAATTCGAGCAGATTGCTCATTAATTTCATACGATAACGCTTGCATGTCATAGTCCGCCATCGCCACAGTTGTTGAGTTAAACGTATTGGTTTCAACAATGTCTGCACCCGCTTCAAGGTACGCTAGGTGAATGGCACGAATAGTAACCCCTTGCGTTAGCGATAATAAATCGTTATTGCCTTTTACATCACTTGGCCAATCGGCAAAACGCTCACCGCGATAGTCTTCTTCGGTAAAGTTGTACGACTGAATCATCGTGCCCATGGCACCGTCAAGCATTAAAATGCGTTGCTTTAACAGGTCTAAAAGCTGAGTATGTTTTTCTGTCTGATTCATCGAACTGTACGTGTTTATAAGGAATAAGCGCGCATTTTACGCTTTTCGCACCCTAACAGGCACTTGTTGTTCGTTATTTATTCCTCTAACATCCCTTTATCAACAAACACTTAAGATTTTTTTGACTCATTGAACAACCACTCCAAAAAACCTATCGTACTAAGCATATCGGGGCACGACCCAACAGGTGGCGCAGGAATTCAAGCAGACACCGAGGTCTTTAATCATTACCACTGCCACCCTTGTTCAATACTTACTTGTTTAACAGTACAAGACTCCAGAACCGTACACAGACTTATTTCACTCAATGCAGATAACATCATTGAGCAAGCCAATGTTTTGTTTGCTGATATGCCTATTGCCGCCATTAAAATCGGTTTAACTGGCTCTATCGACTGCGTTGAAGCTATTGAAACAGTTTTACTGCAACACCCCAATATCCCCGTTATATTTGACCCGGTTCTAGCATCGGGCAATGGAACAGCCCTTGCTGATGATCAACTTATTTCTGCTATTAAAAATAAGTTAATTCCATTAACCACTGTTATTACCCCGAATACTCTAGAGGCTTACAAACTAACCGGTTTGCCTATCACCTCAAGCATTGAGTCATTAGGTTTTTCTTTACTTGAATTAGGTCCGAGTTACGCTTTAATCACCGGCGGTCATATTGCTGGCGAGCATATAAACAATCGTTTATTCCATAAGAATAAACTTATCGCCTCTCATCAATGGCCTCGCAGACCAGGTGAGTTTCACGGAACAGGTTGCACGTTAGCGTCCGCAATTACCGCTTTAATCGCGAAAAACACCGATATCCTCAGTGCTGTAACGCAAGCGCAAGAATATACCAATCATTGTATTCAACACGCCGAACAACTTGGCCGCGGGCAACGTTTCCCATGCCGTATTAAATAATGGGCGTAACTCGACCCAACAGCGGCCTATATGTGATCACGCCGGATATGGCTGATAGCACTTTATTACTGCACAAGGTGGAGCAAGTATTAAAAGGCCGTGTCGCACTCTTGCAATATCGTGACAAAACCAGCAACCCCGAACAAAGACTATTAATGGCCCGCGCCCTCCACACGCTTTGTTTGAAATACAAAACGCCTTTAATTATTAATGATGACCCTCAACTTGCATTGGCATGCCATGCTGAAGGCGTCCATCTTGGGCAAAGTGATGGCTCAATTAAAGTTGCACGCACATTATTGGGCGAAAAAGCAATTATAGGCATGACCTGTCACCATGACATTTCACTTGCAATAGCCGCTCAAAAACAGGGGGCTAACTACGTTGCTTTCGGTCGTTTCTTTCATTCGTCAACAAAACCTGGCGAACCATTAGCAACGACCGATCTACTAAAAAAGGCAGCGAAACAACTCTCCATACCTATTGTTGCTATCGGCGGTTTAACCTTAAAAAATGCCGAGCCCATCATTAAAGCAGGCGCTAACTATACTGCCGTAGTTGACGCTGCTTTCTCATCGTCAGGTATTGCTAAAACCTGCCAGCAGTTCGCTAAATTATTTTAGCCGGCCCTATACTTTAGGTATAAAAAAACGGGGCAATGCGCCCCGTTTCTCTTTTCTTACTTTCTAACGTTTACCACTCATAGCTCGCTGTAATATAAACATTACGGCCTTGCCCGGGAATTCTGTCCCCAACCGCAACATCACTATTACCTGCGGCTCTATTAATTGCTGACGTATGATCTGCATAATTTTTGTCCAGTATGTTTTCCACACCAACTCCAATATTCACACCTGCAACAGGTTGCATATCGCCACGAATATGTAACAAGGCATAACCACCTGTTTTTAGCTCAGAGTTATATGACGCAACATCATTTTGAGCAGAATAAGCCTCTACCTCTGTAGCAACAGACCAAGTGTTCTGCTCATAAGTTAACTGTGCACGAGTATTAAGCGGTGCAATACGATAAAGATTATCTCCACCTCCATCAATACGACGGCCTCGAACATAACTTACTGTTCCATCTAAGCGAAAATCACCAACAAGGTCATAACCCCATTCAACATCCATACCGTAAAGCTCTGCATCTACATTGGTAAACTGTAAAACGGTTGTACTTGCTCCGCCTGTTGCCATGCCTCTAACTGTATTAGCAACTGTTCCAGTAATTTCCTCACCTTGAATGTAATCATTCACACGGTGGTAGAACGCACGTGGAGCCACATATAAACCTCCAGCTGCATACTCAAGTCCAAGCTCAAACTGATAAGCTGTTTCTGAATCCAAGTTAACATCACCAATATAAACTCTGTTATCGGCTAAACCACCTGTCGCTTCTAACGGTGTCCATAAGTAACGTTCTTGATAACTTGCTGAGCGTGTTTTACGAGCAAAACCAACTTCCGCTGTTAATTCATTTGATATCGTCTGCCTTAAAATAACATCGAAGTCCCAGTTATGATCCGTTTGCGATAAATCACTATTATTGAATGCATCACGTAATACGCGGAACGGATTCGCACCAGCCGTCGCCATATGATGATTCACACTATCAGAATCCATATCCACTTGCGTATAACGAACACCGGTTTCAAGCTCTAAACCTTCAGCAACATCACCTTTCCATTCAGCAAATGTACTGTAGCGATTTTTTTCAGCACCATTAAAGTTATCAACCCCAAAAGCAGCAACCGTTGGAGAAGTAATAAAACCATCATGCTTAGACTTATCACCTTCAAGGCCTAGACTTAAACGTCCACCAGCCAAAGGCATGTTATAAACCAACGATAAACCACCGCCATCCACCAATGTTACATTCTGGCGTTCCTTATTGCCTCCTACTCCGTTAGAGCGCAAGGTGAAGTTATTCATCAAGTGACGCATATCTTGATAATAGTAAGATGCTTCAAACGATCTATCATCACCCAACTGAACACTGTAATCAGCTGAGAAAATACCGCCCCTTACCCAAATAATATCCATTGGTAATGAAGCTGATCCTGTATGGCCCGTATCATTATTACTGTAATTAAAGCCTAATTCATGCGCACCGAATTTCGTGCCGTAACCCACTGTATAAGCATCTCTATCATACTGACTAGGATCTACTGACTTACTGCCATCAAACTCGTAATCATTACCTTTTTCTTGGCTAACACTCGCATGAAAACGGTGACTATCATTTGCATATGTACCGAGCACTGCACTTGTCAAACCGTTATCTGCTTCACTATATCCAAGTGATGCTAAGCCATGAAATTCAAAGTCTTTACCGCTCGTAAATTTACTTTTACGAGACTCAGCACTCATTGAGCCACCGATTGTTTCAATGCCACTACTAACTGGTGCAATGCCACGGTAAACCGTTAAAGTATCTGTTAATGCTGCGGGAATGTGACTTAACGGGGGATCCATACTGTTTGGCCCCACTTCTTTCCATGACATACCATCAACCACCGCATTAATACGCGAACCAAATTGACCACGATATGATGCAATACCGGTTAATGGGCCATTACGGTTAACGTTTGCACCTGGAATCCGCTTTAATAACGCCGCGGTATCTTTTAGTGCTAAAGATTCTGGAGCAACTCCAAATGCGCCTGGGCGCATGCTACTACCCTCGACAATAATTGTTTGGTTACTGTAATCAGCCGCATTTGCAGACATCGCAACGATTGCAGCAGACAGTAAGCTTAATTTGAACTGTTTCATAACATCCTTTTGTTTTGTTTTTTTACAACAAAAGAATCTTAACAGGTATGTTTTTAAAGGGCGTGCGACAAATTGTCGCACCCTGCGCATTGTCAACAAAGAGGAGCCAACACCCGAGGGAAAAAGGGTGCCTCAGGTGGCGGCGCATTCCCAGGGCTTGTCTTATAGCCACACAAAGAAAAAATAAACGCCTGGCTAACTCATATAAATAACAACCAAGCCATCTCGGTGCCTGCGACAATTTGCCACATTTTCAATTCCAGAAATATCGGTATGCTATTTACAACTCTTAATTGCAGCGTAGGTTTCTCTCTTTCCTAACGATCAACTGCCCTCTCGACCTCAATCGACCCAAGAGTCCTTTTGCGCCCTCTGCAGTTTGGAGGGCGTTTTTTTTGCGTGCTACTTTTTCTTTCTTGCTGCAATTCGCATGCGCAGAGCATTTAACTTAATAAAGCCTTCTGCATCTTTTTGGTTGTAAGCACCGCCATCGTCTTCAAAGGTGGCTATGTTCTCATCAAACAAGCTGTCACTTAAAGACTCTCGCCCAACAACAATAACATTGCCTTTATAAAGCTTCAGGCGGATACGACCATTCACAGTCACTTGCGATGCATTAATCATCGTTTGTAACATTTCACGTTCAGGACTCCACCAGTAACCGTTATAAATTAAGCTCGCATAGCGAGGCATCAATTCGTCTTTTAGGTGAGTGACTTCACGGTCTAACGTTATTGATTCTATCGCTCTATGCGCTTTTAGCATGATAGTGCCGCCAGGCGTTTCGTAACAGCCTCGCGCTTTCATACCAACATAACGATTCTCCACAATATCAGCACGGCCAATACCGTTGGCGCCACCTACTTTATTCAACTCGGCTAATATTGTCGCTGGTGACATGGCTTGGCCGTCAATTGCTACAATATCGCCACACTTGTATTCAAGCTCTATGTACGTTGCAGTTTCAGGTGCTTTTTCTGGAGACACTGACCAGCGCCACATATCTTCTTCTGGCTCTGTCCACGGATCTTCTAAAATATCGCCTTCGTATGAAATATGCAGTAAGTTTGCATCCATTGAATACGGTGATTTTTTACCACGCTTCATTTCAACGGCAATACCTGCTTTTTCAGCATATGCCATTAAGGAGTCTCGCGAGGTTAAATCCCACTCACGCCACGGCGCGATAATTTTTACGTCTGGTTTCAACGCATAAGCGCCCAATTCAAAACGCACTTGGTCATTACCTTTGCCGGTTGCTCCATGTGAGATAGCATCAGCGCCTGTTTCATTCACAATTTCAATTAAACGCTTTGAAATTAGTGGCCGCGCGATAGACGTACCTAATAAATACTCGCCTTCATAAATGGTATTAGCACGGAACATAGGGAATACGAAGTCACGTACAAACTCTTCTTTAAGGTCATCAATATAAATTTCTTTAATGCCGTAAGCTTCTGCTTTAGCGCGCGCCGGCTCTACTTCCTCGCCTTGCCCTAAATCAGCCGTAAAGGTAACGACTTCACAGTCATAAACATCTTCCAACCACTTAAGAATAACGGATGTATCTAGTCCGCCTGAATAGGCTAAAACAACTTTATTGACTTCTTGCTTTGACATTGCATAACTCGCGACTTAAAAATAATGCGCGAATTATACCCGATTGAGAGTCACTTAGGCTTTACCCTGAAATTGAAATATCAACACGCCTATTGAGCTGCCGCCCTGTTGGGTAGCGATTGGTTGCCGTAGGCTTACTTTCACCATACGCTTTCGTGGTAATTCGACTTTCTTCAATCCCTTTAGATAAAAGGTATTGTTTAATAATTTTTATACGTTTTTTGGACATCAGCATATTCACATGACGAGGGCCCTCGCTATCACTATAACCCTTCAACACCAATGTGCCTTCTGGTTTTTGTAACCGCATATACTCTAATAAATAATCTAGCTTAATATTATCTCGCTTATTTAAACTGACTGAGCCCGACCTAAAGTAAATATGCTTAAAAGGTTCTGGGCCTGCAATTTTTATACGCACACTGCCTTTCGGAGTATCTAAGGCTTCTGGATCATCCAACGCGATCACTTGCTCTTCTGGCATGCCCTCTCCTATCAAAAACTCACGAATTTTTTTGACGCGCTTATCATAAAATCGACGGCCATCTTTAACCGAGAAACCATCCGTGCCCCGAACTAAGTCAATACGTTCTTCATCGCCAGCTTCTTTTACATACGTTACTGCTTTGCTCAAAAGCTTTCTATTTCTATGCGTTATTTCCGTGCCCAAATTATTGAACAGCGACAATTGGTGGTGCACATCTTGTCGGCTAAACGGTAATAGGCCTTGACGACATGATTCAAATTGAATCATCGCATCTAGAAAATTAACGGACGACACAACAACGTTTACTTTCCCTTTAACTAACTTAGGCTGATAGCTGAATTGTGAGAAACGCCCGCTTGATAGCTCCTGCAGCATGCGTTCTGCCACATCACTACTGACAACAACCTGTTGGCTTTTCGTTTTAATTGTTGCAAGCTTTAATGACGATTCATTATGCATCCATGCTGGCGCGACCGAGCTTAACATCGCCGTTTGTATTGGCGGCACATACGATTTAGCGGTTAATACAAAACTCACTCTCTCACCCGCTTTTTGCTCAAAAATACCGGAGCCATACTGAGGGATAGTGTGTTTAATTGCGCAGGCAACTCGATTCCCAGTAAATTCCCACTGCGAATCTGTAAATGATGCTTGGTACTGTTGCGCAAAGGCGCAAAAAGATAAGAGCGACGCTGACAGCGCAAAAAAGATACGATTAAATGACTTCATGCCTCTTGTATCGGCTAGAAACCCTAGAACTTTATAGCCATATTGATCGACTATTTCAAAGCACCTTTCTAAGCGGCTAAAAACTGATCTAATGTCGCCATGAACTTTTGTGGCGACTCAATATGAGGCCAATGCCCCGATTGATCAATCGTTTTAAATTCCGCATTAGGAAACATATTGAGGGCCGTTCCTTTATAGCGTGATGCTAAATAAGTAGATTTACCACCTTTAATAAACTGTGTTCTACCTGAATATGCTCTATCGTTTTTCGATGAAAAACCCATAATATCCGGCATGTTCTCCTCAATACTGGCTAAGTTCACACGCCATTGATAGCCACCCGCTGTATTCGTCACCAAGTTTTGTAACAGAAACTGCCTCAAACCCACATCTTTAACTTTTTCTGCCAAGTAGGCATCCGCATCTTTTCTAGAAGAAACTGTATCAACAGGCACATGGTACAAACCAACGAGTACATCATCAAAATTATGCTTGTAGACAACAGGCGCAATATCCACAACAACCAGTTTATTCACCTTACTTGAATCAGACAGCGCCAACTCCATTGCTACCTTACCGCCCATACTATGGCCAATAACCGTTGCACTGGTTAAATTCTGCCGCGCCATAAACGCAGAAACATCCGCAGACATGGAGGCATAATCCATATCATCCGCATGCGGCGAAGAACCATGGTTTCGCAGATCTAGCGTATAAACTGTATAGCGCTCTGCCAGCTGTTTCGCAACGCCATGCCAGTTGCGCGCACTGCCAAACAAGCCGTGCAAGATTAAAAGCGGCTCATGAATATCACCGTATTTTGTAAAGTTTAATTCGACAGTCATCAGCCTAGAATACCGCGTTTATTTCTTTTTAATATATAAATCTGTAATGGAGCCTGCTTGCATTTCTGCTGCAAAACATAAGGTTTCAGACAAGGTTGGGTGCGGATGAATGGTTAAGCACATATCGTCCACGTCAGCGCCCATTTCCAAGGCTAAAACAGCTTCTGCAATAAGCTCACCTGCATTTGTGCCGACAATACCAGCGCCTAAAATACGCTTTGTTTCAGGGTCCCAAAGAATTTTTGTTAGCCCTTCATCACGGCCTATGCTTAACGCACGACCACTGGCAGCCCAAGGGAATACGGATTTTTCGTATTTAATACCATCGGCTTTGGCGGTTGTTTCTGTTAGCCCCATCCATGAAATCTCAGGATCGGTATAGGCAACTGATGGAATGGTTAATGGATCAAAGGCTACTTTTTCGCCATCAATAACTTCTGCTGCTACTTTGGCCTCATGCACGGCTTTATGCGCCAGCATTGGGTTACCTACCACATCACCAATGGCGAAAATATGCGGCACGTTTGTACGCATTTGTTTATCAACGGTAATAAAGCCGCGCTCATCTACATTTACGCCTGCTTTTTCTGCTGCAATTAAACCACCGTTTGGCTTACGGCCTACCGATAATAAAACGCGATCAAACACTTCTGACTCAGGCACGCCAGCGCCTTCAAAGCTTACTTTTAAACCTGCATCGGTTGATTCTATTCCCGATACTTTTGCTTTTAGGTAAATATTTTCAAGCTGTTTAGTCAGGCGTTTGTGCAGCGGCTTAACCAAGTCTTTATCGCAACCTGCAACCAACTGATCCATCAGCTCTATAACGGTAATTTTAGAACCGAGCGCATGGTAAACCGTGGCCATTTCTAAACCGATAATGCCACCGCCTACAACCAACATTTTTTCTGGAACATCCGCCAACGCTAACGCGCCTGTTGAATCCATTAAACGTTCATCTTCGTATGGGAAGCCGGGTATTTTTACAGGCTGAGAGCCAGCGGCAATAATAGCGTTATCAAACGATATCGTTTGGCTTTTGCCTTCATGCTCAACGACCACAGAATGGCTAGATGCAAACTCGGCATACCCATTAACTACGGTTACATTGCGCTGTTTAGCTAAGCCCGCCAAACCGCCTGTTAAGCGTTTAATAATGCCTTCTTTATTGGTACGAATAGCGTCAATATCGAGCTTTGGCGGTTCAAACGTTACGCCGTGCGCAGACATTTCTGCCGCCTCATGAATCACTTGTGCTTGATGTAACAATGCTTTTGATGGAATACAGCCCACATTCAAGCAAACGCCACCCAGTGATGAGTAACGTTCAATTAATATTACTTTTTTACCCAAATCGGCCGCACGAAAAGCCGCTGTATAGCCACCTGGGCCTGCGCCCATAACAAGCACTTCTGCATGCAAATCACCTGCTGCTTTAGGTGCGGGCGCGGCACTTGGAGCCGATCCTGGTTTTACTTCGGGCGTTGCCGCCGCATCGCTACTTTCAAGCTTAATAAGCGGCGCACCTTCTAATACTTTATCGCCTATCGCTACGAGTATTTCTTTAACAATACCGGCTGATGTGCACGGAATATCCATTGATGCTTTGTCACTTTCTAGCGTAACAATACTGTCTTCAACCGCAACGCTATCGCCCACAGAAACCGTTATGTCGATCACTTCTACGCCATCGTCAAAATCGCCAATATCAGGAACGGTTATATCTATTAAATTAGCCATAATATCCCCTACAGTAATACGCGACGAATGTCGTTTAAGTAGCCCGATAGAGCCACCACGAATGCCGCAGCATCTGCACCATCAATCACACGATGATCGTACGTTACGTCTAATGGCAACATGAGGCGCGGTATAAATTCTTTGCCGTTCCAAACAGGCTGTATATCACCACGTGTCACGCCTAAAATAGCCACTTCTGGCGCATTAACAATCGGTGTAAACGCTTTACCACCAATGCCGCCTAAGCTAGAGATAGTCATACAGCCACCTTGCATTTCTTTGGGTGATAATTTGCCGTCACGGGCTTTTTTGCTGATAACACTCATTTGTTCTGCTAAATCAAAAATACTGGTTTTATCCACATCCTTGAAAACAGGTACGACCAAACCATTCGGCGTTGCAACGGCAATACCTAGGTTGTAGTACTTTTTGTAAATAAGGCTTTGCCCATCGGCTGCTAATGATGCATTGAATTGTGGAAACTCTTTTAATGCCGCTACTAATGCTTTCATAATGAAGGCTAAGAAAGTCACTTTTACTCCACGTTTTTCGGCATCGCCTTTAAGTGATTTACGGAACGCTTCCATCTCAGTAATGTCGGCTAAATCGTGGTGCGTTACCATCGGCACGTTCAGCCAAGCACGGGTTAAGTTAGTACCGGTTAAGCGTTTGATTTTACTTAATGGCTTGCTTTCTATTTCACCAAATTTTGAGAAATCAACTTCTGGAATAGGTGGTATACCGCTGCCGCCTGTTGGTGCTGAACTTATGCCACCAGCAATAAGCTGTTTCACATGGCTTTTAATATCTTCTTTCAGCAAGCGGTTCTTAGGGCCTGTTGCTTTTTTTACCGTTGCTAAATCAACACCTAGCTCGCGCGCTAATTTACGCACCGCTGGGCTTGCATGAATATGCCCAGCTGGTTTGGATGTACTAACAGCTGCCGCTGGTTTGCTTGGCTGTTTAGCCGCAACAGGTGCAGGTGTGGCTGCTGGAGCCGGTGTTTTTTCTGCAACTGGAGCCGCTACACTTGGCGGCGCAGAGCCTACACCTGATAGAACAACAATCAAACTACCTTCAGCGACATTATCGCCTACGGCTACTTTAATTTCAGTAACGACTCCTGCCGCTGTAGATGGAATTTCCATACTGGCTTTGTCGCTTTCCAGCGTAAGAAGTGATTGCTCTTCTTCCACTGTGTCGCCTACGGCAACGTTCACTTCAATGACTTCAACTTCATCAAAGTCACCAATATCTGGCACATGAATGTTAATGGCTTCTGCCGATGCAGCTGGCGCAGCAACAGGTTCAGCCGCTGTTTCAACAACGATTTCACTGGCTACTGCTTGCTTTAAGCGTACGACAATAGAGCCTTCGGCAACTGAGTCACCAATATTAACTAAAATTTCTTCAACAATACCGGCTGCTGATGACGGAATTTCCATACTGGCTTTATCACTTTCAAGTGTTAGCAACGCTTGCTCTACTTCAACAACATCACCTATAGAAACCAATACCTCAATTACTTCTACCGCGTCAAAATCACCAATATCGGGAACGGCTACTTCTATTAAATTACTCATCTAATTCTCCTTATCCCCATTTACACTAACCAAGGCGCTGGTTTAGACGTATCTAAACCGTATTTTTCAATCGCTTGCTGTACAACGCTTGCTTCTACTTCGCCTGTGTCCGCTAATGCATTTAATGCTGCTACGGTTACATAAAAGCGATCGACTTCGAAGAAGCGACGTAAGTTTTCACGTGTATCTGAACGACCAAAACCATCGGTGCCTAGCACGGTGCAATGTTTGCGAATAAAGGGACGAATAGAGTCTGCTAATAAACGAACATAATCGGTAGAAACCACTACGGGGCCTTTCGAGTCGTTTAAACATTGCGCAACATACGGTACTTTTTTCTCCGCTGTTGGGTTTGATCTATTGTCACGTTCGCAGGCTTGGCCTTCTCGCGCCAACTCTGTAAAGCTTGTACAGCTCCAGATGTCAGACTCAATACCCCAGTCATCTTCCAGCAATGTTGCTGCAGCAATAACCTCATTAAGAATGGTGCCTGAACCTAATAATTGAACACGTGGTTTTGCAGTATCTGCGCCTTGTTTGAAACGGTACATACCTTTAAGGATACCTTCTTCAACACCTTCTGGCATGGCAGGGTGCGCGTAGTTTTCATTCATTACTGTGAGGTAATAGAAAACATCTTCTTGCTCTGTAAACATGCGCTTTAAACCATCGTGCATGATGACTGCTAGCTCGTAGTTAAACGTTGGGTCGTAGGAAATACAGTTCGGTACGGACGATGCCCACAATAAACTGTGCCCATCTTCGTGTTGCAAGCCTTCGCCGTTTAGCGTTGTACGACCCGCTGTTCCACCTAACAAAAAGCCTCGTGCACGTTGGTCGGCTGCTGCCCAAACCAAATCGCCAATACGTTGGAAGCCAAACATTGAGTAGAAGATATAGAACGGAATCATCGGTACATTACTGGTTGAATACGATGTACCCGCTGCAATCCAATCACACATGCCGCCGGCTTCGTTAATACCTTCCTGTAATACTTGGCCGTTTTTATCTTCTTTATAGAACATCAACTGGTCTGAATCTTGTGGTGTATACAACTGTCCCACTTGCGACCAAATACCTAATTGACGGAACAAGCCTTCCATACCAAAAGTACGCGACTCATCCGGCACAATCGGCACAATGCGTTTACCAATTTCTTTATCTTTTAATAAGATATTAAGAATACGAACAAACGCCATCGTTGTTGAAATTTCACGACCTTCTGACGTACCTTTTAGCATCGGTTCAAAGACTGATAAATCAGGTATTGGCAATGAATCAGATTTCTCGCGACGAGCAGGTAGGTAGCCACCTAGGTCTGCGCGTTTCTTCTTCATGTATTCTTGTTCTGGCGAGCCTTCTTCAAACGTTAAGTATTCTAAGTTATCCACTTCATCATCAGATATTGGCAGATCGAACTGATCTCTAAAGTGCAGCAATGAGTTATGGCTCATTTTCTTTTGCTGGTGCGTCATGTTTTGCGCTTCACCAGATTCACCCATGCCATAACCTTTAATGGTTTTGGCTAAAATAACGGTGGGTCTTTTTGTTTCTTTAGACGCCGCGGCATAGGCTGCAAAAACCTTGGCAGGATCATGTCCACCACGGTTTAAGTCCCAAATATCTTTGTCTGACCAGTCCGCTACCATTGCTTTAAGCTCTGGTGTATTAAAGAAGGTTTCGCGTACATACGCGCCGTCTTTTGCTTTCATCGTTTGATAATCGCCGTCCACACAATCCATCATACGTTTACGCAAATAGCCTTCTGTATCGCGTGCTAAAAGCGCATCCCAGCGGTTGCCCCAAATAACTTTAATAACATTCCAGCCAGCGCCTCTAAATTCAGACTCTAGTTCTTGAATAATTTTGCCGTTACCGCGAACAGGGCCATCTAAGCGCTGTAAGTTACAGTTAATAACAAACACAAGGTTATCCAAGTTCTCGCGCCCCGCCATACCAATTGCGCCGAGTGATTCCGGCTCATCTGTTTCGCCATCCCCTAAAAATGCCCATACTTTGCGATCATCTGTTTTGGCAAAACCACGGTCTTCAACGTACTTCATAAAGCGCGCTTGGTAAATTGCCATAATGGGGCCTAAACCCATTGATACCGTAGGGAACTGCCAAAAATCAGGCATTAACCAAGGATGCGGGTAAGACGAAAGTCCACCACCATCAACCTCTTGACGGAAACCGTCCATCTGTTCTTTACTTAAACGGCCCAGCATAAAAGCACGTGCATAAATACCTGTTGCTACGTGGCCTTGCACATACACCAAGTCACCGCCGTGCGTTTCACTCGCGGCATGCCAAAAGTGATTGTAGCCCACATCATATAAAGTAGCTGATGAGGCAAAACTGGCAATATGCCCGCCGACATTTGTATCTTTATTCGCACGAAGCACCATTACCATTGCATTCCAACGAACATAAGATCGAATTTTATGCTCTAACGTTGTATCACCTATATATTGGGCTTGCTGTGGAATTTCAATGGTATTGACATAGGCTGTTTCTGCGCTGAACGGAATATCCGCACCTGCTAAACGCGCCTTTGCAATAAGTGTCTCTAATAAGTAATGAGCGCGCTCTTTACCTTCATGCTCAATAACGGCTTCTAACGCTTCCAACCATTCTCGTGTTTCCTGGGGATCACTATCGGACGCGTTAAAAATAGAAGGGGAATTATCAATTGTCATACCTACTCCAGATTCTCTCGTTGTTCACTCAGAAAAAGTCGCTTTATTACCTCAAGTTTAGATGAGAAATTTATTATTATTCCAAGACCGACCGGAATACTTCATTCTCAACTATACTTACTGCATAGCGACTAATATCAACCGTTCCTCTAGTAACTTATTGTTGCTAAAGAGCATTGTGTTTTAAATTATATATCATTAATTAAACGTGTGTTTAATTAACTAAACCATACCAACAAATACTATGAAAAAAAATAACTTTTTTATTCTCAGCATAATCCTTATCTTTCTTTCAAATACCGCTATTGCTGGAAAGCTTTACAAATGGGTTGACGAGAACGGAAAGATTTCCTTCGCTGACAAAATTCAACCAAAAGATTCTCGACGTGAAAGGGAAGAGTTAAATACAAAAGGCCGCACTATTGCCGTCAAAGACGCCGCTAAGACACCCGAGCAAATAAAACAGTCTAAAAAAATAAAAGCTTTGCAAAAAACTCAAGAAAAAATATTACAAGAACAGCTAGCTAAAGATTCCGCTTTATTAAAGACGTTTCGATCTGAAAGCGACATAGATACATTAGCAAACAGTAAGTTTGAAATGATTAGTTCGCACATCACTATCGCAACAGGGCAATCGGAAACGTTCAAAAAACAGCTTATTCAACATCAAAAAAATGCTGCTAGATTTGAGCGTGAAGGAAAAAACATTCCTGCAAAAACCATCGCTAACCTTGCGTCAGCACAGGCTCAGTTTGACAAGAATAAACAAGAGATCGCTGACCTCAAACAACAACAAAAGGATATTGCAAAGCAATTCGCTAACGATAAGGCACGACTGAAAACATTGAAAGCCTCAACAACAGAAAAACCCAGCATTCATAGCGAAACCATACCTAGTTTATTGTTAGGCCAGCTTTCGTGTGCACACAGCTTTTGCGATGATTTATGGACAAAGGCAAATCAGTTTATTACGACAAAAGGTGCTGTGGTTATTTTCAACTCTAACCAATTAGTCCTGACAAAAACGCCAAGATTGAGTAACGACAGAGGCTTATCGTTAACAAAAGTAACAACTCAAACAAACTCCTCCATTACACTGGATATTCGCTGCGCAGACTCTAAGGGCGGTAAAGCCACGTGTAAAAACGAACAAACTGTTTTACTCATTAAAGAATTTAACCAGTTAGCTGATTAATTCCTAACTAACAACGTTCCCATGCCTTTGTCTGTCAGTAATTCTAGCAAAACAACATGAGGAACTCGCCCATCAATAATGTGAGCGCTATTAACACCACCATTTAGCGCATCCATTGCGCATTGAATTTTTGGCAACATGCCACCAAAAATCGTGCCGTCTGCGATCAAATCATTGACTTGCGCAATAGACAAACCCGTTAACAACTCATTCTTTTTGCTCAGCAAACCCGATATATTTGTTAACAACAACAATTTCTCTGCACCTAAAATTTCGGCCATTTTTCCTGCAACTATATCCGCGTTAATATTGTAAGACGCACCGTCTTTACCAACACCAATAGGGGCGATCACCGGAATGAAGTCGCCTTGTACCAACATATCAACAACCGATGGATCAATGCTCTCAACATGGCCTACGTGCCCCATATCAATCAATTCAGATGCTTTCTCTGTCTCTGCTTGTTTACTTGATATTTTTTTTGCACGAATTAAATCGCCATCTTTACCCGTTAAACCAACAGCCGAACCACCGTGCTGATTGATTAGACTGACAATTTCTTTGTTAACAGAGCCACCTAAAACCATTTCCACAACATCCATTGTGGCGCTATCCGTCACACGGATACCATCAACAAACTTGCTTTCCATCCCTAATTTTTCAAGATGCAAACCAATCTGTGGGCCGCCACCATGAACAACAACAGGGTTTAAACCAACCTGCTTTAACAACACGATATCCCGCGCAAAGCCACTTTTCAGCTCTTCGTCTACCATCGCGTTACCGCCATACTTAATGACGATGGTTTTACCAGAGAATTTCTGAATATAGGGTAATGCTTCGCTTAAAACGAGCGCGGTTTGTATAGGGTCTATTTTATTATGCTTCATGATTTTAACTCTTAAATATTGCTAGTAAACCACCTTAAAAAGGCAATTCAATATCTTCCTTTATGTTTAACATTTGCTCTTTGAACACGCCCTTAATTCGCTCTAGTGCCACTTCATTATCCGCTTCAAAGCGCAGCACTAACGACGGCGTGGTATTCGATGCGCGAACCAACCCCCAGCCATCCTTAAACTCAACACGTATGCCATCAATGGTGATAATCTTAGCGTCTTCAAACTGTGCCGCCGCTTGTAATTGCTCCACAAATCTGAAGTTCTCACCTTCTTGTAAACTAATATTAAGTTCCGGCGTACTCACGCTGTCAGGCAAGTCTGCAAAAATTTCTGTCGTAGACCTAAATTCTGCTGTCACGATTTCCAGTAAACGGGCCGCCGTATAAAGCGCATCATCAAAACCATACCAACGTTCTTTAAAGAAAATATGCCCACTCATTTCACCCGCAAGTTCTGCATTCGTTTCTTTCATCTTGGCCTTAATCAATGAATGACCCGTTTTTGACATGATAGGTTTGCCACCATGTTTAGCAATCACTTTAGCCAGATTACGCGTGCATTTTACGTCATAAATAATATCCGCACCGGCTTGCCGAGATAGCACATCCATTGCATATAACATCATTTGTCGGTCTGGCCAAATTACATTACCACTAGAATCAACCACGCCCAAGCGGTCACCATCACCATCAAAGGCTAAGCCAAGCTCGGCCTCCTCTTCTTTAACTTTATCGATCAGCTCTTGTAAATTCTCGGGCTTACTCGGGTCAGGGTGATGATTTGGGAAATTACCATCAATTTCACAATACAATGGCACCACATCACAACCCAATGTGGATAACAACATCGGCGCAGCTTCACCCGCAACACCATTCCCACAGTCCACCACAATTTTCATCATGCGACCTAAACGGACATCTGCCGTAATTGCGCCTATATACTCAGGCAGCATCATTTGTTGCTGATAAGAACCCTCGCCACTCTCAAAGTCATCCATTTCAATGCGTTTGTATAAGTTTTGAATCGCATCACCCGATAGCGTGTTACCAGCAATTACTATTTTCAACCCATTATAATTCTTTGGGTTGTGACTACCTGTAATCATTACACCCGATTGAGTGTCCAGCTGGTGAGTGGCAAAGTACAGCACAGGCGTTGGCACTTGCCCAACATCGATCACATCACAACCCGTCGATTGAATACCTTTTGCTAGAGACTCACTTAACCTGGGGCTATGCAAGCGCCCATCACGCGCAATGGCAATAGTTTTTTGGCCGACGCTTAGCGCCTCTGTTGCAATCGCTTGGCCGATTGCAAAAACACCCGTTTCCGTTAATGTTTCATCAACAATTCCACGAATATCATAAGCCCTAAAAATTGATCGCAGCACGTCCATTTGCGTCTCAACTTCAATACCATCATCTTTCATAAAGCTAGGGCCCGCTAATTGCCCCGAGTTCTTTTCAGCATTCGCTTTAACCGCATCAGCTATCGCCCGCTCCTTTAATTCATCCTCACCTAAATTCTGCTCATCACCCTCAGGTGCTATAGATGCTACTTTCTTCTTTTTAACTGTTCTTTTTTTAATCGATGCGCCTAGCTTTTTACGTCTGTCTTTATTCGTTAAAACACTTATCAGCAAACCTAAAACTAATATCGCCGCCAACAAACTGGCCACATAGGTAAATAAGTCGCTTTGTGTCAACGGTGCCACCAGTGCTTTCTTTTTAAACGAAACTTTCCACCGCGTACCCGCTACTGGGATATTCCCGATATCTGAACCGGCTTTATGCGAAGGCGCTCCAGTAGAAACGATTTTCAAACCGCCTTGTTTTAAAAGCAACCAACCACCTTGCTCGCCCTTCACAGCAGACTTAAACGCTTTTTGTATGGCCTCCACACTAATACTACTTAATACAACCGCCAGTAATTCATCACCTTCTAATACCGGCGCAATGATCGCAATATGTCGATTATCACTCGTCATCATATGCACTTCAGGCATTTGTATTTTTTTCGACGCCTCAACCTTTCGGATCAGATCTAGCCCTGCGTATCCTAAAGGAGGGTTAACTGATGTATCTACTTGCATCAAACCTGGACGAATAACGCGTAGTTTAATCATGTCATCAAACGTAGCGCCTTGGCCTGCAACCCAATCATTCACAGCCTCTTCGCTTTCTTTTAAAGCCGAAATCAATACCGCGTCTGCCGCTAGCACACCCACCGCTTGGCGCCATTTTTTTACTTTACTCGATAACACAGCACTTACTTTTTGCCCCCGCACTTTTAATTGCTCGGCTTGTTCAACGTTTTGCTGCTCTATTTGCCCGATGTAAGCATAACCTGCACCACCGGCAACAATGACCAGCAATAGCAATATAGCGATAATTTTTTTTATCATGAATTAACCTTTCCCTGTATGCCCAAAACCACCTTCACCACGATGGCTATCACTAAAGCTATCAACTTGCTCAAATTCAACTTGCTCAACCGGCACAAAAACTAATTGAGCAATACGGTCGCCTATTTCTATGGTGAACTCTGTATTACCTCGATTCCAACACGAAACAAACAACTGGCCTTGGTAATCTGAATCAATCAAGCCCACAAGGTTTCCCAGTACAATCCCATGCTTATGCCCAAGCCCTGAACGAGGCAAAATAACCGCGGCCAAGCTGGCGTCAGCAATATGAATCGCCATACCCGTTGGAATGAGTTTTGTTTCACCCGGCTTAAGTAATAACGTTTCGTCCAAACAGGCGCGCAAATCCAAACCGGCCGAACCGGTAGTTGCATACTCAGGTAGCGGGATAACGTCGTTTAGACGCTCATCTAATACTTTAAGCTGAATTTTTTTCATGATATCTTTTTGCTATTAATGTAATTAATTCTCGTGCTAATTCTGGTTTTGGCATACTGCCAATTTGCTGTTCACCGTCTGCCCAGTAGACAGATAATGAATTATGATCGCTGTTAAAGCCACCGCTGTCTTTGCCCACCCAGTTAGCGGCGATCATATCTAAAGACTTTCTCTTAAGCTTCCCTTTTGCATACTCTTCCAAATTGTCCGTTTCGGCCGCAAACCCAACGCAGAAAGTTGAGTCATCCTGTGTCGCCACATCCGTCAAAATATCCGTTGTTTTAACTAATGTTAACTGCATTTCTGATGCGTTCTTTTTAATCTTGTTTTGCGCAATTTCAACAGGCGTATAATCCACCACCGCCGCAGACGCTATAAAAATATCGGCTTGTTTAGATTTCGCCATAACTGCCTCAGCCATCTCATGCGCACTAATTACATCAATTCGCTCTAAACCTGAAGGCGTTTGTAATTGTACTGGGCCAGCGACCAACGTAACGTGCGCACCCGCCTCCACACACGCTTGCGCAAGTGCAAAACCCATTTTCCCCGAACTGTGGTTACTGATGTAACGTACAGGGTCTATCGCTTCTCTCGTGGGCCCTGCATTTAACAGCACATTAAGCCCCGCCAATTCGCCTGTTTGAAAATACTCCGCAACCGCTTGCACTAACTCTTCAGGCTCCAACATTCTACCCAAACCGACTTCACCGCAGGCTTGAACGCCCTCACCTGGGCCTAAAATAACAACACCTTGGCCTTCCAATTTGCGAAGGTTCCCTTGCGTATTAGCGTCATCAAACATCAACCTATTCATTGCCGGCGCAAGCATCACAGTTTTATCCGTCGCCAGTAATAGCGTCGTTAATAGATCATTCGCCATACCTGATGCTAAACGCGCAATAAAGTCAGCGCTCGCAGGCGCAACTAAAATTACATCCGCCCAACGTGCAAGATTAATGTGCCCCATGCCTGCTTCTTCTTCCGCATCAAGCAATTTAGTATGAACAGGCTGCCCTGACAATGCCTGGAACGTTAACGGTGTAATGAACTCTGTTGCCGCTGGCGTCATCACTACACGCACCTCTGCGCCCAACGTTTGGCACTGGCGCAATATTTCCGCCGCTTTATAGGCCGCGATACCGCCTGTTACGCCCAGTAACACACGTCGATGTTGAAGTTTATTCACAATAAAATTTAAATATTTTTAAACTAAACCTTATTATGTCACACAACACGATATATTCTACGTCGTAGATTTATAACACTATCAAGGAATGATTATGTCTATAACCGACTGGCCCGAACAAGAGCGGCCACGTGAAAAACTACTGAGTCGTGGGTCCGCATCATTATCCGATGCTGAGTTACTTGCTATCTTTTTGCGGACAGGGACGAAAGGCGTTACTGCCGTTGATTTATCACGCTTATTACTAAAACAGTTCGGCTCGCTAAATGCACTCATGCACGCAAACCAAAATGAGTTTTGCGAAGGACATGGCCTTGGCCAAGCCAAGTACGTCCAGCTTCAAGCTGTATTAGAAATGTCTCGCCGCTATTTGCAAGAAACAATCAGCAATCAAGATACACTCAACAACCCTGAAGACACTAAGCGGTACTTGCAAAGCAAATTGGCCCATCAACAGCGTGAAGTATTCGCTTGCCTTTATTTAGATAACAAGCATCACGTTCTTGCCTTTGAAGAATTATTTTTTGGCACTATTGACGGCGCAAACGTACACCCACGTGAAGTCGTTAAAAGCACGTTACAACATAATGCAGCAGCTGTTATCTTTGCGCACAACCACCCGTCGGGCAACCCTGAGCCTAGCCAATCTGACATCGACATAACCCAACAATTAATAAACGCCTTAAAACTCATTGACGTTAGAGTTCTAGACCATTTAATTATCGGTAATGGCCGCACGACATCGCTTGCTGAGCACGGCTATATCTAAACCATTACAACATTGCTATTTCACGCTAAAATCGACGTTTTTCTTTACTCAATCGGCGTATTCTGGTATAAATTCGCACCGTTTCGCAGTTAACTGCTAACCCAATCAATTAAAACAGAGGTTTTATCATGTCTAAAGTATGCCAAGTCACCGGCAAGCGCCCAATGTCAGGAAACAACGTTTCTCACGCGAAAAATAGAACGCGTCGTCGCTTTGAGCCAAACTTGCACCACCATCGTTTTTGGGTAGAAAGCGAAAACCGCTTTGTACGCTTACGTGTTTCAGCAAATGGCATGCGTACAATCGACAAAAAAGGCATTGATGCCATTTTGACTGACATTCGCTCTCGCGGCGAAAAAGTTTAAGGACTGAGAAGATGAGAGATACAATAAAATTAGTTTCTAGCGCAAAAACAGGTCACTTCTACACAACGACTAAAAACAAGCGCAGCATGCCTGAAAAAATGGAAATCAAGAAATTTGATCCAACCATCAGAAAGCACGTAATGTACAAAGAAGCTAAAATCAAATAGTTTTAAAAATGCTTTATTTAAGAACCCGCCTTATGGCGGGTTTTTTTCGATATCTAACAAAGCTACATATGCCATTCCAGACTGCTCTACAAAACTCAATGCCTTTAAAAACTTCCCACCACACGGGCCCGCGAAGCATTCACCATTTTGCGTTTTAAACATAGCCCCATGTATCGAACACTGGATATACAAACCTTCCTTTGTTAAAAATTGGTCCGGCGTCCAATTTAAAGGCGCCCCCGTATGAGGACAGCTGTTTTTATACGCCCGCAGCGTCATGTCTTTCTCACGCACAAAAAAACCGCTACAAGCACCTCGCTCACCCAAATTAATATCGAAGGCCCTAGAGCATTTACCGCCAAGCGTTTTTACATCCACCGCCTGAACATAGCCCACACCATCAACTTCTATCTCTTTTATTTCCACCAACCTTTCTTCTTCTCTTTAGGCGTTTCTTCTTCAACAATTTCTTGATTAGCTAACGTTTGCATAGAAAGAATTTTTTTCTTTAATGCCAAATTCATTTTTTCGCTATTTTCAACTTTAACCTGCATCGCAAGTATGTCTTTTTCAGTTTGTTCTCGTACCAAATTAAGCTCTGATTCCAAGGCTTTTAATGCACTCTTTTCCTCTTCTGTCGGCCCCTCATCTATTTCTACAGCCGACGTCTCCATTTTGATCTCTAAATCCATTAAAGCAGAGTTTGAGTCATCTAGTTGCTGCTCAAGTTCCGCGATTCTAACTTCATCAGCATGAGCGTCTTTAGGTGCGCTTTTTTTCATACTGGATATGCGACCGTTTAAATCCTTATTTAACTGACTCGATGTTGCCAACTCTTCATTAAGCGCGCTCACTTCTTTTTCACTGAGCTCTTTCGCATCCAGCGACTCACTCGCTTTCTCTAACGCATGCTTTGCCTTATCTTCAGCCACTAATAATTGTTCGTTCAATTCCTCTAGCTGTACGTTATGCGTGTCACTTTCACTTACTGCTAACTGAGCTTTCACTTCTTCAGCTTTTTTCAGTGATTGCTCAAGCTCCTCAACTTTTTGTTGGGCCTCACTTAATGCGCCCTCGTTAGAAAGCTGGCTTTGCTCCAAAGCAACTAACTCTGCCGTTACAACACCTGCCGCATTTTCTTTCAATAATATGCTTTCTTGGGCTGCTTGAAGCTTAGACTCTAAGTCAAACACTTGCTGCTTAAGCTCGCCCTCTTCTGTTTGCTGACTTGACGACAATGCGCTCAATTGACTTTCTAATACTTCGCATCGCTGCTGCGAACTTTCTGTTTCTACCCGAGATGCTTCGAGTTTACCTTCAAGTGTTGACACATTTTTCCCAAACTCTGCTTGAGAACTCCCCATATCACGCTGTTTTACTTCAAGAACAGCTTGCTGCGCCGTCAGTTCTAATTTAGCTTCCTCTAGCTGAGCTAGTAAGGCATCCTCTTTTTCCCCAAAGCTAACTTTCTCTTGCTGCAATAATTCAGCCAGCTGTGCTCTATCACTTTCATGCTCTTTGGTTACTTCACTAGCTCCTTGCTGCGCCTCTATCAACTGTTTAGATAATTTCCCCTGCTCAAGAGAATCGCTTTCCACCTTGCTTTTTAACTGTACTAATTCATTTTGCAAAGCGCCTTTTTCAGGCTCCGCATTCTGTAACGCTTGCTCGACATCGCTCTTGTTCTGCTGAACCTCTTTTAGCGTCGCTTCAAGCTGCATTTCCTTCTGAGCCGACTCACTAACATCGCTTTGAACACGTTGAGAATGGTCACTAAGCGCTTGCTCTGCCAATCCGACTCTCGACTTCTCTTCTTGTAAAGAAGCTTCCAATTTCGTACGTTCATCCTCTGCTTGCGACTTTTCTTCACCAAGGTTTTTCTCTAACTCAGCACTCCTTGTTACCTCATCCTCAAGAGCTCTTTCAGCATTAAGCAGGCGTTGCTTTAACTCATCCTCCAGCGCCTCTTTTCCAGACTCTGAATGTTGTAACGCTGCCTCAATACCTTGCTTACCTTGTTGCGCTTCTTTCAGCTCAGTCTCAAACCTTATAAGCTGCTCGGCAGACTCATTAAGCGCTTGCTCCAAAGATCCTTTTAGTTCAGCACTTTTTTCTTCAGCACTCCGCTGCGCTTCGTCGAGCTTATTCTCTAGCTCTGTGTTCTTTATTGCCGACTCACTTAAATCATGCTCAATATCGGCTAAACGTTGCGTTAACTCGTTTTCTAGCATCTCTTTACCAGATGTCGCCGCGCTTAGTAACGACTCGGCATTCGCCACTTTTTCGCGCAAGCCCTCAACTTCGAGTTCCACCTTATGTAAATCAACCTCGACCATTTCAAGGTTATTTGACGATTCTGTCAAAACTTCCTCATTGCGTTCTTTCAACTCAATAATTTCAGCTTCGCTAGCCTGTACTCGCTCTTCAAATTCATTTACTGAATTTATTGAAAGGCTCAACTTCTCGTTTAGCTGTTCTTTCTCGGCCAACACTTTTGATAGACCACTACCCGAATCGTCCAGCTTTTCGCGTAACTCATCTCTCTCAATTTTCACGTTACTTAGCTCATCAATAAAACCAGCTAACTCTTCGTCACTTTTCAATACAACCGCTTCTAAATTATCCTTTTGCTCTTTCAGCGCAACAAGCTGAACACCTGATTCATTTAGCTGATGACTAAACGAATCAATATCTGCTTGTTTTTCTTGGATAAGTCGCTCTTTACTCTGCTCAGACTCACTCAGCAAATCTCTCTCTTTTTCAAGCGCACTTATGCGCGCCTCATTCACAGCCAACTTGCTAACTTTCTCAGCCAATTGATGATTTAACGTACCCATCTCAACGTCAAATTCACCCTTCTGACTTTCTGCCTCTAGCTTTTGTTGATTTATAAAGCCAACTTCAGCCTCTTGCGCCTGCTTAAGCTCATAACTTCTCTCTTCCAGCGATTTCTGCAAACCATCCGACATCTCTTCGGCGCCTTTCAGGCTAGCCGCCATATCAACAATTTGCGAATTCAATGTCTGAAGTTGCTCTTCTTTTTCAGACACCTTTTCCAGCGAATCACTGTTTGATTGCTTTAACTGTTCTTCAATTTGCGATTTAGAACGCAGCCCTTCTTCGTGTACAGTTTTGGCTTCCTCTGCGTCTCTTCTTAATACCGCCTCTTGTTCCCGAAGCTCAGCCATTTCCTGCTTAGCAGTCGCCAGTTGATCTTCTAAATCTTTACCTGCTATGTCTTTTTGCTCTTCAATACTACGTAGCTCGACTGTTAACTCTTCTAGCTCTGCCGTAAGTGATGCGTTCTTTTCACGCTCACTCAATAACTCTTGGCTGCTTTCATCACCTTTGGTTATCTCATCTGCCCTCTTAGCCTCAAGCTCGTCTGCCACAACTTGTGAAGATGCTTGTAACTCAGAAACCAACACTGATTTCTCTTCATTTTGTTGCTGTAAATTATTTCGCTCGAGCTCTAATGTATTCAGTTTTTCGTTAAGTTGTGCGCTGAATTTTTCTAACTCTATAATCTTATTTTGTGCCGCTGTTAGCAGCCCGTCATCTTGCTGCTTCACTTCATTTGCAACTGCCGTCTCGTCACCGCTTTGAGCTATATTTACAACTTCCAGTGGTTGAGTCGGTGCCTTCGCCGGACTAGCAGTGGCGTGAGGCTTGGCCTTTTGCTTCTGCAAGCCGTTCATACCAGCTTTTAGAATGACCGCGTTAAAACCAAATTTTAACAATAAGAACGCGGCTGCCTCACTCGTTCGACCTTTCTCGCAAACCAACACTTGAAGTTGATCATGCTTCAATTCCGCGACTTTCATACGAAGAGAGAAAAACGGAATATTTATGCTACCTTCAATATGGCTATCGACATATGCATCAACACTGCGGACATCTAACCAATTAGCACCAGCATCAACTTTTTGCTGACCGTCTTCAAAGCTTACATACTGCAAAACAGGCTCTTTCACCAAGGAAATGAAATTTGCTTTTGACAAGCGAAGCATCTGCCCCTTGCCTTTCATTTTCACAGTCACATTTCTTGGGTTGCCCGACAGCAGCGCATCTTCGCCAAACGCATCGCAGCTATGTAGTTCAGCTAATTTAACAGGCCTGGCACCTTCTGATGGTTGCCTAATTAGCTCACAATCACCGGACTTAATAATGTAATAGTAATCCGCCTCATCACCTTGCTTAACGACGACCTCACCGGCTTGAAATGCAACCTCTTCCATTTGCATCATCACCTTTTGCAAATTCGATGCCGGTAATCGTTGAAAAACAGGCGATTGCAACATGGTTGTCATCCAGTCACCACCCTGGTCTTCAACCTCATCCACCATATAGGTTTGCCCTTTATCTTCGGGGCGTTCCATATCAAGCATATGGGTTGGTATTCGTACGATACGGGCTTTTGATTTGGTGACTGCTTTAACTTTGCGCGGAATATGGTGAGCAATGGCAAATCGCGCTGCTTCAGAACCCGTAACAATGGTCTCCATTTCCATCTCGCCCGCGTAAAGACCAATCATCCCACTAATGAGGTAAATGAACTCTTTAGCATCATCGCCTTGCTCAAATAAAATCGTTCCCTTCGCACATTCTTCAACAAGGCACTCATGGCAAATCTCTGTATAACGCGCACTCGGTAATGTATTTAAAGGTATAAAATTCTTTAAAAGGTCATGGCTATTTTGGTTAAGTTGCGCGTTCAAATTTATCCGTCATCATCATTTTCTTTGCTATACATAATACAGTGTAGCCCATGCAACGAAAATGGTGTTACCTCGGCTATAGCAACTGGCTTTTTGCCAAGTACATCACGCTCTTTCTACGCCGCCGCCTATCAATAACTTTAACCTTTATTGGGTTGCCTGTGTTTTCAGTTAGAATAGAGATTAATCATTAACTTTTGTATAGAGGTAGCTCATTGAAATCAACTCAATTTTCATGGTCAAGTTTTTTCATTCGCTTTTGTATTGCGTTGACACTTGTCTTTGCAAGTTACAATTCAGCCGGCCTATCTTATTACCACTGGGCGATTACAAAAATTCCTGACATCACATCAGTGATGGCGTTTTCAGGCCTTGTCTTACTCGTTGGCTGGGTCGTTTATATTCGCGCCACATTACGCTCACTGGGCATTATTGGCATCGCCTTGGCGACCGCTCTTTTTGGCACCCTTTTCTGGATGATTATTGACTGGGGCATTGTCGCTGCCGACAACGTTCAGGCAGTCACGTATATCATTCAAACTATTTTATGCTTCATTATGGCGACAGGCATGTCATGGTCTCATATTCGTCGCCGAATGAGCGGTCAGGTTGACGCAGATGATGTCGACGTTTAACAACTAGGAAATCATCATGTCGCCTTTAAAGTTTCTTTGTGTAGTTAGTTTATTTTCTATTTTCACAAGCGCGCAAGCACACGCTGCACTGCCTGTCCTGATGGAAAATCAGCCGCTACCCAGCCTTGCGCCAATCCTTGAAAAAGTAACGCCCGCTGTTGTAAACATTGCCACCAAAAACATGGTTCAACAGCGTGAAAACCCTCTATTACAAGACCCTTTCTTTCGCCGGTTTTTCAATATCCCGAACACCCCTAGAAAACGCTCTACGCAAAGTCTAGGATCGGGCGTTATCGTTGATGCCGAAAAAGGCCTTATCATTACCAACCACCACGTTATCGACAAGGCTGACAAAATTACCGTTACGTTACGTGATGGTCGTTCTTTCAACGCGGACGTTGTTGGTAGCGATCCTGAGTCAGATGTCGCGCTCATTCGAATCCAAGGCAAGCGACTCATTGATTTAAAAGTTGCCGATTCTGATGAGCTCCGCGTTGGCGATTTCGTTATTGCCATTGGCAACCCCTTTGGTCTTGGCCAAACTGTTACATCAGGAATTGTTAGTGCACTAGGCCGTTCCGGCCTTGGCATTGAAGGGTACGAAGATTTTATTCAAACAGATGCCTCGATAAACCCAGGTAATTCAGGTGGCGCACTCATCAATTTGAGAGGCGAACTCATTGGTATTAATACCGCCATCATTGCACCCAACGGTGGCAACGTTGGCATTGGTTTCGCCATTCCAAGCAATATGGCCATTAGCCTTAAAAACCAATTACTTAAATTTGGGAAAGTGAACCGTGGACAGCTCGGCATTAGCGTTCAGGACCTGACACCTGAGCTCTCTCAAGCCTTTAACCTAAAGATTCAGCAAGGCGTCATTATCAGCCAAGTAGACACTAATTCACCCGCTCAAAAAGCTGATTTACACCCTGGCGACATTGTATTAAGCGTTAATGGCAAGGCGACGAAAAACAGCTCTAGCTTACGCAACAGCCTTGGTTTACTCAGTGTTGGGGATAAAGCCACCTTACAAATATTGCGTAATGGTGAACAGCAGCAAATTACAATCAAAATAGGCAAGCGCAAAATTGCTACCATCGACGGCAATCGCGTCCATCACCAACTAGACGGCGCAACGTTATCGAACCTATCTCCTGACGAAATCCAAAACAATATCAAGTTTGGCGTTAAGGTTATCGATATAAGCTCTGGCTCTAAAGCCTCGATTAACGGCCTTCAAAAAGGTGACATTATTGCCCGCGCTAACCGCATACAAACACGTAATATTTTAGAGTTGGTGAGCGCTGCCAAGAAACGCAAATCACTACTTTTAAATGTCCAGCGCGGCAACAGCGCTTTCTTCATAATTCTTCGATAATACAAACTATGGCTGATAACTCTCGTCAATTTATACCTCTCAGCATCGCTATTATGGTGGTCTCAGATTCACGCACAGAAGAGACTGACACTTCTGGAAAAACGCTAGTCGATCGCTTAACAAGTGCTGGGCATCAATGCGCAGAGAAGGCCATCATCATTGATGATATTTACCGTATTCGCGCAAAGTTATCCGCGTGGATTATAGACCCTAACATTAACGCCATTATTACTACTGGCGGTACAGGTGTTACAGGCCGGGATGGCACGCCAGAAGCCGTAAAACCTCTTCTCGATAAAGAGCTTAGCGGCTTTGGTGAAGTATTTCGCACGATTTCTTACGATGAAATTGGTACGTCGACCATGCAGTCTCGCGCTATTGCCGGTGTTGCAAATGGCCACTATATTTTTTGCGTTCCCGGTTCATCCGGCGCATGCAAAACCGCATGGGATAAGTTAATAAATGCGCAACTAGATTACCGCACACGCCCCTGCAATTTAGTTGAAGTGATGCCGCGTTTATTAGAAAAATAACGCGCTGTGACAAAAACACCTTTTATTACACTCGGCGCGATACTCGCCTTTCTTGCTGTGGCATTCGGCGCATTCGGCGCACATGCGCTTAAAGAAATATTAACGCCCCATTTACTGGACGTTTACCACACCGCTGCGGATTATCAAATGTGGCATGCTATCGGCTTAATTCTAATTGGCATATTATTCCAACAAAAACCTTCTACGCTATTACGTAAAGCAGGCTGGCTGATACTTAGCGGCACGCTTATCTTTTCCGGAAGCTTATACGCACTTAGCTTAAGCGGAATTAAAATTTTCGGCGCCATCACTCCAATTGGTGGCGTACTCTTACTCTGTGGCTGGCTAACGCTTGCTTATGCCTCCATCAAATCTAAATAACTCTTCTATGTCGCATACAGAACAAACTACTATTTACCTCAAAGACTACACCGTTCCTGAGTTTCTTATTAGCCACACCCAGCTACATTTTGACCTTTCAGCGGATAACACCATCGTTCACTCCTGCTTAACAGTCAAAAGAAACTCGGCTTGCCTAAAAGAGCAGCCGCCACTAGTACTGATGGGCGAGGGATTGAGCCTTATGTTCATCGCTGTAGATGGAGAAGAGCTAAGTGACGAGCAATTCACAATCAACGATAAAACACTCATCATTCATCAACCAAAAAATGAATTCAGTTTAGAGATAAGCAACCGCATTAACCCAAGCAAAAACACAGCCCTTAGCGGCCTTTACGAATCTAAAACCATGCTCTGTACCCAATGCGAGGCAGAGGGCTTCAGACGAATCACCTGGTTTTTAGATCGCCCCGATGTTATGTCTATTTTCAGTGTGACCATTGAAGCTGACAAAGATAAGTACCCCGTCCTGCTTTCCAACGGAAACCGCGTTGAGGAGGGTCAAGAAATAGACTCCGACACAAACAAGCACCACGCAAGTTGGTATGACCCTTTCCCAAAACCATGCTATTTATTTGCTCTTGTCGCCGGTGATTTGGCTGTTCTAGAAGACTCATTTATTACCTGTTCAGGCCGCGAGGTAACCCTCGAAGTGTATGTTGAAGAAAGCGACCTTGATAAAACTCAGCATGCTATGCAATCTTTAAAAAACTCAATGCGCTGGGACGAAGAAGCTTTTGGCCGTGAGTATGACCTTGATCTTTACATGATCGTTGCCGTCAGCCATTTCAATATGGGCGCGATGGAAAATAAGGGGCTTAATGTTTTCAATACGAAGTTTGTTTTAGCCAGTAAGAAAACAGCCACTGATACTGACTACGAAAATATCGAAGCGGTTATTGGTCACGAATATTTCCACAATTGGTCTGGCAACCGCGTCACTTGTCGCGACTGGTTTCAACTCAGCTTAAAAGAAGGCTTTACCGTCTTTCGCGACCAACAATTCACTGCTCATCAAACATCGGCAGCAGTTAAGCGCATTAAAGATGTCAACATGCTTCGCACTCATCAGTTTGCCGAAGACTCAGGCCCATTATCTCACCCTATTCGTCCCGATTCTTTTGTAGAAATAAACAACTTCTACACACTCACTATTTATGAAAAAGGCGCAGAAATAGTCCGTATGCTTCATACCTTATTGGGCGAAACCGCGTTTAGAAAAGGCTGTGATTTATATTTTGAGCGCCATGACGGGCAAGCCGTGACTACCGAAGACTTTATTGCTGCGCTCGAAGATGCAAGCGACACTGACTTTAGCCAGTTCAAGCGCTGGTACAACCAAGCAGGAACACCTATTGTTAATGTATCCAGTTCATTTAATAAAGCCGATGAAGTTTATACATTAACGCTCTCCCAACATTGCCCTACCTCTCCTCAGCAAAACACTAAAAAAGCGTTCCATATGCCCATTAACATTGGCTTAATAGACGCTAGTGGCGAAGAAATAACATTGAGTAACAATCAACAAACGATTGTTCTAGAGTTAACCGAATTTGAACAAAGCTTCCGTTTCGAGAACATCAAGAACGAACCTACCCCATCTATTTTGCGTGGGTTTTCTGCGCCAGTACGGCTTGAACACGACTTATCGATGGAACAAAAAAACCATCTATTCCAACATGATAGCGACTCATTTAACCGCTGGGAAGCAGGCCAGAACTGCTTTAGTAGCCTTATTTTTGATACCGTCACAGCAATACAAAACAAACAACATTTGCCCGCGCTACCTAGCTCTCTTATTGATACCTTCAGCACTATTTTGCAGACACCTCTTAACGATTTAGCGTATCAATCTCTACTGCTCAGCTTGCCCACTAAAGGCTATCTTGCCGAGCAAAGGGACACCATTGATATTGATACTTTATTTCAAGCCTATCACGTTGTAAAAAAAACATTAGCATCTTCACTCAAAGATTTATGGTTAGAAAATTACAATCGTCACCACCATGTAGGCGCAGGGAATAACCCACTCGACATTGCCCAACGCAGTTTTAAAAATGTATGCCTCGATTACCTCATGGCGCTAAATGATGAAACCATCAACACGTTATGTATTGAGCAGTTCAATAACGCCCAAAACATGACTGACCAAATAGCCGCATTAGGCCAGCTTAGCCACCTTGACTCTGCTATTAGTGCTCCCTTCCTCGGCACATTTTATCAACAGTGGAAAGAAGAAGATCTCGTCATCGACAAGTGGTTCACTCTACAAGCCTGCTCTGAAAAAATCGGCGCACTGAATGACGTTAAAGCATTATTAAAACACCCCGATTTTGATATCAAAACACCCAACCGTATTCGCAGTTTAATCAGTGCTTTTGCTTCAGGAAACCCTCTACACTTTAATGCTTCTGACGGCTCTGGCTATGCGTTTATCGCCGATAACATTATCACCGTAGACGCCATAAACCCCCAAGTAGCCGCAAGACTAGCCAACTCGCTTAGCCGTTGGAAAAAATACGATAATAGCAGGCAAGTGCTGATTAAGGCTCAACTGAAGCGCATTCAGTCACATACGCCCTTATCTAACGATGTACTAGAGATCGTCACTCGAAGTTTAGACGCTTAAATGAACTTACGACGTTTTATATCCGTAGCCAAATGGCTGTCTGATGAAAAAAAGCTAGAGCTATTCCCACCTTTCTGGATGATGCGATTAAACGTTACAACGCTCACCAATAATTGGCGAGAAATTCGTATAAAGCTACCCCGGACATGGGTTTCTCGTAATCACGGCGGCGGTATTTTTGGTGGCTTCCAAGCATCCCTAGCCGACCCTATTGCCGCGATCGCCTGCACGAAAGTGTTTCCTGGCTATGCAGTATGGACCCGTTCATTACACTTAGATTTTCAACATGAAGCAAATACAGACATCACTTTGCACTTTGATTTAAGTGATGAAATGAAGACTCGAATCAAAAAAGACTTAGAGTCGAAAGGCCGCAGCACACCCACATTCACTATGTACTTCAAACGAACTGACGGAACAGTCTGCACCCTTATTAAAAATACCGTTGCGATTCGCCCCATGAATTACAAAAAACCAACGAAGCAAAGCGTCACGTCTCAGCTAAATAAGAATTAATTTTGACGCACTAGACGCGCTTCCTATAAAAAATATTAGTTTAGAAGCCACCCCAATGACTTGATTTTTAGCTTAAAAATATGATTGCTCACCATAATGTTTCAACTCAGTCTTTTAAAAGCCCCATCGGCGAGCTGATTATTGGCTCGTATAAAGACAAGCTTTGCTTGTGTGATTGGAGATACCGCCGCATGCGTACCCGTATTGATAAACGCATTCAATCATCGTTAAACGCCACTTATATTGAGCAAAATAGCTCCGTCATTGAGCACGCTATCGCTGTACTGCGCGCCTACTTTGCTAACGAGTTAACACAGTTTGAACTTCCACTACTGATGCTAGGCACGCCTTTTCAACAGAACGTTTGGAGCGCTTTACTGGATATTCCTTACGGAAAGACAAACTCATATATCGACCTAGCAAGAAACATTCAAAATGAAAAAGCCGTCCGTGCAGTTGCCAGTGCAAATGGTGCCAATGCAATAAGCATCATCATTCCGTGCCATCGCGTTATTGGCTGCAAGGGTGAATTAACTGGCTATGCAGGCGGTTTGCCGGCTAAAAAACGGTTATTAGCATTAGAGCAATTATAAATTTATCTCTCTAATGCGTTGCATACGCTCATTACACTGTAAAATACGCACTACACACTCAAAACAACTTATTTCAAGCCGTCCCTATGACCAATAACGACATTTTACGCCGCCTTCGCTATACCTTTAATTTTAATGACTCAACGATGATTGAGTTATTTAAACTGGCTGATTTAACCGTAACACGCGAACAGGTGAGCAATTGGCTTAAGAAAGATGACGATGAAAGTTACGCCAGCTGTAATGATATTCACTTTTCAACTTTTTTGAATGGCCTGATTGTTCACAGGCGCGGCAAGAAAGAAGGTGCTACGCCTGAGCCGGACAAGAAATTAACGAACAATATTATCCTGCGTAAACTTAAGATTGCATTCGATATGAAAAACGAAGACGTTTTGGAATTTATGTCTCAGAATGGTTTTACGCTCAGCAAACACGAGTTAAGCGCTTTTTTCCGCCGTGTAGACCATAAACATTACCGTCTTTGCAAAGACCAAGTCTTACGCAATTTTTTACAAGGTTTGCAGTTAAAGTATCGCCCCACTCAAGACGTCGAATAGTACGATTACCTAAGCGCCTTTAAACGACCGGCAAACGCATACAGCATAGCCGCTGTAGCACCCCATATTTGGTAGTCTTGGTACATCAGCTCCCAATAAAATCTATTTTCGCCTTGCCAGAAAATTTCTTTACGCTCGTAACGAGACTGGTCTGCGAGTATAGACAGTGGCACTTCAAACACCTCAGCCACTTCAAACTCATCTATACAAAGAGC
The DNA here is from genome assembly GCA_002101235.1 of Cycloclasticus sp. symbiont of Bathymodiolus heckerae. Lineage (GTDB taxonomy): Bacteria > Pseudomonadota > Gammaproteobacteria > Methylococcales > Cycloclasticaceae > Cycloclasticus. Next base: position 27,860 of record LWTL01000120.1, on the reverse strand, counting down.
AAAGGAAGGGTCAACAAAACCAACAATTGGGATGACATTAAAGTCGGTCACCGTTAGAAAGGGCTCGATAACACCGGCAATGTCTATAAAATCAGACTGAATACCTACCTCTTCCTCTGTCTCTCGCAGCGCGGTATGTAACGGTGACACGTCAATGGCATCTGCTCGCCCACCAGGAAAGCTCACTTGACCCGCATGATGATGCAAATGATCCGTGCGTTTGGTCAGTAAAACCTGCCATTGCTCTCGCTCCACAAGGGGGATAAGAACAGCCGCATCACGTAAGCCATCGCTACGCTTATAGCTCGACCAGCTCTGTAATGTTGCTAATGGTTCTAGCGATTGAATAATTTGCTCGCGTTTCATAGGCAAGTTTTACCACCTAATTATCGACATTTTGGTCTTTCTACATCGGTGGATCTAAACTTAAACGACCCCGCCTTTCTGTCCTCGAAGTAATACTCCAAGGACATACGCATCGTTTTAAAAGCCAAATCACCCCACGGAATTTCTTGCTCTGAAAACAATTGGACGTCCAAACTTTCAATGCCACTAGAAAACTCTGGCTTTAACAATGCCGAGCGGTACATCATATAAACTTGATTTATATGCGGCAGATTAAAAACAGCGTAAAGCTCATGCGTTTGAACAACAGCCTCCGCCTCCTCTAAGGTTTCACGAATAGCGGCTTGCTCAGTTGTTTCGCCTAACTCCATAAACCCTGCAGGCAATGTCCAGAACCCTTTACGCGGCTCAATCGCACGCTTACACAGCAAGATTTTATCTTCCCAAACAGGAATGCAGCCGGCAATAATGCGAGGGTTTTTATAATGAATAAGATCACATGCGTCACAGACATCTCGGTGACGGTTGTCGCCCTTTGGAATTTTTGATTCTGTTTTATTGCCACATTGGGGGCAATACTGCATAACAGTCTTAGGCAAGCATCTTACCTATTAGCTCGTCTTCTAATTCAATTCTATTCGCTAAGTGTTCGCCCACATCGGATAAGTCATTCGCCAAGTCATTCAAAATCAACAGCGGCGTAAGCTCTTGATATTTATCATTGAAGTCTAAAACTGACTCTGTTGCTTTGGATATTTTTGGGTATATTTCTTCGGCGGACAATAGCACCGATTTACGTCGCTCATTGCCATCTAGAATTCGTTGATAAACGCCAAAATGCCCTAATGAAATATAGTCGACCGTTAATTGACAGAATTCTCGAACCAGTTCTTCCATCGATTTACCGGTCTTCGCCTCATTTATCCCCGTCACGATGCAATAAATATCCCACACCTGCTTGCGCTCTATAAGTAACTCTTCAATCAATACATTCGTTTGACTGCGTTCTTTCATTTGTACAACATTCTCGTTAGTCATTAACCCTCACCACAATATTATTTTTTTAATAAAGCACACTTTATGCCATTGCCGACTTTTCAACAATCGATAATTCTTCTATTTATAGCCCGACAATACTCACCTTATCACCCACGGCTATCCGCATACCTACTTGCGTTGAATATATATTCGTATTAACGCTTAAACGATACCAATGATCAAAACACCTATCGTCCGTCCAACTCGGTCTAGTTTGCTCGCGCTGCTTAATAAACGTTTCGTAAAAATCGCTATGTGGCTTGCCTGATTTTGGATCCTTTGTCGGCACTGAGCAACGCGCACAGGGGTTCGATGATTGAATCTTTACGTCGCCAACCTGAATGATTTTTGGTTCTTCGTTCGCTTCAAAGAGCTGATCCTCCCAAAAAGCAGGCACTGATGAAACCTCTAAGTTAATACGAAAACGCGCGCGAATATCTTCTATGAATAAGGTTGGATACCACGACAACACCGCATTTAACGACTCTTTAGATATGATCCTCGGCCCTGATGCATTCATATCGTCAGGGAAACCCTGCTGGCTATCCTCTTCTAAAAATACTTTTTTTCCTAACTTTTCAGAAAAATAATTTGATAGCCCGACACGATCAGCCAACTTAAACATTTCATCCCCTTTGTCGCTAGGAAATGAAACCACCTCTGACGTTAGATCAAACGAAGCCTGAAGTGAAAAAATGCGTTTATTGTTTTTACCATTGATCAGCCGCCCCTGCTCATCTTTAATAGCCCATCGGCGATCATTAAAAAGCGCACCACCTTGCGTTATCGTCACAGCATCCACTTGAACGCCAGGCATCGCTTTTATTGGATAGACAAAGATCGCATCAAGCGTTCCCACTACGCCTTTGCAGTAGCAAGTTTCTCTTCTAGCATCCGCTCTATATCTTCTTTAGAGAACCCAACCGAACGCGCAACGAGATCTGCGTGACTAATGATAGAAATGCCGTTCACAAACCGATGCGTTGCTCGCTCACCATCAAACTCAACCTGTCTAAAAACAGCGCTTTCTTTATCAACATAGTGTTCCGCCAACTCATGGTTGTGCGTCACCAAAATAGTCATTGAACCTAATCGTTTAAATGCTTCCAAAATCATTAACGATGTTTCCAGCTTCTCTTTATGCGTGGTGCCTTCGGCTAACTCATCCAAAATAACCAGGCTATTCGTCGTGGCTTCCTTAAAAATATCACGCGTGCGCTTAAGCTCAGTTCCAAAACGTCCGACATCATGATCCAAGGTGTTGATTTCTGGCGTCTGATAATACACTCGGTCAGCTACTGTTAACGTGGCCGACTGCGCAGGAACATAACAACCCACTTGAGATAATAATTGGATTTGAGCCAATGTTTTACAAAAAGCCGTTTTACCGCCACTGTTTGGGCCGGTAAAAAACGCTAGATTATGCTGACTAGCATCAAAGTCATTGGCCACATAGGACTCATCACTAAAACCTAATACTGGGTTTACAGCTCCTTCAACCTTAATATACTGGTTATCTGACACAACCATTGTTGGTAACACTGTTGCGTGCACACTCTTTTCAGCATAGCGGTGGTATGACATTAATTCATCTAGCTTTCCGATCACACTAACCACTTTTTCAACTTCATCTGAGCGTGAATAAATTCGCCTTAAGGGAACAATAAAGGCATCTTTATCAAAGCCGCCAACAATCGGGAGATAAAAAAGAAGGAGCGTTAACGGTAACAATGATATTGTTGTAAATTGCCCCATCCCAATATTCAGCGCATACGGCAGTAGGACTGTCATTAATAAAATTAACGGTGCCAGCGCCGGCTTAAACAAAGATAAGCGTAACTTAATGCCGGGCTTACCCTTTTTTTCATCCTTTAAATAAAACTTCCCAAGCCAGCTAAAAACAGGCCCCTGCATTAACTGGAAAGGGCGAGTACCTGAAAAGCTTTTTATTTCATTAATAATATCCTGAATATACGCGCTTTGAGGTTGTTTCAACCCCTCTGCATCGGCAACGACACCGGGTAAAAATTTCGTGGCTTTTCCATATAAATCGTAACCATACCCCGCTACTTCCATCCTCTCCGTATCTGGCGAAAACATAAAACCGATAAAATCAGAAAATAACAACCGGTAGAAAGAGTCTTCATATTCAGCTGCATTGTCGAGCAGCAATGAGAGCTCCGTTCTTAATGTTTCATCATTTGCTATTTCTTCTAGCGCTTTATGTTTTTCTTCTATTTGCGCGGGGGTTAAAATATTTTGCGCAAACGCCTTATGAATCGTATCTTTACCCACCAGAGTCTTGGCATGGTCTACAACATTTAAGAGCTTATCAACTTCGATGACACTATAAGAATTTTGATCAATTAATCCTTTGCCATCCGGTATTCCACTGTTACCTCTTAACGACTCTTCGCCCAACATAAGATTCCGGATATGTTGAAACAAACCTCGCATTTTCAATGCTTTTTTCAAAACCTCTTTCTCCTCAATAATGATGCCCGTAATGCTTGTCAAAATGACTCGCGCATTAACCTGCTTTTTTAGTTAATCTTATCACTATGAATGTAAAACTTCTCCATAGCATCTCAGCCATTTCCGCGACTGATTGGAACACCTTATTTAACACATCCAACCCGTTTATTCAGCATGCCTTCTTGGCAACTTTAGAACAAAGCCAGTGCTGTAACACCAAAACAGGGTGGCGTCCTCAGCACATTGTAGTAACACAGCAAGGTCAGCTAATTGCTGCTATGCCGTGTTTTCTTAAAAGCCATTCATCTGGCGAATATGTTTTTGACCACGCATGGGCTAATGCGTATCAACAGCATGGGTTGAATTACTACCCCAAACTACTATCCGCCATTCCGTTCACACCCAGTACCGGACCTCGTTTAGCCTTTAGCAATAACATTCAGTCCACTCACGAAAAACTGCACATAATCAAAACTATCGACCAAGCAATTCGAGATAAGTTCACCAACAACGAACTTTCTGGCTGGCACATGCTTTTTCCAGAGTCTGCTTTGTCTACGTTACTGAAACAGTCTGGCTGGGCTCAACGCATTGGCATTCAATATCATTGGTTTAATAAAGACTACACGTCTTTCGATCACTTCCTCAGCGCATTAAAATCACGCAAGCGTAAAGCCATTCGCAAAGAACGCGCGGCTATAAAGCAACAAGGAATTGCTACACGTGTGATTACTGGCACGGACATTAGTGAAGAACTAATGTCTCAATTTTACCGTTTTTACCACCTGACTTATCTGAAACGTAGTGGCCAACAAGGCTATTTGAATTTAGTATTTTTCCATTTACTGCTCAAGAGCATGCCCCATAATTTAGTTATGATTTGCGCATTGAAAGGCGACCAGTTAATAGGCGCTGCATTATGCTTTAAAGATGATACAACTCTCTTTGGACGCTACTGGGGCTGTGAGCAAGAATATGACTTTCTTCATTTTGAAGTTTGCTATTACCAAGGCATTGAGTTTTGCATTCAACAAAAACTTTCTCGCTTTGATTCTGGCGCCCAAGGGGAACATAAAATATCAAGAGGATTCCAACCAATTAAAACTTATTCAAACCACTCTATTTCCAACCCCGAATTCAAGTCAGCAATAAATAACTTTCTGACGGAAGAAACTCAACATGTTAATGCTTACATTGAGCACTTGACCCCCTCATTACCTTTTAAAGAGTCAACATTATGAACAGAACCATCACTAGCATTATCGACGAGATGCGCGGCCTGGAAGAAGAGCTTGAACAATTAATAGAGGAGCAGCAACAAGACTTTTTTTACAACATAAACGGCGCGAAGGTTGAGTTCGAAAAGAAGATAATGGAACAACAAAAAGCACTGAAGGCTAGCTTGCTCCAATGGTTAAAGGCTAGCCGGATTCAATCTATTTTATCCATTCCTTTTATTTACAGCATGATTGTTCCTTTGGCTCTTCTACATATCACCATTGAAATTTATCAAGCAGTTTGCTTCCCTTTATACAAAATTTCTAAGGTGAAACGCGCTAATTACTTTATTGCTGATAGACAGCAATTGCCTTATTTAAATATTATTGAAAAAATAAACTGCGCTTACTGCAGCTATGGAAATGCAGTCATCGCTTACGCAAGAGAGATTATCGGCCTCACCGAATTGTATTGGTGTCCAATAAAACACGCGAAGAAAATACTAGGAACACACCAACATTACCAAGACTTTTTAGATTTTGGCGATTTTAAAGACTACCGTGAAAAAACGAGCAAACTCCGTGAAGCACTATCTAACACTGGAAAATAGCCCGTTAATTAAGTTTAAAACTTGGCATATCACTGGCTAGATACCAACGTTTTGACTCTTCATCAAACCACCAGTTTTGAGTATGTTTAATGCTATACACACGGCCAGTATCATCTTGAATATAATCAAATAACACATACGCCACTGCAGTACCTTCTTCAAAATTAGGCATAGAGCCAACTAGGTCATAAGAAGTAATCGTTATCTTAGAGAGGTCATCAATAGGCGCTAAACGACGCGCAGGATTCTTGAAGCGGATAACACTGGCGGCTGTTTCATATGATTTCCAACGCATCGCCTTCATAAATAGTTTTTGTTGTGCATCTAGTTTCTCAAAACTTTTTTGTTCTTTAACATGCGCGCAGGCTGACAACATGCAAATCATCAACACCCAAAACCATTTAATCTTTTTCATCATGAACCCTAATGTTTCTATCCAACGTAGTCTATTATGCTTAGTAAGCTTGTTTCAAGCACCTCGTTATTATTAATATTTGAGCAACATAGGTGATCATCGTACAATGCTTACTCTAACATTCACTACATGACTGGCCTAACGGAGAGGGTTTTGGGTAAAAAGATCGGTTTACTGCTACTGCTTATTTTGCTTGTCTTCGGCGGGCTTTTTGGCTCTAAATTTCTACAAATAAAGTCAGCAATGTCTTCTCGCAAAGCTCCTCCCCCCCCCTTGGTCACCACAACTCAGACCGTGCAAGAAGAGTGGGCAACTCACTTATCCGCCGTCGGTAACATCAATCCCGTATTAGGCGTAGTGTTAAGCAATGAAGTGGCCGGCATTGTAACGAAACTGCATTTTGTCTCTGGCCAACCTGTTACAAAAGGCGACTTATTACTTGAGCTAAACACAGCAACAGATCGAGCTATATTAAAAGGCCTAATTGCCAGTGAGAAACTGGCTCTAATAAAGCTTAAACGACAAGTTAAACTCCTAAAAAGCAAAGCAACATCCCGTTCTAGCCATGATGAAGCTCGCGCAGAATTAGATATCGCAAAAGCAGCCGTTGCCGCCCAACAAAGCACCTTAGATAAAAAACTTTTACGCGCGCCATTTGATGGCGAAATAGGCATTCGCCAAGTTAGCCTTGGCCAGTATATTGACAAAGGTTATCAAATCGCCCCCTTGGTATCGTTCGAGTCCACTATTGTCGACTTTACATTGCCAGAACGTAACTTCGCCGATTTGCGTGTCAATCAAGACGTGCTGATTAAAGTTCAGGCTTACCAAGACGATGTTTTTAAAGGTCATATTCAAGCTATAAACCCCGGCCTACATCAAGACACACGAACAATTGCTGTTAGGGCTATTATGGATAACCCCGACATGAAGCTTCGGGCCGGCATGTTTGCCAATATCAGCATCATACTATCCAAACCCCTACCCGTTTTAAGCCTATTAGAAACAGCTATTTCATATAATACGTACGGAGAGAATGTTTTTATTGTTCTTAAACGTGACGACAAAACAGTCGTTGAACAACGCGCAATTAAAACAGGCGTACGACGCAACGGTCGAATTGAAATACTGCACGGTTTATCTCTCGGCGACACGGTAGTTAACGAAGGTCATGTAAAGCTAAGAAACGGTATTGAAATTAGCGTAGCTGAAAAGCCAACACCTGGCTAATCACACAAACTCCGCATGAAATTCACCTCCATTTTTGTTACTCGCCCTGTCCTCGCCAGTGTCGTCAGCTTGCTTATTTTAGTGCTTGGCTTACGCTCATTAAGTTCTTTAGAAATTCGAGAATATCCCGAAACAAAAGACACCGTTATTTCAATTAGTACCTCTTACCCCGGTGCCAGCAGCAAGTTAATACAGGGCTTTATAACAACTCCATTACAGCAGGCCATTGCTCAAGCTGAAGGTATTGATTATATTTCAGCTACTAGCCGTCAAGGGCGTTCAACCATTGACGCCCATATGAAGCTGAATTACGACGCCAATGCAGCTATTGCCGACATTCAAGCTAAAGTTGCAAGTCAGCGCAACGTTTTACCCGCTGAGGCACAAGACCCTGTTATCACCTCTAAAACGGGGTCAACCACCTCATTAATGTACATCGCTTTTTCAAGCGACACGATGAGCCCGGCACAAATTGCCGATTATCTGCTCCGTGTAATACAGCCTAAACTCCAATCCATAGATGGCGTTGGTCAAGCTAAGTTATTGGGAAACAATATTTACGCTATGCGCGTTTGGCTAAACCCTGCGCGCATGACTGCTTTAGGTATTACAGCCAGTGACGTTTCTCAAGCGTTACGTAATAATAATTACCTGTCCAGCGTTGGCAGCACCAAAGGCGGGTTTGTTAGCGTCGACCTTGACGCGACAACCGATATAGCCAAGGAAAGTGATTTTTATTCATTGGTTGTAGGAAAGCGTAACGATGTTTTTATCCGCTTATCTGACGTAGCCAGCACCGAGCTGGGAACAGAAGGATACGATAGCCAAAACCTCTTCAACGGTAAACCCGCTATCTTTATTGCCGTAGATCAAGCACCTGGTTCTAACCCGCTTGAAGTTGCGCAAAGAGTACAGTTCGCTATCGCTGAAATAGAACAAAACTTACCGGCCGGCTTAAATGTACAGCTGCCCTACGACGCCAGTAAATTTATTAACGATTCAATCAATGAGGTCGGCTCAACACTACTTGAGTCATTAAGCATTGTTATCGTGATTATATTCCTTTCGTTAGGCTCGTTTCGCGCAGCTTTAGTTCCTGCGCTTACTGTCCCACTGTCCTTAATTGGCGCTGCATTTATTATGCTATTACTGGGATTTTCGCTTAATTTACTCACCTTATTGGCAATGATTTTGGCTATAGGTTTGGTGGTTGATGACGCTATCGTCGTAGTCGAAAATATTCATCGTCACATTGAAATGGGGAAAACACCTTTGCAAGCAGCGCTTGATGCGGCGAGAGAACTTGGCTTGCCCATTATCGCCATGACAACAACGTTAATTGCCGTCTACTTCCCTATCGGCTTTATGGGCGGACTAGTTGGCACACTCTTTACCGAGTTTGCTTTTTCACTCGCTGCTGCTGTTTTTATATCCGGCATTATCGCCCTAACCCTCGCGCCCATGCTCAGCGCTAAAGTACTAAAACCTGCTGGCGATATTCACGGCTTTGAACAATCTGTTGAGCGTTTTTTTAATCGTTTAACTAACCGTTACAAAAAAGCCCTGCACCCTTTATTAGCCACACCTTCTATACCCATCGCCTTTTCTATAGCCATTTTAATCAGCTTATACCCCATGTACATGCTGACCAAAAAGGAACTCGCTCCCACTGAAGACCGCAGCCTATTACTTGCCTTTGGGGCCGCTCCTCAAACAGCTACGTTAGATTTTCTAAAAAAACAAACAGAAACACTTCTCGATATTTTTGAAACTGTTCCTGAATACGAACAAAGCTTCATCTTGCTTGGCTTCGGTGGTGATAGCAACAAAATGCTCGCTGGCTTTAAAATGCCCCCCCAATCGGAAAGAAGCCGCACACAGATGCAAGTAAAACCCGAATTGCAGCAGAAAGTAGCGGCCATCACCGGCATGCGAACCGCCGTTGTTCAGCGCCCCGGCTTGCCCGGCGCGGGCGGTGGTCTGCCGGTACAGTTTGTCGTTATAGCCGACACCAGTTATGAGCACCTAAGTGACTCCGCCAGTGAATTAATTAGTAACGCTATGCAAAGCGGTAACTTTATTTTTCTACAAAAGAGCTTAGAATTTGATCGCCCTAAAGTTAATTTATTAATTAATAAAGACCGCGCGGCAGACTTGGGTATCAGCATGGAAGATATTGGTCAAAACCTCTCGGCCTATTTTGGCGAAGGCTACGTTAACCGTTTCAGCATGCAAGGTCGCAGTTACAAAGTTATCCCGCAAGTTGCAGATAATGACCGCTTCAACATTGAGAAGCTAAACAACATCTACCTTAGAAGCTCATCCGGTGGCCAAATACCTTTGAGCTCACTCATTACTTTATCCCATACCGTTGAACCCAGTAAGCGCACACAGCTTCAACAATTAAATAGCTTAACGATTGAAGGTATTTTGCGCCCCGGCATTACAATGGGTAGCGGACTAAAATATCTTGAAGAAGAAGCGGCCAGACTCTTCCCACGCGGCTTTAAATGGGATTACACCGGTAGCTCTCGGCAATACAAACAGCAAGGTAGCGCCCTTGTGCTGACTTTTTTCATGTCACTATTAGTTATTTACTTAGTTTTAGCCGCGCAATTCGAAAGCTGGCGAGACCCACTCATTATTTTAATTTCGGTCCCGCTATCGTTGGCTAGCGCCCTTGCTTTTTTAATGCTTGGCGCCGCCACAATGAACATCTACACGCAAGTGGGTTTAATTACGCTCATCGGTTTAATAACAAAAAATGGTATTTTAATTGTTGAGTTCGCAAACCAGCTAAGAATACATGAGAAACTGCCCATTAAAGCCGCGATAGAACAAGCCGCCGCTGTGCGCTTAAAACCTATATTAATGACTACCGTTTCTATGATTGTCGCAATGATTCCTTTGCTATTTGCATCCGGACCCGGCGCAGTTAGCCGCTTTGACATAGGCCTTGTCATTGCAAGTGGCTTAGGCATTGGCACCCTTTTCACCTTGTTTATTGTGCCTGCTTTTTATCTTGTACTGACAAAAAAAGATAGCCCGCCAAACCATTAATAAAAGCTTCTAATATATTTTTATTGCAAAAGATTTCTTTCGCGTTACACTAAATATTCCATTCACTATAACTTAAGGATATGAAACCATGAGCGACTCTTTATATGAAAAACTAGGCGGCGAAGCTGCTGTTGACGCAGCTGTTGACCTTTTCTACCGCAAAGTATTAGCCGATGACCGCATTAATAACTTCTTTGACGGTGTAGACATGGCTGGGCAACTTGCTAAACAAAAAGCTTTTTTAACAATGGCTTTTGGTGGCCCAAATAATTACACCGGCGCAGACCTCCGTACTGGTCACGCCCACCTTGTTGAAAGAGGTCTTAATGACAGTCACTTTGACGCTGTTGTAGAAAACTTAGGCGCAACATTAACTGAACTTGGCATATCTGACGAGTTAATTGGTGAAGTTGTTGCAGTTTGCGAGCCTACACGAAACGATATTCTCGGAAAATAAACATCGCTAATCTACACAGTGCTATCGGTCATACGGTAGCACTGCGAATGATCTAAACTATGCCAAAACTGACGCTTAACTCGAAAACATATACTCAGCATGAAGGCGACTCTGTTCTAACGACGCTACTCGCCAACCATGTTGATATTCCATATGCTTGCCAACAAGGCTTGTGTCAGAGCTGCTTAATACGTTCCCCTAACCAAACACCGCCACCAGAATCACAAAAATGGTTGCAAGAAACTCAGCGTGCTAGAAACTTTCTCTTAGCCTGCCAGTGCCACCCTACCGAAGATATGGAGCTTGAGCTCGACCCCAACGAGCAACCGTTTTTAACCGTTAGCATCGTCAGCACTAAGCCTTTAAGCGACGATATTATTGAACTCATTATTAAACATCCTGATAACTTTGATTTTCACCCAGGGCAATTTATAAATCTTAGGCGGCACGATGGTTTAGTTAGAAGTTATTCTATCGCTAACTGTAAGAAAACCGACAATACACTGGAACTCCATATCCGCAAATTATCTGACGGGAAGTTTAGCGAATGGGCGCACCAATCTTTAAATACTGGCGACACTATCGAAATGCAAGGGCCTTTTGGCGATTGTTTTTATATTCAAAGCGATCCAGAACAGCCTCTACTACTCATTGGAACCGGAACCGGCTTAGCGCCTCTGGCCGGCATTTTATACGATGCGTTAGCACAAGGGCACACAGGGCCCATCCACCTTTATCACGGTAGCCGCGATCAGGCAGGATTATATTGGGTTGAGGAGCTCAGCAAATTGGCAAACACAACCCATAACTTTAATTACTTGCCGTGCTTGTCCGGTGAAGAGGCGTCGTCACCATTTCAATCAGGCCGCGCTCATGATGAAGCACTTAGCGATTTTCCGGATTTAAAAAATCATCAAATTTATTTATGCGGGCATCCTAATATGGTGAAAGAGGCCCAACGAAAGGCTTATCTTGCTGGCGCACCATTGCACCGTATTCTTGCTGATGCATTTACCGCCAGTGATTCTAAGTAACTGCTTAGCCATTTAACTGCCTAGAGCTTTACTGAATAAGCACTCTCGCTTAATTAGTCTACCTTTTTATCTAACAGCTTAAATTCGCACGTCCGTCCGCCTTTTGCCATACAGCTTATTTGCTCTATATCCTTCCCTAGCACCGTTGAAATTAGCGAACGGTCAAACTCACACACTTGCTCATACTTCATCGCAAGGTTGTGATAGACACAGTTGCAAGCACTAATCGAGTCGCTTTGCCCCGCTGCGTTATGCTGGATGCTCGCCTGATACCCCATCTCACGCATAGTCTTAATTAAAAATTCCGCCTTCCCTTCATCGCTTAGCGCTTCCACCTGAGGCTTTAACGAATCTGCCGTCCTTGTGCCAAGCCGGCTCATAAAGCTAGCCAAACCTTCATCACCTTGGGTTTCACGAATATCTTCAAGCACTAGCTCGGAAAACCAAGAATATTGTTTCGGAAAAAGGTTAATACCCGCTTCGGTGATCACATACAAACGTACAGGGCGCCCTGCTGTTTTGTGATGAGACCCTGCCTCCACAAATTTATTACGTTCCAATGAAGCAATATGTTGCTGCACAGCCGCCCTACTAATACCTAGCTCTTGAGCTAACGCATCAAAGCTCATTCCCTGCTTGTTATGCAACAGAAACGTCAATAATTCTTGCTGCCGAGAGCCGACACCTTTCAACATATATTCACCCAATAGATAACTACTATCAGAATAACAAAATAAATTGTGCGCGCTACTTTTTTATCTAAAGCCACTCAATGGCTTTCTCGGCAAGCTCTTCCTCTGGAAGATCAATAGTTGCACCACCTAGTACCGCGATTGAGCCTGTTTCAAGCGGCTTAATCCAGCCTTTGAGCCCAGCGTATTGGAAGGGTAATATTTTATTCAGAGTGACTTCAGGCATATAAATAATGGTAATGGGCTCGCCCTTATACTGATAAACCATGTGCAAACCATAACTATCACCAATGGGGCATTTCTCAGCAAAGCTAATATGCTCTCCTAACGTTACTCGCACGCCAAATTGATCACTCACTTTCAACAATTGACGAGGGTCCAATTGATGCGAGACCTCCATTGAATGAGCCCCGTCGTGCGAAAAGTGCTCTACAACAAGTTGGTCAATCGGCAATTGGGTTACCTGGCTTTGCTCTTGCGTGAAATTTATATTCACAAGCCCAACCGCCAACAGTAATGAAGCGGCCAACGCCATAGACGCTTTTGGCCAACGCCAAGCACCCTTTTCTTCTTGACGTACGTGCTCACGAAGCGACTGCCTTAAACCTTCCGGTGTTGCGCCGTTCACAACCTCAGCTAACTGCGACTCAAATGTACTTTCTTGTTCAACAAATATCTGGCACTGAGCGCATATTTGCAGGTGCTCACAAGCGTCGCCGGCTATTTCATTCGGCGCTACCGTATACTCAAATTCAAATTCATTACATTTCATCGCTCGTCCTCATCAGGCCGCAATACGTCTCTTAGTTTTTGCTTTGCCCTAAATAGCCGCGTCATTGTGGCGCTTTTTGTAATATTACAAACAGACGCAATTTCTTCACAACTCAGCCCACCGATCACTTGTAATAAAAGCGGTTCTTTATATTCATTGGCCAATTCATTCAGCGCCTGTTTTAAGGCAAACGCATCTGGACTTGTATCATTATCTGTATCTCTTAGGCTCAACATATCCAAATCCAAGTCAACCATATCAGGTCGGTAGCGTACATATTGACGCGCATGCTCGTTACGCAAAATCGTCATCAACCACGCTTTACTGGATGTGTTATCCCGCAATTTTTCCAGCGACTTCCACGCTCTCATGCAAGTTTCCTGCACGAGATCTTCGGCCATACTCTTATCGCGGCATAACCATAAAGCGTAACGAAAAAGCTCGTCGCTATACACCAACACCAACCGCTCGTACTCAAGTTTTTTTCGTTTCTCTTGCAACATTAGACCTTGATAGCATGTACTATCTTGCAAATTAAATTTGCCTTAATGGTTTATCTTCGTCCGTCATAATGAACCATCTCTACACTATTTTCGACACTTATTTTTATACTCATAAACAAACACACCTATAGCATGAAAAGCCAACAGGAATCGATGACAAAACCACTGCCAACATTCCTCGGTGAGGTTATTCATTATGCTGCAAATAACCACCTAAAAAAACAACCTAAAAATCACTTGCAATCATTCAAATTAAATGATCTAAATTCAGCTTGTTTTGACGAAAATATAGCTAAAACCCTTATAGGTTATGGCTTCTTATGCACATCGTTAAAAATATTGTTTTCACCAAAATTATCGTGTTGCGTCGCGACAAATTAAAAACACGAATATATCGTATCTTGTTGTTTTATATGACTAATTTAAAGTTGCGTTATTTTGTTACAATTTAATGACAGCCCTTTTTAAATAGGCTCTTGAGGGCACTCTGAATTAACAATCCACAAAGTTATCCACAGAAAATGTGGATAAGAGCAAAACCATAGCTATGTCATTAACTTAGCGTTTTTTTGTAGATTTTTTCAACCTTTTCAGGCTAACTTACAACAAACAAATATTGTTCATTTTTAATGCCTAAATTTTATTTAAATATTGCTGTCGACACACCTTTGCATCGTATTTTCGATTATCTCCCGATTGCGCATTCAAATCGCGACACCTATGCAATAGGGCAACGCGTTATTGTATCTTTTGGCCGGCAACAAAAGACGGGGGTTATTCTAGCCATCTCGTCTGAAACCACCTTAAGTAACAAACAACTCAAACCTATTAGCGAATTACTTGATAACAAGCCTTTGCTTTGCGAGCAGGATATTGCCCTATATAAATGGGCCTCCGATTACTATCACCACCCCATAGGCGAAGTATTTGCTCAAGCACTACCCAAACAAGTCCGCTCAACAAAATCGCCTACCGTCACATTGGCAACGCTTTATTCACTATCAAAGGAAGGTGATGATTTACACGAGAGCGACTTAAAGCGCTCACCTAGACAGGCTGCCTTATGGAAACAGTTACAACAGTTTAACAACCCTGTAGCTTCCGATGTGTTTGCTGAACTAGGTTGGGATTGGAGATCCCCTCTTAAAAGTATGGTCGAAAAAAGCTGGGTCACTGTTTCTCAAGAACATGTGGCGGCAACCCATCAAATACAATCACCAAGTTTCACCCCGAACCCTGCACAACAGACTGCCATTGACGCAATTGCCCATGCGCAAGATTGTTTTCAGACCTTTTTATTAGATGGTGTTACCGGTAGCGGAAAAACAGAAGTATACCTACAGACGATACAAAAAATCATCACAACAGGGAAGCAGGTACTCATTTTATTACCCGAAATCACCTTAACGCCACAATTAGCTAAGCGCTTTAAACAACGCTTAGCTGCGCAAATGGTCATTTCACATTCCGGATTAAATGACACCCAACGTGCACAAGCTTGGTTACGCCTAAAAGAAGGCTTTGCCAGCATCCTACTCGGCACACGCTCCGCTGTTTTCACGCCAATGAAGAACCCCGGCCTGATTATTTTAGACGAAGAACATGACTCTTCATTTAAACAACAAGAAGGATTTCGTTATTCTGCTCGCGATATTGCCATCATGCGCGCACGCAACTACGGCATTCCCATCGTTTTAGGCACCGCAACGCCTTCGCTGGAAAGTCTTTATAACGTTCAAACACAGCGTTTCACACAATTGGTATTAACCGAAAGGACTGCTGGCGCATCACAACCCGATATTCGGCTGATTGACTGCAGAAACCAACAGCTCAATAATCATTTAAGCAAGCCACTGATAAAGGCTATTACAAAAACACTGGAACGAGGCGAGCAGGTCATCTTATTCGTTAACCGTCGAGGTTTTGCACCCGTTATGATGTGCCATGGCTGCGGTTGGGTGGGACAATGTAGGCGCTGCGATTCACGCATGGTGGTGCATAAGCATATTAATTTACTTCGCTGCCATCACTGTGGGGATGAGCACGCTATACCCACTAACTGCCCTGATTGCCAACAGCCCGAACTATTTCCTTTGGGCTTAGGCACACAGCGAATAGAGGAAACATTAAGCACCCTCTTCCCGCACACGCCCATAACGCGAATAGATCGTGACAGCACGCGCCGCAAAGATGCAATGCAAACGGTTATCGACAAAGTTCACGAAGGCGACGCGCAAATTCTTGTCGGTACACAAATGCTCGCCAAAGGCCATCATTTCCCTAACGTCACCTTAGTCGGCATGGCCGATATTGACGCGGGGCTGTTTAGTTGTGATTTTAGAGCCAGCGAACGTATGGCGCAACTGATTACGCAAGTGTCTGGCCGTGCAGGACGCGAACAAAAAGCAGGACGCGTACTTATTCAAACGCACCACCCCGATCACCCATTGCTTAACACCCTTATTCAACGCGGTTATTCGAATTTTGCCGCCGACGCCCTCTCTGAACGGCAACAAGCACAACTTCCACCGTATCACTATCAAGCCTTACTTCGTGTGAATGCCATTGATGAAAATGATATCTTGTCATTTTTAAACGAGGTGATGCAACTTATTACGCCTTCCAGTCAGCAAGACATTAACGTCTTAGGGCCGGTTCCAGCGCCTATGCTAAAAAGAGCGGGGCGATTCCGCTACCAGATACTATTTGAATCGGCCCAACGTAAACCATTGCATCAATTTTTAAGAACAATATTGCCCGCTATTGAAAAATTAAAAACTGCTCGTCGCATTCGCTGGTCTATCGACATAGACCCCGTTGACCTTTATTAGCCCTCAGTTAGGCTTGCAAGTTTTACCCCACAGGCGATAATACGCACTTCAAGTTCTTCCCTGCGTACAACCTGGCAATACACTCATATGAAAACACGTTTGGCGTCTCTTCTTCAGCAAGCCATATCATCGTTACAGTCTCAAGGCGAGTTGCCTAACGAGGTTGCACCCACGATTAAGATTGAGCGTACGCGCGATGCTTCTCACGGTGACTATGCAAGTAACGTTGCCATGACGTTAGCAAAAGCAGCTAAAAAGAACCCGCGACAAATTGCGCAAAGTATCATTGATCATTTACCTGCAGACGCAGACGTTTCACGCGTTGATATCGCAGGCCCTGGGTTTATCAACTTTTTCATTAACCCGCTGAGCCAACATAGCGTCATCAGCACTATTATTGAGCAAGGCGCACGTTTCGGAACATCGAATATTGCAGATGGCAAAAAGGTGCAACTAGAATTTGTATCCGCTAACCCAACCGGCCCGCTACATGTTGGGCATGGTCGTGGCGCCGCTTATGGCGCAACACTCGCCAACCTGCTTACCGCCATTGGTTACCAAGTACACCGCGAATACTACGTCAATGACGCCGGTCGCCAAATGGATATTTTAGCCACCAGTGTTTGGCTACGTTACCTTGACGCCTGCGACCAATCATTCACATTCCCAAGCAATGGCTACAAAGGCGATTACGTTCTAACCATTGCAAACAATTTAAAGCAGCAGCACGGCGATAAATTTCTAGCCAATGCAGCTGATGTATTTAATAACATCACCTCCGACGAGCCAGCCGGTGGCGATAAAGAAAAACACATCGACGCGCTTATTTTGCGTGCAAAAGAGTTATTAGGGCAAAACAGCTACACGCTTATATTTGATGCCGCACTCTCCTCTATTTTAGGTGATATTCGCAACGACCTTGAAGGCTTTGGCGTTCACTATGACGACTGGTTTTCTGAACGCTCCCTCATGGACAATGGAGCCATTAATAACGCCATTGAAAAGCTAAAAGCCTCCGGCCACATGTACCAAAAAGACGGGGCATGGTGGTTTAAATCAACGGACTTTGGCGATGAAAAAGATCGCGTTGTGATTCGCGACAATGGACAAACAACGTACTTCGCTTCTGACATCGCCTATCACTTGCACACATTGGAACGCGGTTTCGATATTATTGATATTTGGGGTTCGGACCATCACGGATATGTACCTCGCGTTAAAGCCGCCTTGCAAGCCATGGGGGCTGACCCTGAACGCATGAAAGTACTCCTCGTTCAATTTGCTGTACTGTATAAAAACGGCGAAAAAATGCAAATGTCCACTCGCTCTGGGCAATTCGTTACTTTGCGCGAATTACGTGATGAAATTGGCTCTGATGCGGCCCGCTATTTTTACGTCATGCGCAAAGCCGAACAACACATGGATTTTGATCTTGACTTAGCGACGTCACAATCCAACGAGAACCCGCTTTTTTACGTCCAATACGCCCACGCACGTGTCTGTAGCGTCATGCGGCTACTCGCTGAAAAAGGACTCGCTTACCAAGTCAGCGATGGCATTAGCAACGTGAACAAGTTAACGGAAACACACGAAGTTAATCTCGTGAATACCCTGAGCCGTTATCCAGAAAAATTACTGCAGGCCGCTCAGCAATATGAGCCCCACCAGTTGACGCATTATTTACGCGATTTAGCGACGCAGTTTCACAGCTACTACAATTCGCATAAATTTATCATTGAAGACCAAGAGCTTATGCAAGCGAGGCTTGCTCTTATTAATGCAACAAAACAAGTATTACACAATGGTTTAAACCTACTTGGCGTTAACGCACCGGAGTCTATGTAATGCCAAGGGATTATAAAAACCGCGTTAACCACAATAATGCTCAGAAAAAGAAAAAACCGATACCCGGCTATTGGTGGCTGATTACCGGCTTGCTTATCGGCGGCTTTATGATGTTTTTATCCGATTTGGAGCAGACATCCGCCCCCACAACCACTCATATTCAAAAACCTAATATTTTGCAGAATGATGTTCGTGACGTTAAGAAAAAAACCAATTTAGCGCCACCTAAACCTGACCCAATTGCAAGCACCAAACCTCGTTTTGATTTTTATCAAATCTTACCTGAAATGGAAATCGTTATTCCTGAACACGAAATTGAAGAACGCCGTCGATTAGAAGGCACGGGTAAAAGCAAACCTGGCACGTTCATTATTCAAATAGGATCGTTTAGAAAAGCGGCCCAAGCCGACACATTAAAAGCACGTATCGCCTTGCTTGGCATTGAGTCTGTCGTACAAACAGTTAACCAAAGCGGCTCTATTTGGCACCGTGTTAAATCGGGGCCCTACACCTCGTTTAGAATAGTCGATAAAATTCAAAATCGCTTACACCATAACAATATTGACAGTATTGCCATCAAATTAAAGTAGCGGTTAGCGAAACCACTGTGACCATTAGAAAAGTATTTTATTGGATCTTATCCTCACTTAGCTTACTGCTAACCGGTGTGTTTTCAGCCGTCTGGTTCAGTACCTTCCACCCCGAGCCTATTCAGCAAGAAGGCGTGCATTGCACCGCTGATGCGCCAACATTAAACCCTGGGCAAAGCATCAAACTGTACAACCAAAACGTACAGTTCATGGCGGGTAAGAACTACGTCTTTTTTTATGACGTAGCCGATAGCAAAGGACCCGACGAGCGTCCATCAACAGCAGATATCAGCAAAACATTGCATGTCTTAGCTGAGCACATCAAACAACAAGACCCTGACATTATTTTATTACAAGAAGTTGATGATGGCGCCAAACGAACGGACCATGCTGACCAATTAGCTCAATTATTAGCGCTACTACCCAACAATTACGCCTGCCATGCAAGCAGCCTGTATTGGAAAGCCGACTATGTCCCACACCCTAAAATAATGGGCGCGGTTGGCACAAAACTTAGCGTTATTTCAAAATATAAAATAACCGCTGCGACACGTCTGCAATTAAGCCTTATCCCACAAGATCCCATTAATCAGTTATTTAATTTTAAACGCGCTTTATTAGACGTTCGTTTGCCCGTTAAAGGTTCGAATGACTTAGCTATTTTGAACACACATTTATCTGCTTTTTCAAAAGGCACTAATACCCTCCAAAAACAAATCACTCAAATTGATACGCACTTAACCTCACTTAGTGTTAACAGTATCCCTTGGGTTATCGGTGGTGACTTTAACCTGTTACCACCTAACACCTACGAATTATTACCCAACGAACAACGCTACAGTCACGAAAGCACGTCTGCCATTCACACGCTTTATCAGCACCACTTAGCCATACCCAATCTCCAAGCAACCAAGGGAGAACAGCGCCAACAATGGTTCACGTACTTTCCAAACGACCCACGCGTTAACCAACCCGACAGAACTATTGATTATATTTTCTACAGCCCCCAACTGAAGTCTACCGAAGCCTTTGTGGAACAAGATAAATCACTCACTTTATCTGATCATATGCCTATCATCGCCACGTTTACTCTTCCATGAACAAGCTCCTCTTTCTTATAGTCCTATTACTAACAATAAGTGGCTGCTCATTAAAGACATTAAACACAATTGTTCCAGATGGTGACTCAGCACTTATTTCAAACACCGAATATGGTTCGTTAAGCCGCCAACATTTGGACATTCATTTGCCAAAAGCCCTGAATGCCAACGCGCCCGTTATTATATTTTTTTACGGTGGCCGCTGGCAGAGCGGCAGTAAAGAAGAATATCAATTCGTAGGACAAGCATTAGCAAAGCGAGGGTTTATCACCGTTATCCCTAATTACCGCTTATTTCCAGAAGTAGAATTTCCCGAATTTATTAACGACGCTGCTAAGGCTACTCGTTGGACTCTAGACAACATTCAACAGCACGGCGGCGACCCATCGCAGGTATATTTAATGGGTCACTCTGCTGGCGCACATATTGCCGCCATGTTGATAGCAAATAAACCTTACCTAAGTGCCCAGCATATTGAAGCACCAAAAATCGCAGGCTTTATTGGTCTATCCGGCCCATATGATTTCAATATTACCGACGCTGACATTAAACAAGTCTTTCGCCTTGCGAAAAATCATAACAACACACAACCTATTCATTTTATAGATGGCTCAGAGCCTCCTATGTTGTTATTGCATGGAAAAAAGGACAAAACGCTATCCATCACAAACAGTCAACATATGGCAGCAAAAACAATTAAAATGGGCGGTAAAGCTGAGTTAGTGATCTACAAAGACATGGCTCACATTGGTACCTTGCTTGCCTTAGCCGACGCACCATTTTTATACTTTGCGCCAGTGCTCGATGATATTGAACGCTTCATTGCATGCACGACAAACAAGGCAACCATTTTAACAACTTGCTTTGCTAAATAAGCATTAAGGAACTCTCATGTCACAAGCTATTCGCTATTTCGCCAGCACAGCCAAGGGTATGGAACTCATTCTTGCGGATGAGCTACAAACTATTGGCGCCTCCGAAGTTCAACATGCCGCAGGTGGTGCTTATTTTGAAGGCGACATGGAAATGGCCTATCGTGTTTGTCTATGGTCTCGTCTTGCAAACCGCGTCCTTATGCCCATTGCCTACTACAGCGCACAAACACCTGAAAAACTACATGCTGGCGCCTTAAAAATAGACTGGACAAAACATTTTGACCTATCTAAAACGTTTGCCATTGATGCTTCAATACGTCGATCAAAAATAAACCACTCTCGTTACGCGGAACAAGTGGTGAAAGATGCCATTGTCGATCAATTTAAAGAAAAATTTGATGACCGGCCTAATGTAGAACGTGAGCAACCTGATGTTCGTATTAATGCTTATATCAATGAAGACAAAGTAACGCTAAGTTTAGATTTATCCGGCGATAGCTTGCACCGTAGGCATTACCGCGCAGAATCTGTTGAAGCGCCCCTAAAGGAAAACCTTGCTGCTGCTATTTTAATACGTGCAGGCTGGCCAAAAATAGCGGCTGAAGGCGGCGCGTTATACGACCCCATGTGTGGTTCTGGCACCTTACTTACTGAAGCAGCCATGATGGCTGGCGATGTAGCACCCGGCTTACTTCGTGACTACTACGGATTTTTCGGCTGGGCACAATTTAACTCTCCAATTTGGGAACGGTTAATAAAAGAAGCGGAATACCGCCGTGAAAAAGGCATCGCAAAAATACCACCTATCATGGGCTCGGATATCAGCATAAAACACGCCGGTATTGCCAAAGCCAATATCAAATCAGCTAACCTTAGTGGCTTGATTAAAGCAGTCAGCCTTCCGCTATCCAAAGTGGCACCTGAGGAAGACTGGAAACCGGGGCTCTTTGTTGTTAACTCACCTTACGGTGAACGCCTTGGCGAAATTAAAGAACTTGAGCCTTTGTATCAAGAAATTGGCAGTGTCCTTAAAGCTCGCTTTAATGGTTGGCAAGCCTCTGTTTTCACCGGTAATACACCGTTAGCTTTTCAGGTTTCGCTTAAATCGCATAAGTCTTATCAACTCTTTAATGGTGCTCTTCCTTGTAAAGTTTATAACTTTTCAGTGACTGCCGAACGTCATTTTGAAGGAGAAAGTGCAAGTGCTCAGCAATATATTGGCGATTCACTGAAA
This sequence comes from Cycloclasticus sp. symbiont of Bathymodiolus heckerae, assembly GCA_002101235.1. Taxonomy (GTDB): domain Bacteria; phylum Pseudomonadota; class Gammaproteobacteria; order Methylococcales; family Cycloclasticaceae; genus Cycloclasticus. The sequence continues at coordinate 5,536 of LWTL01000120.1, read as the reverse complement.
AAAGCGCTATTGCCCACAAGTGGCGAATGGAGCGAAGGGGCGACTATGTTTGCCAATCGCTTACGTAAAAATATAAAAAAACTAAAGTCTTGGGTTAAGAAAAACGATGTGTCTTGCTACCGCTTATATGATGCTGATTTACCCGAGTACGCGCTGGCCATAGATATTTATTTAGGTGAAAAGAAATGGGTTCATGTTCAAGAATATGAAGCACCCAAAACAATTGATGAGAAAAAATCTATCCAACGCTTGCGCGACGCATTAGCCGTTATGCCTGAAGTGCTCGGCGTGCCTCATCGACAGTTATCACTCAAAATTCGCCGCCGGCAAAAAGGCAGCACACAATACGAAAAGCAAGGCACCGATGGTGGTTTCCACACAGTCCAAGAAGGCGGCGCTTCCTTTTTAGTTAACTTTAAAGATTATCTCGACACGGGTTTGTTTTTAGACCACCGCCCCATCAGACAATGGATTCACGACAATGCCAACGGCAAACAGTTCTTAAATTTGTTTGCCTATACCGGCAGCGTAACCGTACACGCGGCACTTGGTGGCGCAACCACATCTACAACCGTGGATATGTCTAAAACCTATTTAGACTGGGCGAAAAATAACTTTGAACTGAATAAGCTGAATTTGGACAAGCATCAACTTGTTCGTGCTAACTGTATGGAATGGCTTGATACCGCAATACAAGAACAACGAAAGTACGAACTGATCTTTATCGACCCGCCAACATTTTCAAATTCCAAACGTATGGACAATGTATTTGATATACAACGTGACCATGTTGAATTAATCAACAAAGCGGCTCAGCTACTCACGAAAAAAGGCACCATTATCTTTTCAACGAATTTTAGGAAGTTCAAGCTTGATGAAGCCGCTCTTGAAAAACTGAACGTGCAAAACATCAGCAAACAAACATTGCCAAAAGACTTTGAACGAAATCCTAAAATACATTATTGTTGGAACTTATCGATTAATAACTAAACGCAGGGAAATAGCGCATGTCCGTATCGAAAAGAACATCTCAAAAAGACTCGCTAATCAGCATTGCGGTAGGCGCTGTTTTATTAGTCGCTGGCTTTTGGTTAGCCTACCAATTTGTAGAACCTGCGCCGCCCACAACTATCAGCATTAGCACAGGCAGTAAAGAAGGCGGCTATTATGCTTACGCACTCAAATACAAAGAGCATTTAGCAAAACAAGGCATTACCCTAAACATTGAAACATCAGCAGGCTCTACCGAGAACTTACAACGCCTACAATCAACTAAAGTTGATCTGGCTTTTGTACAAGGCGGACTCACTCAACCGGACACCAGTCTTTTATCACTTGGCAGTTTGTATTATGAGCCTGCATGGATTTTTCACCGTAAAGACCTTCAAGTTAATAAACTAACCGACCTAAAGTCTCAAAAAGTAGCTATTGGCCCTGACGGTAGCGGCACCCGAAGCCTCGCGATAATGCTACTGAACGATAATGGGCTCACCGCCTCCAATATGACCCTGCTTGATAATACGGGCTCATCTGCCGCTGAAAAACTTTTATCTGGCGACATAGACGCTGCTTTCTTTATTGGTTCCGTAGAATCATCTGTTATTCGTCAGCTTTTACAAGCCCCCTCCGTTAACCTTGTTTCTTTAAATCGCGCAGAAGCGTACAAACGTTTACACCCTTTTGTATCAAAAATAACGCTACCTGAAGGCGTTATCGACTTACAAAATAACATCCCCTCTAGCAGCAAAACCTTATTAGCACCTACTGCTAATTTATTGATGAACGCTGACTTTCACCCTGCATTGTCTGTATTGGTACTTCAGGCGATTAAAGAAACACATCAACCCTCCGATGTTTTTTCAGCTGCGCATCAATTTCCAAACAACCTTAATTTGACTGCTCCTATTAGTGATGTAGCCGACCGATTTTATAAAAATGGCCCGCCATTCTTAATGCGCTACTTACCCTTTTGGACAGCCATTATGATCGATCGCTTTGTCGTCATGATTATCCCTCTACTCGCCTTACTGATTCCTTTATTTAAAGTCATGCCTCCTCTATACCGCTGGCGAATTAGCTCACGTATTTACCGTTGGTATGAAGAGCTTCATACCGTTGACGACAAGATTCACGGCCAACAATTAAGTGACTCACAACGCGAACAACTCGACAAAGAACTCAGCCATATCGAAAACGAAGTGAACAAGGTTAAAACACCGCTTTCATATGCAGAAAAAGTGTATCAACTACTCGTGCACATCAATTTGGTAAGGAAAAAACTACGCTAATAATGACTATTATTATCACTCTTGTAGGGGTTTTATTATTAGCTGTCTTAGGCGTTCTAGCGTCCGGGTTTTATCCTAAAGATAAACAACAAGAAGCCATTACATCATCAGCTAACTCCCCTTTACTCAAGAGAAGTGCCCCCATAAAAGTACTGTCTTACAACGTACAATTTATGGCCGGAAAGGATTACGTATTTTGGTTTGATGTCCCTGATGGAAATGGTCCTGATAGCAGCCCATCACCGAGGGCTATTCAAAAAACAACAGAAGATGTTGCCAAGGTTATCATTGATGAAAACCCTGACTTCATACTATTGCAAGAAATCGATGATGGTGCCAAGCGCACTTATAAACAAGATCAACTTGCCGCATTACTTAAGTTGTTACCACAAAGCTATCAACACCACACGTCAGCATTTTATTGGAAGTCTGGTTTTGTGCCACACCCACGAATTTTAGGCCGTGCAGGCATGAAGCTTAGCATCGTATCAAAACACCCCATTTCAAGCTCAAGGCGTCACCAGCTGGCGTTAACCCCAGACAACGTGATTGCCAAACACCTGGGCATCAAACGGGCCGTTCTTGAAGCTCATGTGCCATATGAAGAAGGAGGCGAGTTAGTATTACTCAACACTCACTTGGAGGCTTTTTCAAAGCAGTCTGATACATTACAAAAACAAGTCGACCATGTCCGCACTTTGTTAACGAAACTTAATGAACAGAACTTACCTTGGGTTATTGGTGGCGACTTCAATTTACTGCCCCCTAAGCAGTACGAAACGCTTCAACCCAGGCAGCAAACGTATTATCGTCCCGCATCCGAACTATGCGATTTAACCGACCATTTTTCCTGCATTCCTAGCATGACCGACATCGAGACTGATCCTATAAAGTGGCACAGCTTTTACTCCAACGATCCAGATGTTACTGAACCCGACCGAACGTTAGACTATTTGTTCTACTCCTCTTTACTCCACTGCACATCAAAAACAATTCGCCGACACGATACCTCAAGCATTTCAGATCATTACCCGCTTATTGCGAATTTTAGTCTAAACAAGGGCAACTAATGTTATCGGTATTTATTCTAAATTCATGTGTCGTAGCTACAGCCGTCATCATTCATTATGAATTTCTGTATCGCATTTCCAGCTTTATACCAAAAATGCATTTAAAGCACCGGCTTAGAATTTTATTTGGTGTTTTCGCTGCATTGATCGCACATGCCGTTGAAGTTTTCGTCTTTGCGCTAGCCTACTATTTTATGCACCATGCTGATAACTGGGGTCACCTAGAGGGAAATTTTGATGGTACTTTGCTCGATTGCACATACCTATCATTCACCATCTTCACAACCTTAGGCTTCGGTGATATTCAGCCTATAGGTGACTTGAGTCATTAACGGGTCTTGTGCTAATCACATGGACTGCTTCATTTTTATATTATGAAATGCAGCGCTATTGGGATAACCGCTAAACGTTGTATTGCAACTTCTTTTAAGTCAACAGAGCCCTTCGGCCTGTATAATCTCAGCTTTAGAATTCTTACTCAGGCAAAACCGTGATCAAGGTTGGCAACACATATAAACTGGAAGTCGTTAAAGCTCTCGACTTCGGCTTCTTTCTAGACGCTAAAGAACTTGGCGAAGTATTATTACCAGGAAAATATGCACCTAACGATTTGGAAGTCGGCGCATCTATTTACGTTTTTCTCTATCTCGACTCTGAAGATCGCCCCATTGCGACCACCAAAACGCCTAAGGCAAAAGTCGGTGAATTCGCCTACCTAAATGTTGTAGCCCGCACACATGTCGGTGCTTTTTTAGATTGGGGGTTAGAAAAAGATGTTCTTGTACCTTTTGCAGAACAACACAGACCAATGGAAGTCGATAAGTCGTACCTTGTTTACCTGTACCTCGACAAAAATGACGGCCGTATCGTTGCATCATCAAAAATAGACAAATTTCTCGATGATGAAACACCTCACGACTTTTCACCACAACAACAAGTTGACCTAATTATTGCCAATAGCACACCCCTTGGTTTTAAAGCGATTATTAATAATAGTCATTGGGGCGTTTTATATGACAATGATGTCTTTCAGCAACTAAGTTTTGGACAGTCTAAAAAAGGTTTTATTAAACGCATACGCCCCGATGGGAAAATAGACTTGAGCTTGCAAGGTGGTAAAGAAACTCGCGATAAATACAGCAAAATAATTCTAAATTACTTAGAAAAGCACGAAGGCTTTGCGCCTCTACATGATAAATCTCATCCCGATATAATTTCTGATACCTTCGGCATGAGCAAAGGTGCTTTCAAAAAAGCTATCGGTGGCCTATACAAGCAACGCATTATTACGATTTCTAAAGACGGCATTCGTCTCATCGAAAAGTAACCCTTTATTTTTACAGTACCTAATAAATCATGACTCAAAACAAAAAATATAGCATCGCAGTATCCAAAGAAAAAAGCAGATGGAAAGCTGAGATTATTCGCCGTGCCAGCGCAAAGAATAACGTCGTTAGTAAAACTCAAGCAGGTTTCAAAACAAAAAAAGAAGCAATTGCTTGGGCTGAAGAACAACTCGCCTTATTTACCACGACACAAAGCGAACAAAATAAGCGCCGGTCAGAAAAGCGCAAGTAACATCGTCGCCTTGAAAGACTTCCACCTATGCTCCGCATCTCAGAACACCTCTCCATTAATGACGAAGAAATAGAACTCACCGCCATTCGCGCCCAAGGCGCCGGCGGGCAAAATGTTAACAAAGTCTCATCAGCCATTCACTTGCGCTTCGACATTGAATCTTCATCGCTACCAGAGCTTTTAAAACAACGATTACTCACGCGAAAAGATCAGCGTATTAATAAAGACGGCGTTATCATCATCAAAGCGCAGCAGCATCGTACTCAAGAAAAGAACCGAGCAGATGCACTAGAACGCTTAATCTTTATAATAAAAAGTGTAACAGTTACACAAAAGACTCGGCGCGCAACCAAGCCAAGCAAAAACGCGAGAAAGAAGCGGGTAGACAGTAAAACTCAGCGCGGAAAGTTAAAAAAATTAAGGAAATACATTTCTGAATAAAGCTGTGTGTAAAACATCTATCATATACAACGGGGACCGTTCAAAATTCTGTGTCAGGGTTAATTTAAATTTCCAGCGCGCTATCTAGGCGGCCTTCAAAATAAATGTCTAGTTGGGATAATGCCTGGCTCCAATTATGAATCGGCATTGTCCATTTTT
>LWTL01000119.1 GCA_002101235.1 Cycloclasticus sp. symbiont of Bathymodiolus heckerae | reverse complement strand
TATATAATCGGGTACTACAGCCAAGTCAGGCCTCATCAACATAACAATGGCTTATCGCCAAATGTTGCGGAGAAAAACTACTGGGCTGAATACAAAACTGTGGCCAAATTTACTTGACCACTACAGTCATGGGATTTGATTTTCAGAGTTAGCTAACTCAGCCCTGGAATCAAGAATTAAACTTAGTTTCTCATTTATTGCTGCAGTAAAAATACTAGCTCCAGCTTTATTTAAATGGTCTTGGTCTCTGTAGTATAGAGGGTTCATTGAATCCTCTATACTCCATAAGCCTTCTAAGAAATATATACAATATTCACCTTTAGCGCTATCGGAAAGCTTCCTGAAAAGGATTTTCCAGTTTCTTAATTCAGGCGTGTGCATCATAGCGTTATTTATATATGCTGAAGATACGGGTGACTCATAAAGCATAAGGCAAGCACCAAGTTCATTTGCAACTTTAGCTAGCTCCTTAATATAAGACGTATTTTTTGTTTCTTGTTGCGTGCTGATACCTCTTACCTTTAGGTGCCTCAGCGCACGATCGATAAGAAAAGGCTCCTTCTTCCCTTTATTCCCTTTATTCCCTTTATTCCCTTTATTCCCTTTATTCCCTTTATTCCCTAGTAGTATTTTTTTATATACAGGTTCCCAGTTATCAGGCCGTGCAACTCTTCGTATTAAAGGTCCTGCATAAAAATCAATATTCGCAGGAGAGACACTTTTTAAAAAAAAATAGGGGTCTAAATTAAATAACTCAGTGGCTAATTGAGGGCGAATCTTTGAGCTTTGTCTAAGTGAGCCTGCTGTTATAGGGATTAGTATGCGCTTAATATTTTGTAGTTTGCTTCTAAAGTATTTAAGCAAAAACAAGCTCTCTCTAATGCTTTGTCCTCCTGTAAATAAATGGATTATAGGTAGTTTATATTTATCTTTTAATATGGCTTTATTGTGAGATGTTCCAAGCGTTATAGTATTGACATCAGCAAGTATTACGTTTGATTGCCCAATAGACCTTGATAGCCTGGAGGGGGCAGCATGGGGTGCGACTCTCTCTCCTATGTACCCTATTACTGTGAATACGAGCAGCCCAAACCCAAGAAAAAACAATAGGCTGGATGCTAGTTTATAGTCCTTGCTTTTTTTAAAACACGAAATAGAGAAACTCATTTGACCCCCTTTCTGCAAAGGCTATGGTTATAAAAAAGACCGCATATAGCAATAAAAATCTGCCGATAGTAGAAAGGTTAGAGATGGCTTCCACTATTCTTATTTTAAATAGACTGGCAGTCGTCATTGTTAGAAAGCCTCCCGCTAACAAAATAGAGAATGTAGTGCCATGTAATTGACTCATAATAATAGAGGTGTCTAAAAATGCTCTATGATTGAATATTTGACTATATATTTTTATTGCTGTATCCATTGATGGTGATAGAAAAAGAACCCCGCTAATATTTAAAAACAAATGTGTTCGGAGTATGCGTAAGGAGTTAAATATTTTTGATTTAGGCCATGTATAACCATGGCTTGCTGTAATTCGCTCTAGAACTATAACGCAACCTTGTAGTGCCCCCATTAATAAAAACGGAGATGTTGGGCCATGCCAAAGTCCAATAATTAGAAATGTCACAATAAGTGCTAAGTGTCTGTATATGGAGGAGCGACTTAACTGGGCGAGAGGCCGAAACACATAGGTCATTATCCAGCTAGATAAACTGATATGCCATCGCTGCCAAAATTCGCCAAGGCTTCGAGCTAGAAAGGGTCTATTAAAATTAATGGATAATTCAATTCCAAATAAGCGGGCGGAGCCCCTAGCAATATCAGTGTAAGCAGAAAGATCCATATAAACAGCAAAAATAGCTAATGTTCCAAAACCGAGTGCTTGCCAACCTAAAAGGTTGTCATAAGATGATAAGCTATCGTTTAAGAGAACAAAAATACGGTCTGCAATAACCAGCTTTTTAAAAAGCCCAAAGCCAATCAGGAACAATCCGGACTGAATTTTTTCAGTACTAATTGGATTTGGAGTGCGTAGTTGGGGGAGTAATTTCTGAGGGCGCTCGATTGGCCCTGCGACTAATTGAGGAAAAAAGCTTACATAAAGTGAAAAGTAGCCGAAATGTCGTTCTGCTTTAATTAACTTTTTATAAACATCAATAGTGTAGCCCATTGACTGTAAGGTATAAAATGAAAGCCCAAGCGGCAAAATGATGCTTTCGAATTGTGAATATAAAATGCTTTGTCGAGCTTCAATCCATGACCAGTTTTCATAGAAAGTTGTAAAGTATTTGAAAAAAAATAAAATACCTAAGTTTGATAGTAAACTTACTATTAGCCAAAGGCGCCTCTTTAATAAGTTCTCGGATTTTTCTATTTTTAAAGCGCAGCTATAATCTATAGTTATAGACACTAGCAATAATAACAAGTACTCCCACTGACCATAAGCATAAAATATTATGCTAAATAGTAGTAAAAAAACCCAACGACAATCATTTTTAATGAAAATTAAAAAAAGTAATAACAGAAATAAAAAAAAATAGTAATGATAGTCTGTAAAACTCATTTAGGGACTGTCCTCGCTAAGTTGCCTTGCTACCCCTTGGGTCATGGTTAAACTTTCTTATATATCGTTTTGCTTGAATATAGTAATTATTTATATAATTACTACTATGTTTGTGAATAGTTTACTGTAGTTTACGTTTGAATTTTGGCAAACTTAGTGCGCAGTGGGCTACCCTGCTTTTCTTTGCGCCTATCGGGAAAATAATTTTTGTTGGTTTCAATTTTCCACCTAATAACTCAAGATGATGGCGCTTGTCGCATCAAATAGGTTAGTTCAGTGATTGTTGGCTAAATTAGTTAGTGAAATATAGCTGCTTTCAACCCACAAACAGAGCATAGTATGAAACTATACTATACTATGATAGGGTCTGAGTATGATTATCGATCTCACGACGGCATGGAATTGGAATGAGGGATTGTTAGCGGTTTATGCAACAACTTGGTTTGTTTCACAGATGCTGGGGCTGAACAGTAGGGCTGTCATATACTAATAACTAGTGGTTAAAAAGTAGCTTAGATAGCTATCCAAGAAATTGAATTCACCTAACTTTAAAGGGTTGTACAAAATGAACGAGCTTTCAAATAAAATTAGAAAACTTATTGCTGATGAGCAGGGTATAGATCAATCTAGAATAGTTGATGATACTGAGCTCCAGTTTGACCTCGGCATGAACTCACTAGATACGTTAGAGCTAATAGTTTTAATAGAGCAAACTTTAGGTATTTCTATTGGGGATGAAGATGCAGAAAAGGTTAAGACGTTTAAAGAACTAATCACATTAATAGAAGAAACTGAATACGCTAAAGAGTCACTCAAAGGCTTCCCTCAATGAAATTAGTCGAATTAAATAATGCCTATGAAGTAAAAGGCATGGACATAGATGATGATGCTATGTGCATAGAGCTTGGCCGCCTTGTAGCGGATAAGTGCATCATTCTTTTAGATCAAAAAGTTAGTGAAAAAAGGTTATTTGAAATTCAAAGTCTCTGGGGTTCGCCATCACGTTCATTAATTGAAGAGTATGTATCCGAAAAAGTCCTTCAAGGGACCCCCATTGGAGGGAGCTTCTTTTAAACTTAGGGTATATTTCATCGGCGGTTAAAGAATTTAAAGAGGGTATGACACGGGTCAGTTATGCAAAAAATAAAAGGGGTAAGCCGGTTGGTCTTTTTACTAATGGAGAATTAGACTGGCATAGTGACCAGCAAGCCAGTTATGCGGCGCAAAGGGTTATTGGCTTATCAAGCCTTTTGGGAACAAGGAATAGTCAAACAACTTTCTTATGTACGGCCCCAGTATATGACGCTTTAAATTGTGAAGATAAGACAATGTTTGACGAATTGATTTCTGTTTGGGAATGGGACGGAGGATCAATGTCTGAAGAGCTTATCCCTTCTCAACTTGATATTGTTAGGGCGAACATGGTACCTGTAGATGGAATGGAATGCCCATTGATTGATCAAACTGCTAGTGGAAGAAAGGGGTTTAAGTTTCCAAGTCATTGCTTTAAAAGGTTTCGTGATGTGAGTGTTGACGAAAGTATTAAAATAAAAACACACATATGGAGTAAATTAAATAACCCCAAAAACATTTACACCCAAAACTGGGAGGATGGCCAAACTGTTTTTATGGATCAAAATATCACCTTACATGCGCGACCGACAAATGTTAAAGACGGGGGTGCTCGAACAATGGCAAGAATGGTCAGCTTTATGGAAAAATTATTCCCTAATCAAGTGCTTAATGGGGATGTAATGTTTAATGGACAGGAAATTAGTAGGGCTGATTTCGCAATACTTGTAGACGAAAGCAGGAAAAAACAGTTTATTAAAGAAACAGGAATTGTTGTATAAAGTTAATCATTAGCGGAGAAGGCAGTTCTTAGAGGAAGGGCGTTATAAAAGAGAAGACCAGCTTGATTTTTCAACGACATGGTCTAAAATGCAAACACTTGAATAAGGAACGCTGCGCCGGGTTGCCCCTGTTAGGCTTATTCAAGAATGGTCATTTCATGACAATTAACGGCGTTCATTATTAAGGAAACTGAAATAATGGACGTTGTGCATAGAGTGACTTTCGTCACCTTCTACCTTTTCTAGGTAAAAAGCATCATCCTATATTTTGTTTCTATTTATATAAATGGAGCAAATTTATTATGAGCAATAATTTTATTTTCACATCTGAATCGGTGTCTGAAGGACACCCAGATAAAATCGCCGATCAGATTTCTGACGCGATGTTAGATGCTTTGTTGAAGCAAGACTCCTCATCCCGTGTAGCTGTTGAAACAATGGTTAAAACCGGCATGGTTATTTTAGCGGGTGAAGTAACGACTAATGCATGGGTTGATACGGAAGAGTTAGTGCGTAATGTCGTAAAAGAAATTGGTTACGATAAGCCAGAGCTTGGCTTTGATTGGCAAAGCTGTGCTGTGCTGAATGCGATTGGCAAACAGTCAAATGATATTTCAATGGGTGTTGATGACAGCGAAGACCATGAGCAAGGCGCTGGTGATCAAGGTTTAATGTTTGGTTATGCGTGTGATGAAACTGACGTGCTGATGCCTGCTCCTGTTACATACTCTCATTTGTTAGTTGAGCGACAAGCAAAATTGCGTAAAAATGGCACGTTGCCTTGGTTGCGTCCTGATGCTAAAAGCCAGTTAACATTGCGCTATGAAAATGATAAGCCTGTTGCAGTTGAAGCGGTGGTTCTATCAACTCAGCACTCGCCTGATATTAATGAGGCAACGCTAAGAGAAGCGGTGATTGAGGAAATTATCAAGCCCGTTTTACCAGCAGAATGGTTTGATGGCTGTAAATCAGAAAATATTCATATTAATCCAACAGGCCAATTTATTATTGGTGGCCCGGTGGGCGATTGCGGCCTAACAGGCCGTAAGATTATTGTTGATACATATGGCGGCATGGCGAGACATGGTGGCGGTGCGTTCTCAGGAAAAGATCCCAGCAAAGTGGATAGATCTGCTGCGTACATGTGCCGATATGTTGCTAAAAACATTGTTGCCGCCGGCTTGGCAACACGTTGCGAAATACAAGTTTCTTATGCTATTGGCGTGGCTAAGCCTACCTCTATTAGCGTGGAAACATTTGGTACAGGTGCAATAGAGAACGATCTTATTGCTAAACTGGTACAAGAGCACTTTGATCTTCGCCCTAAAGCGTTGATTGCCGAACTAGATTTACTACGTCCCATCTATCAACAAACAGCAGCTTACGGACACTTTGGTCGTGAACTGCCAGACTTTACATGGGAAAGAACAGACAAAGCAGACGTGTTACGAGACGCGGCTGGCCTTTAAATTTCAGGAGAATAAAACATGAGTTTTACAGATTATAAAGTTGCTGATATTTCATTAGCGCAATGGGGACATAAAGAAATAGCGATTGCAGAAAACGAAATGCCAGGTCTTATGGCGTTAATTGAAGAGTTTGGCGAAAGCAAGCCGTTAACAGGTGCGCGTGTTGCCGGTAGTTTACATATGACGATTCAAACAGCCGTGTTAATTAAAACATTGGTGGCTTTGGGCGCAGAAGTTCGTTGGTGTTCTTGTAATATTTATTCAACGCAAGACCATGCAGCAGCAGCAATTGCCGATTTGGGGGTGCCTGTATTTGCGTGGAAAGGCGAAACCATTGAAGAATATTGGTGGTGTACCGAGAAAATGATGACATGGCCAGAAGGCCAAGAAGCCAACATGATTTTAGATGATGGCGGCGATGCAACGTTATTGCTTCACAAAGGTGTAGAGTTTGAAAAAGCAGGCGCAGTGCCTGCTGCAAAAGAAGGCGACAACGAAGAATGGGTAGCTATTCTTGAAGTATTGAGCCGCAATTTACCTATTGCACCAACTAGATGGCAAGATATGGCAGCTAGCGTAAAAGGTGTAACAGAAGAAACAACAACAGGCGTACACCGTTTATACCAAATGCAAGAAGCAGGCGAACTATTGTTCCCAGCGATGAATGTGAACGATTCGGTTACAAAAAGTAAATTTGATAACTTGTACGGTTGCCGTGAGTCTTTATTAGACGGTATTAAGCGTGCAACAGACGTGATGATTGCGGGCAAAATTGCCATCGTTATTGGATATGGCGATGTGGGTAAAGGCTGTGCGCAAGCGTTTAAAGGCATGGGCGCAACGGTATGGGTAACAGAGGTTGATCCTATTTGTGCGCTTCAAGCAGCAATGGAAGGTTACCGTGTTGTTCGTATGGACGAAGTGGCAAACCAAGGCGATATTTTTGTTACAACAACCGGCAACTTAGGTGTTATTAATCACGATCATATGGTCGCTATGAAGAACGAAGCCATTGTGTGTAATATTGGTCATTTCGATTCAGAAATTGATATTGCATCGCTTGAGCAATACGAATGGGAAGAAATTAAGCCACAAGTGGACCACATCATATTCCCTGATGGTAAGCGTATTACATTATTGGCCAAAGGTCGCTTAGTGAATTTAGGTTGTGCAACCGGCCATCCAAGTTTTGTCATGTCAGCATCGTTCACTAACCAAGTCATGGCTCAAATGGAGTTCTTTAGCAACGGTGATGCATATAAAAATGAAGTGTATGTACTGCCAAAAACATTGGATGAAAAAGTAGCGCGTTTGCACCTAGAAAAAATTGGCGCAAACTTAACCGAGTTATCAAAAGAGCAGGCTGACTATATTAATGTCCCTGTTGATGGTCCTTATAAACCAAACCATTACCGCTACTAAACTATGGCATTAGAACCGCATCAACCAATAAGCTTTGAGTTTTTTCCACCTAAAACGGAAGAAGGTCGCGAAAAGCTATTAAAGGTTAGTCAAACGCTGGGGAAAATTTCCCCAGCGTATTTCTCCGTTACCTTTGGTGCTGGCGGCAGTACGCAGCAAGGCACGATTAACACTGTTTTGGATTTAAAAAAGCAGGGTTTCTCGGCAGCGCCTCATTTGTCTTGCGTGGGCTCCACCAAAGAAAATATTCGTGAAATGTTGGCGAACTATAAGCAAGAAGGCATTGACCGCATTGTTGCTTTACGTGGAGATATCCCTTCTGGCACGTTAGATATTGGTGAGTTTCGTTATGCGAATGAACTTGTTGGCTTTATTCGTGAAGAAACTGGAGACTACTTTCATATAGAAGTGGCGGCGTATCCAGAAATTCATCCGCAGGCAAAGAACGCGCAAACGGACATGGCTAACTTCAAACAAAAAGTAGAAGCGGGTGCAAACAGCGCCATTACGCAATACTTTTTTAACTTTGAAGCGTACATTCGTTTTGTAGAAGATTGCGACAAAATGGGCTTAACTGTGCCGATTGTGCCGGGAGTTATGCCAATAACCAACTATTCACAGTTAGCACGGTTCTCTGATATGTGTGGTGCAGAAATCCCTCGTTGGATTGCAAAACGCCTAGAAGGCTTTGGGGATGACCGCGAGTCTATTAAAGCATTTGGTACTGATGTGGTTAGTGAGTTGTGCCAATCGTTATTGGATTATGGTTGCCCAGGCTTGCATTTTTACAGCATGAATCAGGCTGAAGCCAGTTTAGCCATCTGTCGAAATTTAGGGGTTGAAAACGCATGAGCGAACAGCAAGAAGTAGCCTGCGCTATTTATAAAACCAAAAAGCGCGACGGCTTATACCTTTACGTTAAAGAGCAAGATGAGTTTGAAGACGTGCCGCCGGAAGTGATGAGGCAATTCCCTGTTCCAGAGCATGTGTTTGATTTGACGTTATCCGCAAAGCGCCCATTAGCGCGAGCAGATGTTTTTATAGTAATGGAAAACTTGCGAACACAAGGTTTCCATTTACAAATGCCGCCAAAGGTAGAGGCTCCGATTGATACGATTACTTTGCCGGATAGTCTGCACGGTTAGATATGCGAATATCCCGCTTATTTATTGAGCAAGACTTATCACAAAGCACGGTCGTTACGTTAGAAGCAAACGCTGCACATTATTTACGTAATGTATTACGCCTAAAAAAAGGCTTTCAGCTTACGGTTTTTAATGGTCGCGGTGGTGAGTACGCTGCAACGGTAGAAGAAGTTAGCCGCAAAGTGGTCAGTCTTCACATAGATGAGTGGCGTGATGTAAATGTAGAGTCACCTTTAGCGATTGAGCTAGGTTTAAGTGTGTCACGTGGCGAACGTATAGATGTGGCTATTCAAAAGGCGACAGAGCTTGGTGTGACCGTGATAACGCCTGTTATTACGCAACACTGCATTGTTAAGTTAACGGAAGAGCGGCGATTGCAGCGTCATCAACATTGGCAAAGTATTGTTTATAGAGCGTGTGAGCAATGTGGGCGTAACGTGCCGCCGAAATTAAATGTCACTTTAAACCTTGCGGATTGGTTGACGAGTGACTTGCCGGCAAGCCGTATTATTTTTGAGCCAGGTAAAGCGGGCACCTTGAAAACGCATTCAAAGCCAGATGGGGACGTATCCGTACTGATCGGTCCGGAAGGTGGTTTTTCAGAACAAGAAGTGATTGATGCGCAAGAAGCAGGCTTTAGTGCGCTTGGCTTTGGTCCGCGAATTGTACGTAATGAAACAGCAGCAATTGCATCAATAGCGGCAATGCAGGTGTTATGGGGTGATATGGGGTAGGTTTTGTTTTCGCTGCCGCGAGGGCGTTCATTTCTTTTGCGCGGCCAAAAGTCCGAAGGCATAAGTCTCTTTATGCAGATAAAGAACATCTGCAATTTGACTAAAAACGAACCAAAGAAAAGGCGCCCTAATCGCAGTAATAAATTACTTTTCGGGTGAGCGCTAAACTCGCTATGCTCAGACAACGCGCTCACTTATCCGAAAAACAATTTATTACTAAACGCGATAAAGGGGTTTCGGCGTATTGCTATTGGCAAAGGAGTCATTCGTTTCTAAGGCGAAACACATGGAAGGACTGTCTAATTATGTTTAAATAATAATTCAAAAAACAGGCTTGAAAAGAAAAATATGGAAGATGAGGGGAGTGTAGGAATAGTTTATGTTTTAACTAATCCAGCGATGCCAGGAATAGTGAAAATTGGTAAAACATCTCGTGGTTCTGTCGACGCAAGGTTAAGCGAGCTTTATTCAACGGGTGTTCCTGTACCGTTTGAATGCGCATTTGCTGGGCGTGTTTTGGATGAGTCAAAAGTTGAGAAAGCTTTTCATTTGGCTTTTGGGCCATATCGGTTGAATCCTAAACGGGAATTTTTTGAAATAGAGCCTGAGCAAGCAATAGCGTTGCTTGAACTAATGGTTGTTGAGGACGTTACTCCTGCACTTCAGGCTGAAGCAAAGAAGGTAGATGTAGATGCAAAAGCAGGAGCTGATAAATTAAAAGCTCGTCGTCCAACCCAAAATTTTTTCGAAATGGGTATTTCCGAAGGCTCTGTGCTGAAATTCACCCAAAGTGATGAGAGCTGCACGATTATTAATGGCCGTAGAGTGAGGCATAATGGGGAAGATTGCTCCTTGACTGCGCTAACTAAAAAGCTTCTTGGAACGGATCGACCATTACAGCCATCCCCATTTTGGCTTTTTAATGGACGAAAACTATCCGATATATACAATGAAACATATCAATAAACTTAATACGTAATCTTGGAGCAACTATGCGCTTAGGCGTTGTAATGGATCCTATTGGGTCTATCAATATCAAAAAAGATACCACTTTTGCTATGTTGCTAGAAGCGCAAAGCAGGGGTTGGGAGTTGTTCTATATGGAGCAACAGGACTTGTACCTACTGAATGGCACGGCAAAAGCGGTTTGTCGGCCTTTGCGTGTGCAGCGTGATGAAAGCAGTTGGTTTGAATTAGGCGAGCCGGTTGATCAGCCGCTAAGTGAAATAGATGCGATGTTGATGCGTGTCGACCCGCCCTTTAACATGGACTATATCTACACAACCTATGTGCTGGAACAAGCAGAGCGAGATGGTGTACTGGTGGTTAATAAGCCTCAGTCCCTGCGCGATGCAAATGAAAAGCTTTTTACCGCTTGGTTTCCACAATGTTGCTCGCCAACGTTGGTTACATCGCAAACACAACGGATTAGAGACTTTCTGACAGAACACGAAGATGTGATTGTAAAGCCGCTTGATGGCATGGGCGGAGCATCTATTTTTCGTTTAAAAAAACAAGACCATAACTTAGGTGTCGTGCTGGAAACGATGACAGATTATGGTAAAAAACTGACGATGGTGCAGCGATTCTTACCGGAAATTAAACACGGTGATAAACGCATCCTAATCATTAATGGCAAACCAGTGCCTTATGGTTTGGCGCGTATTCCTGCAAAAGGTGAAACGCGCGGTAACTTAGCGGCGGGGGGTAAAGGTGAAGGCAGGGAATTAACAGAAAGGGAATATTGGCTTTGCGAACAGATCGGTCCAAAACTAGTCGAGAAAGGTTTGATGTTTGTAGGCCTTGATGTGATTGGTGATTATGTAACAGAGATTAACGTGACCAGCCCAACATGTGTACAGGAGCTGGATAACTTATACGGTTTAAATATAAGTGGTTTATTAATGGATTGTATTGAGGAAAAAATAGCGTAGCAGTGGCTTCTGCAACTACTTCATCGGGAGACAAATTAAGCCTAACGCTGTTTATGGCGGGCATTGTGCACGCGTTAGTTATTCTCGGCATAAGTTTTGATGTAGATATCTCGCACTCGGTAAGTAAAGCGCTGGAAATTGTTTTAGTGCAAATGCCGGATAATGACCGGCCCGATAAGGCGGATTTTCTCGCGCAAGAAAACCAAATGGGCAGTGGCGAAGCTGAAGAAAAAGCCATTAGCCAGCAGCAGGCAACACCGCAGCCGATGAAAAAGTCTGTGCCGACAGAGTCTAACAAAACCCAAGAAGCGAAGGCACAAGCTCAGAAAGTATTGCTGCAAGCACAAGCAGATGTGGCTATTGAGGCGAGCAATAAGAAAGTACCTAAAATAAGCAAAGAATTAACAGCCGCGGATTTGTTGCGGCAAAGTGAAGTAATAGCCAAACTCCAGGCAGAGATTAGTGAGGCGATCACTAGCTACTCACGCCGGCCCCGTAAATTACACATCAATTCAATTAATGCGCATAAGTACAAGGCGGCAAGTTATGAAGCCGCTTGGCAGCGTAAAATAGAGCGCGTGGGGAACTTAAATTACCCTAGCGATGTAAGGCGTAAAAAAATGTCAGGTACATTAGTGATGAGCGTTGAGTTGTATGCCGACGGTAATTTAAAAAAAATAATCGTCAATCGTCGCTCCGGACATAAAATTATTGATGATGCAGCAATCAATATTGTTAAACTTGCTGCACCCTTTGCGCCATTGCCAATAGATCTTCAAAAAGAAGTGGATATTTTAGTTATTACGCGCACATGGCAATTTTTAAACGAAGGCTCGTTGCGTACGCGATAAGAGCCGTTAATACGTACATATGAAAACGAAAAAATATTTAACAAACAACTTTTTAATTGCTATGCCTTCTATGGAAGGCGATGACTTTTCTAAATCGGTAACATACTTGTGTCAGCACGATGAAGAAGGGGCGTTAGGTATAGTGATTAATAAGCAGCATACGATGAAGATGGGTGCAATACTTGATCAGCTATCAATAACCGCCACAACTCTTGAAGTGGCAGAGACGCCACTATTTATTGGTGGCCCTGTGCAGCCTGAGCGAGGGTTTGTTTTACACTCACCCGTTGGCAATTGGGATTCAACCTTACAAGTGAATGATGAGTTCGCGCTTACCAGTTCGAAAGACATTTTAGAAGCAATTGCAGAAGATAGGGGGCCAGAAAAATGGCTTGTTGCGCTTGGTTATGCAGGCTGGGGTGCGGGGCAGCTGGAGGCTGAAATTCAGCGCAATGCATGGCTGCATGGCGAAGCGGAATCACACATTATTTTTGAAGAACCATTGCTACAGCGTTGGGAGTTGGCCGGGCATAGAATAGGTGTTGATATTAGCTTAATAAGTACAGATGCAGGCCACTGTTAGTGGCTGTTTGCCTAGGCTTTGACTACGGGGTAAAGAAAATAGGTGTCGCCGTTGGCGATACTGAAACAAATATAGCAAATGCGCTAACGACCGTTCGTGCGATAAAGCAAAAAACAGGTTGGGAAGAAATTGGTAAGCTAATAGATGAATGGCAGCCAACAAAAATGGTGGTTGGCATCTCTCGTAAAGAAAATGGCGAAGACAATGAAGTAACGCCGAGAATGATTCGCTTCTCTCGTCAGTTAGAAGGCCGCTACCACTGCCCCGTTGAACTGTTTGATGAGGGGCTAACAACGTTTGAAGCGAAGCAGTTGCTATTTGATGAAGTGCAAGTGAGTGCTAATAAATTATGGGAAGTGCAAGACGAATTGGCAGCTCAATTGATATTACAAAGCTGGTTGAATACCAAACAACAGGAAAAATAAGCATGCAAACAGATTTGGCATCGATTGATATAAGCGCGACCATCGGCACAATGGCGAGTAATTTGGCGTCGCAGATGCAACGGAAGGGTATAAAAGAGCCCCTGATGATAGGCGTGCATACTGGCGGCCTTTGGGTTGCCGAAAAGCTACATGAGAAATTGGGACTAACGAAGCCATTAGGCGAAATTGATATTTCCTTCTACCGTGATGATTTCACACGCATTGGTTTGAACCCCACAGGTTAAGCCGAGCAACATACCAAGCGATGTAGAAGGCGAACATATTATTTTGGTAGATGATGTGCTGTATACCGGTAGAACAATCCGCGCGGCGTTAAATGAGATCTTTGATTATGGCCGCCCTGATAGCGTAACTTTAGTCGTTTTGATCGATAGAGGTGCACGTGAATTGCCACTTCATGCGGACATAACTGGATTGGAACTGGATTTATCACCCCAAAAACAGGTAAAATTGACTGGACCAGTGCCTTTAGCGCTTGAAACTAACCGGAATTGACTGATATGAGCTCTAGCAAGCAACCTGCTAGTACGTCCTTCAAAGCACCCGATAGTTCCTGTTTGCAACTTGATGAACAGGGGCGGCTTCGTCATTTCCTCACCACCGAAAGTTTATCAAAAGAGACCCTGACAGAGATAATGGATGTCGCGGAATCATTTTCCAGTGTTGGTAACCAGGCCGTAAAGAAAGTACCTGTATTACGCGGAAAAACGATTGTTAATTTGTTTTTCGAGAACAGTACTCGAACACGAACAACGTTCGAACTTGCTGCTAAACGCTTATCTGCAGATGTGATTAACTTGAACATCGCTACATCGGCAGCAGCAAAAGGCGAGAGTATTCTCGATACCATCCGAAATTTAGAAGCTATGCAAGCGGATATGTTTGTCGTCCGTCACGGTGATAGTGGCGCGGCTCATTTTATTGCGCGACATGTAGCGCCACATGTCAGTGTTATTAATGCCGGTGATGGTCGTCATGCTCATCCAACTCAGGCCATGTTGGATATGTTTACTATTCGCCGCGTTAAAAAAGAATTTAAAAACCTTAAAGTGGCGATTATTGGGGATATTCTTCATTCGCGTGTTGCGCGATCACAAATCCATGCACTTAACACTTTGGGGGTAAAAGAAGTGCGCGTTATTGCGCCAAAAACATTATTGCCCAGTGATACAGACTCGTTAGGTGTGCATGTGTACGCTGACTTGAAGGCGGGACTGGACGATGTGGATGTAGTGATTATGCTTCGATTGCAGCGCGAAAGAATGGGTGGAGCATTACTACCTAGTGAACACGAGTATTTTGATCGATTCGGTTTAACGCAAAAAACATTGTCTTATGCAAAACCGGATGTAACTGTGATGCACCCTGGGCCGATTAATCGCGGCGTGGAAATGGATGCAGCGGTTGCCGATGGTTCAAATTCGGTTATTTTACAGCAGGTAACAAACGGCATTGCCATTCGAATGGCAGTGATGACGCTCACCTTGGGTCACAATAGAGTGAGTAACTAAGGTGAAGGTACTTATTAAGAACGGGCGTGTTATTGACCCAGCGAACGAACTGGATGGAGTGCAGAATATTTGTATTGCCGACGGTAAAATCCAGCATGTTGGTGATGCGCCGCAAGGATTCTCGGCAGATGTAACGATTGATGCCAGTGATAAGTTAGTAATGCCTGGTTTTGTCGATTTAAATGCTAGTTTAAGAGAGCCTGGTTTTGAACATAAGGCGACGATTGAGAGTGAAACAAAAGCAGCGGTAACGGCTGGCTATACGTCTGTTTGCTGTTTGCCGGATACAAAGCCTATTTTAGACACCTCCTCTGTTGTGCAATTAATTTTGGATAAAGCAGACGCTGCAGGCTATGCCAAGGTGCTGCCCTTGGGTGCGCTAACGGTGATGTTAGAAGGGAAAACGCTTAGTGAAATGTATGCGTTAAAGCAGTCAGGTTGTGTTGCAGTAAGCCAAGCGCCAAATAATAACATTAATAATCAAGTGCTTAGGCGTGCGCTGCAGTATGCAAGTACCTACAATATATTGGTTGTACTGAAACCAGAAGATGTTGTCATTAAAGATGATGGCAGTATTCATGATGGCGCAATAAGTTCTAAGCTGGGGCTATCTGGTATTCCGGTTTCTGCGGAAACAGTTGCGATTGCTCAAATTATTGAATTAGCAGAAGAAACGGGTGCACGTGTTCATCTAACGGGTGTGTCTTCGGCAAGAGCAGTGACGATGATTGCTCGCGCACAGTTCACGAATAAAGGGATTAGCGCGGATGTTCACGCTCATCAATTGCACCTAACAGAGTTGGATGTTGGAACGTTTGATTCTAATTATCATACGTCGCCACCTTTGCGAACGGTTGAGGACAGAGATGCCTTAATTGCGGGTGTTGTAAAGGGGGTTTTTAGTGTGAGTTCAGGTCATCAGCCGCATGAAAATGAAGCAAAGCAAGCGCCCTTCCCTTCAACTGAAACGGGTATTTCAAGCATAGAGACAGTGCTGCCATTAATGTTGAAGCTGGTTGCAGATGGTTTAATGGACCTGACTGGGTTAGTGAAGTGCCTAGCCTATGGGCCATCACAGATACTGGACTTAGATGTGGGTAATTTATCAGCGGGTTCAGTCGCGGATGTTTGTATTGTTGATCCGCAGGAACAGTGGTTGGTGAGTGAAGAGAGCTTACTTAGCCGTGGTAAGAACACGCCTTATTTAGGGCATCAAATGACAGGCAAAGTAACGCATACATTGGTTAATGGCCGCGTAGTTTTCGGAAAATAATGCAAGAAAATAATAGAAACACCATCTTTATTGAAGATGCAGAAATTGTCGTGCATCAGGCTTTTGAAGCGGAGCAATTTGTTCTGCGAGTTAATGCCCCGAAGTGTGCAGCATCGGCTAAGCCCGGGCAGTTTGCGTATATTCAATGCGATCCTCAGCGTTTAATGCGTAGACCGCTATCTATTATGCGAGTATCCGTTGATGAGGGCTGGGTAGAGTTTTTATATAAGGTGGTAGGTGAAGGTACGGCTTTACTTGCGAAACGCCAAGTGGGTGAGAGCGCGAATATAATGGGGCCCATTGGTCGCCCATTTGAGTTAGATGGCTCTAAGCCCAAAGCATTATTATTAGGTGGAGGAGTTGGTATTCCACCGATGGTTTGTTTGTCCGAGTTGATTAAAGAGCAACATAAAAACATTGAGCCGGTTGTTTTTATGGGCTCTGAAGTACCCTTTCCGTTTGAACGTGAAAAGTCGGCATTATCGGTTACAGGTATCGCCGATACCATCAGTGATGGTTTGCCCCTATTGGAGCAGTGGAATATTCCAAGTCGCTTAGCAAGCCTGCAAGGCTATAGTGGTGTGTATGAAGGCTACATTACTGATCTAGCACGTGATTGGTTGAATGCGCTAAGTGAAGAGGAAAAGGAGCAGGTTATTATTTATTCTTGTGGCCCAACGCCGATGTTGAAAGCGGTTGCGGCATTAGCAAAAGAATTTAACCTCCCATGCCAAGTGTCTTTAGAAGAATATATGGCTTGTGCGGTTGGCGGTTGTGCTGGTTGCGTGGTTAAAGTTAAAACAGATGAAGGCGAAGTAATGAAACGGGTTTGTGTGGATGGCCCTGTTTTTGATGCAAACACGGTGTTTGCTTAGCGGTGAAGTTGGTTTGGCTATTCCTGCTTAGCTTATATTGCGGGTTTATCTTTTATTTATCGCATCAGCCGTCATTACCCGTGCCGATGTTATTTCAACATCAAGACAAATTGTTTCATGCGGGTGCTTATGGAGTATTAGCGTTTATTGCGATTAACTATTTCAAACATCAAATTGAAAATGCTAAGAAGGCTTTTATTATTTCATTCATTTTTTGTGCTTTGTATGGAATGAGTGACGAATGGCATCAGTCATTTATAGAAGGTCGTCAAACTGATGTTTTGGATTGGTTGGCGGATTGTTTAGGAGCCTTTATAGCGTTGGTGCTTTATAAAAAATTAAAGCCTTCCCTAAGATAACTTTTTCCAAACACTATTTTGAGTGGTCAAAAATAGCGCTTCCACTTTCTTTCGCGCCCAGGGTGTTTTTCTTAAAAATTTCAAACTAGATTTTATCGAAGGGTCGCTAGTAAAGCAGCGAATGCTAATTTGTTGGCCTAAGCGCTCCCAGCCATAATGCTCGACAAGTTTGGTTACTATTTTTTCTAAGGTAATGCCGTGTAACGGGTCTTTGTTTTCTGGTGTTGTCATAATTGATTTTTTGTTATTCGGCATCAAGTGCATCTTGTGCTTCTAGCCATGCCTCTTCAGCTAATGTTAATTGTTTGTCTATAAGAGCTTTTTTCTCTAACAAGGTGGTTAATTCAGTTTTTTGGTCTGCAGCGTATAAATTATTATTGCTTAATTGTTCTTCAAGTTGTTTTTGTTTATCGCTAAGTTTATCAAGCTGCTTTTCGGCCTTTCTTAGGGTGTCGCGTAGGGGTTTTTGTTGTTGACGTTTTTTAGCTTCTAGTTGTTTACGTGCCTTTCCTGAATTTGAATTGTTATTTATAGACGTGTCTGTTGATGTGTTTTTCAGTTCGCTTTTAACCCATTGGGCGTAATCGTCTAGGTCGCCATCAAAAGCAGTCAGCTTACTGTTGGCGACGAGTAGGAACTGGTCGGTAATGGTGCGTAATAAGTGCCTGTCGTGAGAAACGATGATCATGGCGCCGCTAAAGTCTTGTAAGGCTGAACTTAAGGCGTGACGCATTTCAATGTCTAAATGGTTGGTTGGTTCGTCTAGCAGCAGTAAATTGGGCTTTTGATATACTAAAAGAGCTAGGGCTAATCGTGCTTTCTCACCACCAGAAAAAGGCGCAACGGCTTCTATTGTTTTGTCGCCGTGAAAGCCAAAGCCTCCAAGGAAGTTTCTTAAATCGCGCTCGGTTGCTTTTTTATTGAGCCGCTGTAAATGTAATAAAGGCGAAGCCGCGCTGTCTAATTCTTCTAGCTGGTGCTGTGCAAAGTAACCTATTTTTAGGCTTTCAGCTGCCTCTAATGAGCCATTAGATGGGGCGCTTTTGCCAGCTAATAATTTAATAAGCGTCGACTTACCTGCGCCATTAGGGCCGAGTAAGGCGAGCCGATCACCGGGTTTTATTGATAGTGATACAGAGTCTAAAATCACCTTTTCACCATAAGCGAGGGTGGCTTTTTCTACTTTCAGAAGTGGGTTGGAAACACGGTCTGGTTTAAAAAATTCAAAATGGAAAGGTGAGTCAATGTGTGCGGCAGAAATGAGCTCCATGCGCTCGAGAGCTTTTAAACGACTTTGTGCTTGTTTGGCTTTAGTGGCTTTTGCTTTAAAGCGATCAACATAGCTTTGTATATGAGCGCGTTCTTTTTGTTGGCGCTCAAAGAGCGACTGTTGTTGCGCTAGCCTCTCTGCTCGAGCACGTTCAAATTGGGTATAATTTCCTGTGTAGAGCATAGCGCTCTTTTGCTCAATATGTAGAACATTGCCGACAACCGCGTCTAAAAAGTCTCTATCGTGCGATATAAGCAATAAAGTGCCGGAATAATTTTGAAGCCATTCTTGTAGCCAAATAACGGCATCAAGGTCTAAATGGTTCGTCGGTTCGTCCAGTAACAAAAAGTCTGAGCGACACATCAAAGCCTTTGCAAGATTAAGTCGTACACGCCAGCCGCCCGAAAAACTAGTTACAGGGTTGTTTAATTCGGTTTGTTTAAACCCCAAGCCACTTAATAAAATAGCTGCGCGTGTTTGAGCGGTATAGCCGTGAATAGTTTCTAATTCAGCGTAAAGCTCAGCGCTACGGTGGCCGTCGTTTTGTTGTTCAGCGACTTGTAACTTAGCTTGTACGTCACGTAGCTCTTTATCGCCATCAATAACAAACTCAATGGCTGCTTGTTGAGTGGCCGAAAGCTCTTGTGCAACGTGCGCAATAACAAAGCCGGATTGAATGGAAAAGTCACCTGTGTCAGCGTGTATCTTGTCGAGAACCATCGCGAATAAGCTAGATTTTCCGCAACCATTTGCACCACTTATCCCAACGCGTTGTCCGGTATGAACGGTGAACGAGACGTTCTCAAATAATATGTTGGCGCCTCGACGAAGCGATACATTGGTTAACTTCAGCATGTACAGGTAGGTTGGTGTTTGGAATTCAGGTAGGCATTATACCGTTTCGTCAGCGAGACAGATGTTTATGCGATAATTGATTCTTTTTGATACCCGTTTTTTTTGATGGCTACAGCTCAATCTATTTTACAAAAAACTTTTGGTTACGATGAATTTCGTCAGCCGCAAGACGAGATTATTAATGAACTTGTTGAAGGCCGTGATGCGTTTGTTTTGATGCCGACCGGTGGCGGTAAGTCGCTGTGTTATCAAATTCCTGCTTTATTGCGTGAGGGTACGGCAGTTGTTGTTTCTCCCCTTATTGCTTTGATGCAAGATCAGGTGGATGCGTTGCAACAGCTGGGTATTAATGCGGCGTATCTCAATTCCACTTTAAAAGTGGGTGAAGCTCGGCAGGTGGAGCAACAGCTTGTAAACGGTGAGCTTGATTTGTTGTATGTGGCGCCGGAGCGGCTTTTAAACGACGCTATGCTGTCATTGTTAGAGCGTTGTCATCTTGCGTTATTTGCGATCGATGAAGCGCATTGTGTATCGCAATGGGGGCATGATTTTAGACCAGAGTATCAAAAGCTTAAGATTTTGCATGAGCGTTTTCCAAACGTACCGCGTATTGCGCTAACAGCGACAGCGGATAAGAGGACGCGTGATGAGATTATTGCTCAGTTACAGCTAGAAGAGGCGCGTGTTTTCATTAATAGTTTTGACCGGCCTAACATTCATTATGCTATTTCCGAGGGTAATAATCCAAAATTACGATTGTGGCGTTTTATACAGGAAAACCACAATAATGATGCGGGGATTGTGTATTGCTTATCACGGAAAAAGGTAGAGGCAACGGCGGAATGGTTGAGCGAGCAAGGGCGAGTGGCCTTGCCTTATCATGCGGGTTTGCCACAAGAGATGCGCCAGCAGCACCAGCAACGATTTTTGCGTGAAGATGGCGTGATTATTGTTGCCACGATTGCGTTCGGCATGGGTATTGATAAGCCCGATGTACGGTTTGTAGGGCATCTTAGTTTACCCAAAAGTATCGAAGCGTATTACCAAGAAACAGGCCGTGCTGGGCGTGATGGCGAGCCGGCAAATGCTTGGATGGCGTATGGCCTGCAAGATGTATTAACACTTCGGCAGT
This sequence comes from Cycloclasticus sp. symbiont of Bathymodiolus heckerae, assembly GCA_002101235.1. Lineage (GTDB taxonomy): Bacteria > Pseudomonadota > Gammaproteobacteria > Methylococcales > Cycloclasticaceae > Cycloclasticus. The sequence continues at coordinate 93,450 of LWTL01000119.1, read as the reverse complement.
TTGTGCAAAATTCTAATGCAGATGCGGCGCATAAGCGGGTTGAGCATAATAAATTAGAGGCGATGCTTGGGTTGTGTGAATTGATAGCTTGCCGTCGCCAGGCATTATTGGGTTACTTTGATGAGGCTTTAGAAAAACCGTGTGGCGCTTGTGATAACTGCCAATCACCGCCTGAAAAATGGGACGGTAGCGAAGCGGCGCAAAAAGTGTTGTCGACTATTTATCGCACAGGCCAGCGTTTTGGGGTGAACTACATCATTGATGTATTAAACGGTAAAGCAGATGAGCGTATACAGCAAAATGGCCACGACAAAATAAGCACCTTTGGCATTGGTAAAGAGCTTTCGATGATGGAGTGGCGTACGGTTTTTAGGCAATTGATTGCTTTGGGCTATATTGATGTTGATGCGGAAAGCCACGGAGCATTAAAACTAACGGAAACATGCCGCCCTATTTTGCGCGGCGAGCAGACGTTAGAACTTAGAAAGCAAAGCAAAGAAGAGAAACTGGGGGCAGAGAAAAAGAAGAAAAGCCCAGTACGCCCACAAGATGAACCTTTATGGGAAGCGCTGCGCGCGTTGCGTATGCAATTAGCCGAAGAAGCCGGAGTGCCGCCTTATGTTATTTTCCATGATGCTACTTTGCAGGAAATGGTGAAGAAACGTCCGACGATAGCGGCAGATATGCGCTATATAAGCGGTATTGGCGATCAAAAAATTAAGCGATATGGTAAGCAATTCCTTGCTGAAATTGCAAAATATCCATTGGCAGAATTATTGAATAATAGTCTTAGTGCGACGGTAAATGAGACGTTGTTGTTATACCAAAATGGTTTGAGTATTACCGATATAGCAAAGCAACGCGATAGCAAAGAAAACACAGTGTATGGACACTTGGCGGATGCAATCGAGGTTGGTTTATTGGATGTAAAAAACGTGTTGGATTTGGACGATAGCGAGTATCAAGAAATCATTATGATGATTGAATCGCTAGAAGATGAATCGAAAGGGCGTATTAAGCCCATTTACGAGGCGCTAGATGAGGAATACGAATACGGCGTAATAAAGTGCGTGCAGGCTTCTATTTAAGACTGTCCGCCGCAAACTTAACCTAACTCGTCATCTGCAACAGAGTACTTAGGGTCTTCAATAACGTTTACTTCAATTAAGTTTCTCGCTTTGTGCAATAGCTTAATACACTCGGGACTAAGGTGTCGTAAATGCAACGTTTTGCCTTGTTTTAAATAACGTTCGGCTAAGGTGTCAATCGCTTCAATACCAGAGTGATCTGAAACGCGAGAACGGGCAAAATCAACAATCACTTCTTGCGGGTCGTTAATGGGGTCGAAGTGCTCGCGGAAATTATGAATGGAGGCAAAAAAGATAGGGCCAATCGGCTTGTATATTTTTACGCCATCTTTTTCGTCGATTTCAAAATGCATATGTTTGGCATTTTTCCAAGCAAAAACGAGTGTAGATATAATTACGCCAACAACCACAGCAATGGCTAAGTCAGTAAGCACGGTGACCACTGCAACGGTGATACCAACCAGCGTGTCTGATGTTGGGATGCGGCCTAATAAGCGGAAGCTTGCCCACTCAAAGGTACCTAAAACCACCATAAACATTACGCCAACCAAGGCCGCAACGGGGATCATTTCTATCAGCGAAGAACCTACCAAAATAAATGCAAGTAAGAATAACGCAGCGGTAATGCCGGATGCTCTGCCACGACCGCCAGAGTTAATGTTGATCATACTTTGACCAATCATGGCGCAACCACCCATGCCGCCGAAAAAGCCAGTGGCAATGTTTGCAACGCCTTGTCCAATACATTCTTTGTTACCGCGCCCGCGTGTTTCTGTTATTTCATCGATGAGCGTTAATGTAAGCAGTGATTCAATTAGGCCAATGGCCGCAAGGATAAGCGCATAAGGGAAGATGATTTTAATCATCTCCAAGTCGAAAGGTACGACGGGAATGTGGAACTGCGGTAAGCCACCGGCAATAGTTGCCATTGGATCGCCGGTCATGTCTTTTAATACATCTTGAACGGTACGTAAATCCATATCCAGGCCAACAGAGATGGCAACAATCGTAAGGATGGCTGCCAGTGACGAAGGAATGGCTTTAGTGAGTTTGGGTAAGTAGTGAATGATCGCCATGGTAAGAGCAACCATGCCAAGCATCATGCCCATTTGCTCGCCCTGCAACCAAGTTAATTCATTCGTTATAGGGTCTAAAAACTGAAATTGCTGTAATTGAGCCATGAAAATAACAATCGCTAGCCCGTTCACAAAACCGAGCATTACGGGGTGGGGAACGAGGCGAATGAATTTCCCAAGCTTAAATAACCCTGCTGCTATTTGTAATAGCCCCATTAAAACAACAGTAGCAAATAAATACTCAACGCCATGTTCGGCAACTAAGCTGACCATCACAACAGCTAATGCGCCAGTGGCGCCAGAAATCATACCGGGTCGCCCGCCAATAGCAGCAGTAATCAAGCCGACCATAAAGGCGGCGTATAAGCCAACCAGTGGGTCAACGCCGGCAACAAAAGCAAATGCAACAGCTTCGGGAACGAGAGCAAGAGCAACAGTTAGGCCTGAAAGCAGATCGCTTTTTAAGCTCTGCGTACGAGAGATGATCAGTTGAAACATAAGGAAACTGTAGTTGAAAGTTGTTAGGCGTAAGAACAACGCCTCACGAGATTATTTTTATTATAACAGAAAATGTGCGGTCGCAGCATTTTCGATGCAGGGCTAGATAACTAGCGTACTTTCCGGGCCTTACGCGGGCGACCTTTTACCTTGCCATTGGCTAAATAGTTTAATGCTTGCCGGACAACTGCGTGCTCTAAAGCCACATAACTTGAGCGGTCAAAAATATCTATTTTGCCTATTTGAGAGCCCTGTAATCCGGCATCCCCTGTTAACGCACCTAATAAATCACCGGGGCGAATTTTGTCTTTACGTCCACCGTCAATTTGGATGGTGACCATGGGCGGGTAAAGCTTATACGTAGCATCTAGATCAAGTGAGGCGGGGCTATCAATCAAACAAGGCTGATCCTGATACTGTTCGATAGCATTAACTCGAATTTGTTCGTGTTCTGCAAAGAGGCTCATCGCTAAACCTTTTTCGCCGGCGCGCCCTGTTCGGCCGATTCGGTGTATGTAAATTTCGGGGTCGCGAGGCAATTCGTAATTAATAACCATACCGATGGATTTAATATCCAAGCCACGTGCGGCGACATCCGTAGCAACCAGAACAGAGCAGCTGTTATTAGCAAAGCGAACAAGTACTTGATCGCGTTCGCGCTGGTCAAGGTCACCATGAATGGCTAAAGAGGCGATGTCATTTTCTTGGAGAAGCTCAGAAACCTCTCGACATTGAATTTTGGTATGGCAAAAGACAACCGCCGTTTTGGGTTGGTAATGCTGAAACAAACCCAATAACGTATTATTACGCTCGTGTTTTTTTACTTGATAAAATAGTTGTTCAATAACGCTTTGTTCGTGCTCAGATTCGACAGTGATGGTGATTGGGTCATGTTGAATAGCGCGGCACATTTTCTTGATTTCATCTGGGTAGGTGGCAGAAAAAAGTAACGTCTGGCGTGATTTAGGTGTTTTGCTGATGATATCTTCCATTACATCGCTAAAGCCCATGTCGAGCATTCGGTCGGCTTCGTCAAGAACTAGTGTTTTAAGCTGATCTACTTTCAGTGTGTTCTTCTTTAAGTGATCTTGAATGCGCCCGGGTGTCCCAACCACAATGTGCGCACCGTGTTCTAAAGAGCCAACTTGTGGGCCGAATGGTTTGCCACCGCATAAAAGGACTAATTTGATATTAGGTACGCTACGCGCAAGTTTGCGAATTTCTTTACCGACTTGATCTGCGAGTTCGCGTGTTGGGCAAAGGACTAGGGCTTGCGTGCCAAAAAAGCGAGGATTAATTTTATCAAGTAAGCCAATGCCAAAAGCGGCTGTTTTACCGCTGCCCGTTTTAGCTTGGGCGATAATATCCTTACCTTTTAACAGGTGAGGCAAGCTTTGCGCCTGTATGGGCGTCATTTTTTTATAGCCTAAAGAGCCTAAATTTTTAACTTGTGCTGGCGATATAGATAAAGATGAAAAAGAGGAGTCAGACATATTGAGTTATTTTTTTTCAATCAAAGGTGCGTTATCAAATTGGATACCTGCCCAACCTGTTTGCATAAAGTGCCGGATATTCTGGTGATCGCTACCATCAGGCGTGGCTAATACATCGCGATAGAATTCACCAAATAAAGCCAACGTTTGCGGCTCGCTAAAATCGCTTATCTGGGCAAAGGAAAAAAGCTTGCAAGAACCATTGTTTTCGCCGGCTTCATTGCGTGTGCCGCCATTACTAAATCCACCAGGCGTGAAGTCGTAAAGAGCATCAATAACGCTCATTGTATCGCTAAACTGTAGAGTCGGGAGTGCTTGGCGTAATTGTTCTATAGATTTCATCTCTATCCTCGTGAGGCAAATTTGCCGGTGCTGGTGTTTATTTTAATGACTTCATCGTTGTCGATATATTCAGGTACTTGTACTTCAAGACCGGTCGATAATATGGCGGGTTTTGTACGTGATGTGGCTGATGCGCTTTTCATGCCCGGTGCAGTTTCAACGATTTTTAAGCTGATGGTGGTGGGTAGCTCAATGGCAACTAAAAGTCCTTCTAATAAAATACCAACGATGCCTTCCAGTCCTTCACTAAGAAATTTAATTTGACCTTCGATGTCATCGCTATCAACGGTGTATTGGTCATAGGTATCAAGATTCATAAAAGTATAGCTATCACCATCTTGATATGAATATTGCAACGATACGCGTTCGCAGTCTAAGTCTTTTAGAAAGTCATCACCCTTCAATGTTTCTTCGCGTTTTAGTTTGGTTTTTAAGTGGCTAAAACGAACTTTATATAAAGTAGCCGCGCCGCGTGAAGATGGGTTGCGAACATCAATTTTTTTCACAGAATAAGGTTCGTCGTTTACTTCAACGATCATTCCTGTTTTTAATTCGTTGGCTTTAGGCATGGCATTTCCTGAGGGAATTATTTGCCGAGATTATACAGTTAACGCCCCGCCTTCGTTAGCAGCTTATCAAGCTGATTAGCAAAGATTTGGCGATCGGTATTGTTTAGCGGAGGTGGGCCACCACCTATTTCTAGGCCACTTGAGCGCATTGTTTCCATAAAGTCGCGCATGTTTAAGCGGTCTTTTATATTTTCAGTGGTATACAGCTCACCACGTGGGTTGAGTGCGGTGCCGCCCTTTTCTATCACGTCAGCGGCTAATGGGATGTCACCAGTTATAACCAAGTCGCCGGTCTGCATGCGTTTAACAATTTCGTTGTCCGCTTCATCGAAGCCTGAGGAGACGCGCAAAAAGGAGATGAACGCTGACGGAGGAACACGGATTACTTGGTTCGCAACTAAAGTCGTTTGGGTTTTTGTACGTTCAGCCGCACGAAATAGAATGTCCTTAATGACTACGGGGCAAGCATCAGCGTCGACCCAAATTGTGTTTAATAAAGTGCTCAAAATATTTATATTGTTGTTCTGGGGTGTTTGTTCGGTTTATTATCTAACCGTTTTATATTTAACGAATAGTAGAGTATTTGGAAGGAAAAATGAAAATTAATCGGTTATTTAAGATGTTTTTGGTCGGCGTTCCTTTAGTGTTTGGAGCAGCGTTTGTAGGAGCTAACGATACTTTTATAGTGTCGCCGGAAATGGGAAAAGTTAATTTTGATGCCCGACTACGTTATGAAGATGTTGATGATGCATCAGCATTACAGGATGCAGAGGCTCTAACAATAAGGTTCCGTTTGGGTTATTTAACGCCCACATTTAAAGGACTTTCCGCTTTTGCGGAGTTGGAATCAACCACGCCTCTAGGGGGACGTGATTATAACGATTTGAGGGGGCATGGCGCAGACCGTTCAGTAATTGCAGACCCAGATAATAATGAACTTAATCAGGCATGGGTGTCATATGCGGGTTTTGACAATACGTTGATAAAACTGGGAAGGCAGCGCATTATTTTTGATAACTCTCGGTTTGTGGGAAATGTAGGTTGGCGCCAAAATGAGCAAACATTTGATGCCTTACTGGTTGAAAATAATTCATTGCCCGACACCGTTATTGCTATTGGCTTTATTGATGACATTAAGGGCATTACCGGCACGCATTCAGATGTGAATGCACCGATTGTCAATGTTAAGTATTCCGGGCTCTCTTTTGGCGATATCAACGGGTATGGGTACTTTCTTGATTTTGATGCTGCAGCAGCAACAGACCGAGATACTTTGGGGCTACGGTTTAATGGCTCAGCGGCTGTTTTGGATGGTTTGAAGGTGCTTTATACCGCAGAGTATGCGCAACAAGATATTCATCGTGCGGTAGCGAGTGATGAACAGTTGGATTATTATTTTGTTGAGGCTGGATTTATTGCCTCAGGCGTTACGATAAAAATTTCTCGAGAAGTGCAGGAAGCTAAGAATGGTGCATCCTTTAAAACGCCGCTCGGCACGAATCACCTCTATAACGGTTGGGCAGATCAATTTCTAACAACGCCTGTGGATGGCTTAGAAGATACCTTTTTAACGTTAAGCACTAAGTTTGGGGGGGTTAAATGGGTGGCGGTTTATCATGACTTTAAAGCTGAAGACAGCGGTATTGATTATGGTGATGAACTCGATCTCTTGGCGGTTAAGAAGTTTGGTAAACATTATAAAGTGCTCATGAAGTATGCCATGTATGACAGTGGTGATGCGGCAAGCGGAAAGTCGGATAAAGACAAACTTTGGATTCAGGGCGAAGTGACGTTCTAAATCCAGCGACGGTTAAAATAAAAAGGGCCAGCGATTATCAGCTAGCCCTTTTTTATGCGTTAACGTTCAGTTTGCAAATGAATTAATGATCATGAGCTGCGGCTGCTGAATTAGGCAACCTGATTCGTTCAACCATATCCACTACGCTTTGAGGCGGTGGAGGCGTAAAGCTTGAAACAATAAACGCGACAGCAAAATTCAGGCACATACCGATAGAGCCAATACCTTCTGGCGAAATACCAAACAGCCAGTTTTCGGCGGTATTGGCTGCCATAGGCTCAATAAAGATGCCTTTAAAGTAAATGATATAGCCCATAGTGAACACTAAGCCTGCAAGCATGCCGCAAATAGCACCGTACTTATTCATGCGTTTACTGAAAATACCCATAATCAGCACAGGGAACAAGGACGAGGCCGCTAAACCAAAGGCAAAGGCGACCACCTGCGCCACAAAGGCGGGCGGATGTAGGCCTAAATATCCCGCCACTAAAATAGCAAAAGCAGAGGTGATTCGGCTTGCGCGCAACTCTGCTTTATCGCTAATACCTGGCATAAACGTGCTTTTGAGTAAATCGTGCGAAATGCTGGCAGAAATAACCAGCAGTAATCCTGCAGCAGTTGAAAGCGCAGCAGCTACGCCACCGGCGGCAATCAAGGCAATAACCCAGTTAGGTAATTGCGCAATTTCAGGGTTGGCTAGTACCATAATATCGCGATCAATATAAATTTCGTTGGCAAAAGGAGCGCCATTAACAATGTCGCCGGTGGATGGGTTTGTTGTTGCGCGTTCGCCGAGTACACCGCGTGTTTCGCCGTCAAAAGAGGGCTTGCCATTACCAGAAAAGGCGTTGCCTGCAGCATATTGCAATTTGCCGTCGCCATTGTGATCAAACCATGCCAATAGACCTGAGTTTTCCCACGTTTGGAACCAGTTAGGCATTTCAGTATAAAGCGTGCCGGTATTGTCACTGCCATTGATACTGTTAATGATGTTTAAGCGACTTAAAGAGCCAACAACGGGGGCTGTGGTATAAAGCAATGCAATAAAAATAAGCGCCCAACCAGCAGACTTACGTGCATCGGATACTTTAGGCACGGTAAAGAAACGTACGAGTACGTGCGGTAAGCCTGCGGTACCGACCATCAGCGCAAAGGTGATGGCCATAACATCAATCATGGACTTGTCGTTAAACGGTTCGGTATAGGAACTGAAGCCTAAATCCATCAATGTTTTATCCAAAGCATCGAGTAAAAAGCCTGAACCATCAGACATTTCGCTACCAAAAGCCACTTGAGGAATAGGGTTGCCAGTGAATTGAATGGCCATAAAAACAGCCGGTACAGAATAGGCAAACATCAGCACAATGTACTGGGCTACTTGTGTGTAGGTAATGCCCTTCATTCCGCCAATAACAGAATAGACAAACACAATGCCCATGCCAAGATACAAACCTTGGTCGATAGGTAGCTCTAGGAAGCGAGAGAATACAATGCCTACACCACGCATTTGCCCTGCAACGTAGGTGAAGGAAATAAAGATAAGGCACATCACCGCAATAACACGAGCAGTACGCGAGTAATAACGGTCGCTAATAAACTCAGGCACAGTAAATTTGCCGAATTTACGTAAATAAGGGGCGAGTAGCATGGCCAGTAAAACGTAGCCGCCGGTCCAGCCCATTAGGTACATGCCTGCTTCGTAACCGAGGTATGAAATAAGCCCGGCAAGAGAGATAAACGACGCCGCAGACATCCAATCGGCACCTGTTGCCATACCATTAATAATAGGGTGAACGCCTTTGCCAGCAATGTAAAAATCGCCAGTGGTTTTAGCTTTTGCCCACACAGCAATGCCGATATACAACACGAATGTTGCGCCTACGACTAAATAAATTAAGGTTTGTAATTCCATTATCTAATCATCCACATTGTATTTAGCGTCAAGTTCACTCATTTTTTTAATGTAATAAAAAATCAAAATAACAAATGAAATAATGGAGCCCTGTTGGGCAAACCAAAAACCGAGTTTGAAGCCCGCAAATTCAATAGTGTTGAGTGGTTCAACGAGAATAATGCCAAAACCGAATGAGACAATGAACCAGACGCATAATAGTTTTAGAATAAGACGAATATTATCCGCCCAGTAGTGGTCAGTATTAGCCGACATGGAGCCCTCCAAATAGTAATGATCTCGTGTTCTGTGCGCGAGTTATTTTATTATTAAGGATTAAGGGCGGTGATGCAATGAATGAGCGGTTTATCCGTCGATATGTTCCCAAGCAATTAAGTCATGTACTGTTTCTAAAATACTTTGTTTAACAGGGCGAAAGGAAATGCCAAGTTGCTGGCAAACTTTTGAATTGTCGTAAGCAACGTCTCTGCCAACGTGGAGGCGAATAAAACTTCTTACTCCTTTGGCCTGTGCGCTAACAAGAACTTTGACTAAAGCATCGCCGATAAATCCGGACAGTTTAAGCGAAGGGGCTTTGTAATGAGAGTAGCCATTTTCGAGCAGTATGTTGACTGCTTGTTGCATACTTAAGACCTCAGAAGTGCAGACATAACGTCCGTTTGCATCGTCACTCTCCATAGCTAAAACATGAGCTTTCGCTATATCGCGAACATCGACAAAGCCCCAACTCATGTTCATGATAAAGGGGTAGACTCCCGATAATACATCGCTAAAAATTTTATTAGACGTGTTGAGGGACGGTACTATTGAAGGCCCGATAACGACCGCCGGATTAATGGTTACTAATTTGAAGCTTGAGCTTTCTTTTTCAATAAAATCCCATGCGGCGCGCTCAGCCATCGTTTTTGCATAATAATAAGGGTTACGTGATAACGAGGAAGTGGTATTCCAATCATCTTCATTATAAGTGTGCCCAGAGATTGGCTCGTCAAACAGTGCGGCAACAGATGAGGTGAGCACTACTTTTTTAACAGAGCCAGAGCGCTTGCATGCATTGAGGACGTTGAGAGTACCGTTAATAGCGGGGTCGATAAGGTCGTGTTGTACATTCTTTGCGTCAAGCAAATAAGGGCTGGCCATATGAATGACGTACTCACAGCCCGCAATAATTGAGTCAAATGCCCCGTCATCTAATAATTCTGCTTGAACGAGTTCTAGGCATTGATCTGCGCCAGGTAAAGCGGTGAGATAACCGTATTGGCCGTGGCCGATACTGCCGCGAACAGTGGCCCTAACGCGATAACCGTGCGCCAACAGTTCGCGAATAACGTGGGAAGCAATAAATCCAGAACCACCGGTGACACAAATGGGTTGTTTGCTGATCATGCCTGCCTCCTACTTAATTGATTGCGCGACGATTAGCCATTGCGTTAAACGAGAAACACATTGGTTGGACAGCCTCGATGAAAGTTAATTCATCCCTTGAGTTAATAATTAGCTTAGCCGCTTATCGTCAAAGAACTGGTAACAATTTTTCCCGCTATTTTTGGCTTCGTACATGGCTTTGTCGGCCTGTTGCAGTAATTCTTCATCGCTCGTTGAATCACCTTTTGTATAAAGGCTAACGCCAATGCTGGCAGAAACATCGGCTTGCATACCGCCTATTTCAACAGAGGTCGTGGCGGCGGCGAGCAAACGCCATAAGGTAAGCTCGCAACCGTCGTTATCACTCAGGTCGGTGAGTAGTACAACAAACTCATCACCACCCACGCGAGCAACAGTGTCCGTATCGCGGATAAGTTCGCTAATGTGCTTAGCCAGGGAAACGAGAACTTTATCGCCTTGTTCGTGGCCAAAATTATCGTTGACGGCTTTGAACCCGTCGAGATCAATAAAGGCCACGGCTAATGGTTTAGCGCCGCGACGAACGCGAGCCATTGCTTGCTGCAAGCGATCTTTCAGTAACTTGCGGTTAGCAACGTTAGTTAATGCATCATGGGTGGCAGCGTAGTCGAGTTCTTCTTGATAGCGGGCGCGTTCAGTAATATCAGAGAAAAGCCCGATATAATTTTTAATATTATTGTTACCGTCGCGTACCGTGCTAACGGTTAATTGTTGTACGAAGTTTTGACCGTTTTTTCGAGTGTTGCTTAATTCGCCTGACCATTGATCTTTACTTTGTATTGCTTGCCATGCGGCTTCATATTTTTCGGGCGCAAGAAAACTAGAGTTCTCGCCGATAGATTCACCACGGGAATAGCCGGTAATATCGGTAAAAGCTTGGTTAACATCAATAACAAAACCTTTTGCATCGGTAATAACAATCCCCTCTAAAGCATGAGTGAAGACGGATGCAGCAAGCTTAGCAGCGGCCAGTGCTTTTGAATTTGCATGTTGCAGCTTTAAAACACGTTGACCAACATTAATGCGGGCCTCAAGCTCAGCTTTTTTGAACGGTTTAGTAATATAGTCATTGGCGCCGGCTTTAAGCCCAGTGGCAATATCATCTGATTCATCGCGAGCGGTGAGCAAAATAATATAAGGCGGATCTTCTTGCGCTTGGTCACGTATACACTGACTGAGTTGTAAGCCGTTTAAGTTAGGCATTTCCCAATCAATGAGCAAAATACGGGGAGGGTTTTCTTTTTGAAGTATATCCCAGGCCATTTCGCCATCTTCAACAACAATAGGCTCGAAGCCCCATTTACTCGTCATTGTTTGCAACATGATGCGAGATGTTAAGTCATCATCTGCTATCAGTATTTTCATAGTTGATCTTGAGCAGATTTTTTTAGCATTTTGAGGCTGTTTTCTAAATCAGCAAAGGCATCCGCGACGGGTTGTATGTTACCGGCCTTAGCTGACTTTTCCATATCTTCGGCCAGCTTTGCGATAACACCGGCGCCAATACTGGCGGCGGAGCCTTTAACTCGGTGCGCAACGGCGGCTGCTTTTATGGCATCATTTTCATCAAGAGCCGCTTGTAGCAGCTCTAATTGGTTTGGCATGTCGTCGATGAAGGCGTTGGCAATGGTGCGTATTTGCTCTGCATTACTGAGCAGACTTTGTAATATGGAGATGTCAAACACAGGTTCATCAGGGAGGTTCATTTTCATAGTGAGGGGTATAGCAAGTGAGGTACCCTCTTCGTTCGTCGGTTCGTCGAAACTATTCATGTCTGCATTCTGGTGGCAATTCTTAGGTAGCCATGTGTCGAGCACGGTGTGTAATACAGAGGGGTTAACGGGCTTGGCGACAAAGTCATTCATGCCAACTTTGGAACAAAGTGTTTGGTCTTCTTTCATCGCATTTGCGGTCATTGCTATAACCGGCACATCGTGTTGCAGAACACTGGACTCGGGGTCACGAATAATGACTGTTGCTTGAATGCCGTCCATTACAGGCATTTGGTAATCCATAAAGACTAAGTCATAGGTGCGTTCTGTTAATGCTTGAATGGCTTCTTCGCCGTTGGCTGCAACACTGACGCGAATACCGAATTTTTCTAGCATGCCGCGAGCAACAAGTTGGTTGGTAATATTATCTTCAACGACTAAAACTTGTGCTTTGTATGAGCTCATTTCACGGGAAGTATGGCGGGTAATCATTGGGCTATCATTGTCGCTCAGCCCTTGTACTTGTAATAGTGCGTTATGCAGGCCTGATTGGTTAACCGGCTTTGTTAAAAAGCCATTAAAGCCAACAGAATGCATTTTTTCCGCATCGCCTCGGCGTGCTTGGGAGGTTAATAAAATTAAATGAGGGCTTTCTATGAGCTTTTCTTCCCTTATGCGTGTGGCGAGTTCTACACCGTCCATTTCAGGCATTTGCATATCAACAATAACAGTTGAGAAAGGCTTGCCCTCTTTGCTTGCGGTAATCAAAAGCTCTAATGCCTCTGCGCCACCTTCCACTTGTTGACTATCGAGCTGCCAGAAATCACATAAGCCTGTTAGTAATTTTCGGTTGGTGTAATTATCGTCGACGATTAAGATTTTGTCGTTATCTGTGGGAAGCGTTGCAGGAGGGGGCGCTTCGTAATCGCTAGGCTTCAGCTCTAAAGAAACTAAAAAGGTAGTCCCTTCATTGGGCGTGCTTTCTACGCTGATTTCTCCGTTCATTAATTCGATAAGTTGTTTACAAATGGTTAGGCCTAGCCCTGTACCGCCATATTTTCGGGTGGTTGAGTCGTCTGCTTGAGTGAAGCGTTCAAATAAATTGCTTTGTTGCTTGGGTGTGAGGCCAATACCTGTATCGGTGACTTCGGCCAGTAAATAATGTTGTTGATTTTTGCCGCCAATAATTTTCGCGCTAACTGATACTTCGCCGTGAGAAGTAAATTTGATGGCGTTACTAATAAGGTTGGCGAATATCTGCTGAATACGCCCAGGGTCACCTTTATACCAGTGCGATTTTATTGGGTTGGAGGGGCAAATAAGTTCGATGCCTTTTTCTTCAGCGCGGTAGGCCATGGTTGCGCCTAAGTTTGTTAATAGTGCGCTAAGGTCAAAATCAATAATTTCTAAGTCGAGTTTACCGGCTTCAATTTTGGAAAAGTCTAAAATATCGTTAATAATAGCCAATAAGCTGTTGGCACTATTAGCGACAATTTTAGTGCGTTCGTATTGCTCTTTATTTAACTCACTGTCGAGCAATAAGTTACTCATGCCGATAACACCGTTTAATGGGGTACGAATTTCATGACTCATGTTGGCTAAAAAGGCGCTTTTTGCCTCGGTAGCCGCTTTTGCTGTACCCAGTGCAACTAATAATTCTTTTTCGGCTGCTTTTCTGTAAGTGATATCGGTACGAATGGCGGTGTAGCCTTTTAAGTTGCCGTGTTCGTCTTTATCGGGAACGATGGTAGTGTCTACCCAATACAGTTCGCCAGATTTATTCTGGTTGCAAATCTCCGCACGGAATACACCACCATTTGAAATGGTATCGTACATGTCGGTAAAAAAGGCAGTGTCGTGGTAGGCAGAATTAAGCATACGATGATTATTACCAATGAGCTCATCCTGGGTGTAACCACTTATTTTGCAAAACAAATCATTAACGTAGGTGATCGTGCCGTCTATGTCGGTCATGGCGACGATAGAGTGTTGATCCATAGCAAATTTTTGCTCAGACACTTGAGTGAGGGCGCGTTGAATATCATTCTTTTGATTTTGCACGGTATCAGCGTATTCCTGACGTATAACGAGCATGCGGTTAAAGGTGTCGGCTAGTTCGCCAATTTCATCGTTACTGTGTACGTTAACGTGTTGACGAAGAATTCCTCTGGATAAGGCGGCTGTTGCTTTTGATAAGGTTGTAATGGGCTTTACAATTTTACGGGAGAGGTAAAGGCCTGCAAGTAAAGCAAAGAGGGAAAATGCTCCCGTTAGCATGAGCGTGAGGGTCTCTAGTAGAGTAATGGATTCAAGCGCCTCGGCTTCGTTTATTTCACTGATAAGTAACCAATTGATGTTTGCGATGCGTATGGATTGGCTAAAGCCAATAACGGGGAGTTGGTTGCTTCCGATGTAAATATTGTTGTCTACATTTTCATCTAAAGAAAAGTTGTTGGAATTAAATTGTTGCTCTGCCCAATGAAGAATAGGTTGAGTGGTAATTTTCTTATTTAATACTTCGTCGTTATGCGTGATGGGGCTAATAAGTAACCCATTGGGGTCGACTAAATAATGTACGCGAGACTGTGAGTCAGCGGTGGTGGCTGAGATTTGTTGGTAAAGTTGAAGCAATTTTATTTGAATAGCAAAGACACCCATTTTGTTGCCGTCGTCGTCGAGCATAGGTGCTGTTAGAAAACCGGACAACTCGTTATTGCTGGGTGCGTAACGCTCGATGCCGGAGAACCTAGACTCCCCCGTGCTGATAGTTTCATAGACGCTTCTGGAAAAGTTGGTGTCGGCTAAGTGACCCTTAAATAAATTATCTCCGAGGTCGCTTTCTTGAGCGACGGTATAGAGAATATTGCCCTTTAGATCGATTAGAAATATGTCGTAAATGTAATCATAATCATGGAGAAGGTTGACGAGGTTTGCATCAAAGGCCGCTTTTTGTTCGGCCCAGTCGTAACTTTTTACGTAATCGGCGGCTGTTTTGTGGCTACTTTTGAAATCGCTTTTTAGTTGGGACAGAAAAAAAGCGTTGGATTGATCTTTGGCTTGGAAATTTAGGTCTTTGAAACGGAAATTAAACCAGTTTTGAATAAAACCACTTTTAGAAGTGGCGGCTTCGGCCAGTAAGCTCCTTGCTTCTAACCTTAATTGATTGCTTGCTTGTTGAGTGCTGAACCAAGATAGGGTCAGCATTGGGAGTATGGATAGGGTTATAAACCAGAATAATAATTTATTCTTAAGGGAGCTTTCCTTAACGAATGTGGGGGGCTTATTCATTGATGCCGAGCGAGTCAAAGCGGGTGTCTGCAAAAGCATCGATGTTTATGGGGCCAGGTATTATTTCTCCCTCTACGGCAAGATCCATAATCAGCTTTAGTCCGGGTTTGTCGATATTTAAATGTTGGTAATTAATAACGCGGAGGTTTGGGTCTAAGCTTGCAATAATGGCTTTACGGTTATGTTGAGGTATATGTTTGCGTACGATGTTAACAATTTCATTTAGCGCGCGGCCACCTTTAAGGCGGGCTTCTTCAATATCCGCGCCGGCTTTACGTATGTAACGCATAACCTCTTGTGTGGCGTTGTACTTCTTATCGATAGCCGTGTCTGTTGCTACTGCAATGCATTCAACATGGCCATTAGGCCAAGGCATAACGTCTTTTGAATACCACGCCACATGACCAAAATGCTGAGTTTCTACGACATCGGCCCATGGAAGAGATTGTTCGAAAGCCGCTATCTGAGCGCGATTGCTTTTTGCTTTAATAAAGGTGGGAGCTTTGGGTGGGGCAACGCTTATTGCGAGTACGTCAGCCGCTTTATGGGGAAGAATGCTCATGCTTGCATTGTGCTCTTTTAGGTAGCGATAAAGGACAACGCTGTGGGTCGATAATACGTGAGGTACGGCAATTTGCGTGGGTTTTTGATGCCGTTGGTAATGTTCTTTAAGGGTGTTTGCGATGGCGCCAGTTGGTTTACGGTCTTTTCGCAAGGGGGGGAGGTTAACCGATTGATTGAGTAAATCATTAATAGCAAGAGCGTTGCCATCACGATGCATTAAGCCAATCCAGCGAAAGAGAGGCTTTTCTCGATACATATCTATGGCCAAGGGCGTCATTACGAATGCCATGTCGACCTCGCCGGATTGAAAGTAGGCGCGAAGCAAATCCCAATTACCCATTTTCTGAATTTCAAAATCGGCGTAAATCATTTTGTTACGATAACGCTCGTAGGCGACGAGGGCCGCGTAATGGTCTGCTAATGGAATGTATAGCGCATGAATTTTTTGTTTTGTTTGGCCATTACTGACGGTGCTAATGCTTATTAACGCTAATGCAATAAGGGTGCTATATAAAATATTATTGTTGTTTTTTGAACCCATTATTTAAAGCCTTTTATGCTATACGCCGCAGTGCTAAGAGCACTATGACGGGTAAGATGTAGGACGATTACATTCGTTAATTCCCCTTCTATTTAAGAACTGAATAGAAGAAGTCACTCACATTCATCTAAAGGTTAGCATAAAAAAAGCATTATGTTAGTGGGTGAGCAATAGCCAGCATATGAAGCTAACAAGAACGGCGCCGATAAGATTAAGAATGAAGCCCTCCCTTGCCATTTGCTGACTAAGGACGTGGCCACTGCTAAATACAATGGTATTTGGTGCGGTGGCGACGGGCAGCATAAACGCGCAACTGGCACTGAAAGTGGCCGGAATCATTAGCAATAGAGGGTCTATATTTGCATTGATAGCAGTAGCGGCGAGAACGGGCATCAACATTGCAGTGGTGGCTGTGTTACTGGTTGCTTCGGTCATAAAGGTGACGCATAGCGCGATAATGTCCATCATAGCTATGATGCTGAATGAGGTGACGGCTGAAAGCTGTTCACCCAGCTGTGTGCTAAGGCCGGATATAACAAAAGCCTTAGCGAGACAAATGCCGCCACTGAACAGTAATAAAATTCCCCATGGAATTTGTTGGGCTGTTTTCCAGTCCAGTAATTTTTGTTTGTTGCCATTGGGTATAACAAATAGTGCAATAACGGCAAGTAGCGCCACGGAGGCATCGTTTGCCTGAGGTAGGTTAAACCAGTTGCTCCAGCCGCCAAAGGGTTCGCGGCGAGTAATCCATAATAAAGCAGTTAGGCCAAAGATAATCATCACTCGTATTTCGTGCGTGCTCCACTTCCCTGCTTGCGGTAGGTGTAAATGACCGGAGTTGTCTAATTTTCGCGTTAACCAAAGCCAGATGATGGGTATAAAAAGTATAACCAACGGTAAAGCCCACCCCATCCACTGGGTGAAGCTGATTTGTAAGCCGGTATGTTCTTCGTAGACTTGCATAAAAACAAGGTTAGGTGGCGTACCAATGGGCGTGCTGATGCCGCCAACACTGGCTGCATAGGCGATGCCTAGCAAGAGGGGTAATGCGAGTTTTTTATTGTCGGCGCTATCAATAACGGCCAATGCAACGGGCAATAACATTAAAGTGGCGGCGGTGTTGGATATCCACATGCTGAGCACAGCGGCAGCAACCATGAAGCCTAGTACTAAGCGTTTTGGATTGTCGTTACCAAACCAATGAACCATTGTTAATGCTAAACGGCGATGGGCGCCGCAATGGGCGATGGCGGTAGACAGTAAAAAACCACCCAACAGTAATAGCACCAATTTGTTGCCGTAGGCGGCGGCAACTTGCTCGCCTGTTAGTACACCGGCAAGCGGGAAAATTGCGATTGGTACAAGCGACGTTATAGGAATAGGAACAGGCTCGAAGATCCACCAAGTAACGCACCAGACGGCAACAGCCGCGGTAATGGCGATAGATGAGGAAGCACCACTTTGTTGTAAGCTTAATAAAACAAACAAGGCGAGAACAGGGCCGAAGAATAGGCTCAGTTGTTTTAGTGTAACCATAAAATGATTAACGTTTTTTCTGTTTGAATGGTTTCTTTAGAGGCTTGTAACCTTGTTTTGTGTGTTTGGTAACAAACTTCTTAATGCCTGCTTTTGAGCCATGTTTTCCGGTAGCTGGTTTACTCGGAATAAGGCAGTTAGGGGTGTCACCAATGAGGTTTTTCTTCCCCATTTTTAATAATAGATCTTTTATAACGGCCCAATTATTGGCATCGTGGTAACGCAATAAAGCCTTGTGTAAACGGCGTTGCTCTATTTTCTTTACAGTGTTTATTTTTTCACTTTTATAGCTCAGGCCTTTTAACGGATTTCTGCCGGTATGGTACATAGTAGTGGCGGTAGCCATGGGGGATGGATAAAAGGTTTGTACTTGGTCTGCTTGAAATTTATTCTTTTTCAACCAGAGCGCAAGATTGACCATGTCTTCGTCTTCCGTGCCTGGATGTGCGGCAATAAAATAAGGGATAAGGTACTGCTTCTTTCCTGCTTTTTTGGTGAATTTTTCGAACATGGTTTTAAACCGGTCGTAGGTTCCAATGCCCGGTTTCATCATTTTAGATAACGGCGCTTGTTCGGTATGTTCGGGGGCTATTTTCAGATAGCCACCAACGTGGTGGGTGACGAGCTCTTCAACATATTCTGGTGATTCTACGGCTAAGTCGTAACGTAAGCCTGAGGCAATTAAAATGCGCTTAACGCCTTTAATTTTACGAGCTTTTTTATATAGCTTAATAAGCGGGTCGTGATTGGTGTTTAAGTTTTCGCAAATACCAGGGTATACGCAAGAAGGTAACCGACAAGCCGCTTCAATTTTAGGATCTTTGCAAGATAAACGATACATGTTTGCTGTTGGGCCGCCAAGATCTGAGATTGTGCCGGTAAATCCTGGTGTTTTGTCTCGAATATCTTCTATTTCCTGCAAAATAGATTCTTCAGAACGATTTTGAATAATGCGTCCTTCGTGCTCTGTAATAGAGCAAAACGTACAGCCACCAAAACAGCCGCGCATAATGTTAATGGAGAAACGAATCATCTCGTAAGCGGGAATGCGCATGCCTTCATATTTTGGGTGCGGTATTCTTTGGTACGGTAAGCTAAAAATCTCATCCATTTCTTCGGTAGATAATGGGATAGGTGGTGGGTTGAGCCAAACGTCTTTGCCGTCGTTATTTTGAACTAAGGCGCGTGCGTTGCCAGGGTTTGTTTCCAAGTGCAAAACGCGTGAAGCGTGTGCGTATAACACGGGGTCACTCTTAACTTTTTTATATGAAGGTAGGCGAATAACCGTTTTGGCGCGATCAGTTTTACTGTGCTTAGGTAAGAAACTGAGAGTGACAACTTGGCTACCATCATTCGCTTGACTGTCATTGCTTATTTGGCATTTCCCGCCGGTTGCTGCGGCGAGCTCTTCATCTGACTGGTAAGGGTTGTTGTGAGGATCAATTTCCCCGGGTCGGTCAACACGGGTTGAATCGATCAAGGTCCAACCGTTAGGCAAACTTGAGCGTATAAACGTTGTGCCGCGAATATCTGTAATGCTTTCGATAGACTCATTTTGCGATAAGCGATGAGCCAGTTCGGTAATAGCTCGTTCGGCATTACCATACAATAAAATATCGGCCTGTGAATCGACGAGAATGGATCGTCTTACTTCATCGTCCCAGTAATCGTAATGAGCAATGCGGCGTAAGCTAGCTTCTATACTGCCAATAACGATAGGTGCGTCTGCAAAGGCTTCTTTGCAGCGTTGAGTGTAAACAATGACAGCGCGGTCAGGGCGTTTTCCGGCCTTATCATTTGGCGTATATGCATCATCAGAACGGGCACGCTTGTCCGCTGTATAACGGTTGATCATAGAATCCATATTGCCAGCAGCAATACCAAAAAATAGGTTCGGTTTACCTAGCGAGGTAAAGTCATCAGCACTTTGCCAATTAGGCTGGTCAATAATGCCGACGCGAAAACCTTGTTTTTCCAATAATCTGCCAATAACGGCCATGCCAAAACTGGGGTGATCAACATAAGCATCGCCGGTGACGATAATAATGTCGCAACTGTCCCAGCCGAGGGTATCCATCTCCGCGCGAGTGGTGGGTAGAAATGGCGCAACGCCATAGCACTCAGCCCAATACTTTGGGTAAGATGAGAGGGGTGCTGCTAAGGGCATCATTGAGTTATTTCCGATTTTATAAGGAGCTCGCGTAAGTTGGCTACACGTTTTCGATTTACACCGAAGTCATAGTAGCCTAGGCGTGAAGCAGAACGAATATGGATGACTTGATTTTCTTCATCGACAATGAGGTCTAAATCATCGACAAAACCAAAAATACGGCTGCTTATCTCGGCATGAATATGGTTGCCGGTATGGCTAACGCTAATGCGTTCCTCCAATTGACTTAGAATACTAAGAAGCTTGTTCATATCAACGGTGACTTTAGGTAAGAGCTTGAACGGTTCGACGAAATGACTGTTATCCCCCTGGCTAGAGACACAATTTGGTCTATTGGGGCAGGGTTTTAATTCACTGTTATTGGATGTGGCTTGTGTGGACATGGCGATCAGGATTAATAAAAGTAAGGTTTTCATTCGGCGGTTTTTGGCTCTGTTTGTGGGACGAATTTTTTAGACATCAATAAGCCAACTTCAAAGAGTAGCCACATGGGTAGAGCTAATAAAGTCTGTGAGATAACATCCGGCGGTGTTAGCAGCATACCAACAACAAACGCGCCAACAACAATATAAGGCCTTTTCTCTGCGAGACTTTGCGGCGTTGAAACGCCTGTTTTGACGAGTAAGAAAGTGGCGATGGGGACTTGAAATGCCATGCCGAAGGCAAAAAACAAGGTCAAAATAAAGTCCAAATATTTACTGATGTCGGTCATCACTGCGACACCTTCGGGTGCAGTGGAGGTTAGAAATTGGAAAATGAGAGGCATGACCACAAAGTAGGCGAATAGCATACCGGTATAAAACAAAAGGGTTGCTGCAGTAACTAAGGGCAAGGCGATGCGTTGTTCGTGAGAATAGAGGCCGGGTGCAACGAATAGCCATATTTGATAAAAGATCCACGGGATGCTGATAAAGACAGACAGCATGAGCGTTAATTTTAGGGGTGTTAGAAAGGGTGATATAACCTCAATGGCGACCATACTCGTGCCTTCTGGCATATGCATGAGCAGAGGCTGGGCGATTAGTGAGTAGATATCGTTTGCAAAAGGTGCGAGCGGCAAAAATATCGCCAGCATACCAACAAGGGCATGAATTAAGCGGGCGCGTAATTCAACTAAATGAGAAACAAAGCTTGTTTCTTGGTCGTTGGAGTCGGTTTCTGACATAAGGCAAAATACTATCGGCCGGTACGGCTTAAGTTATTTACTTGAATCGTCTTTGTCGTCGCTAGCAACAGACTTCTGGTCGTTAGTTTTTTTTTCGTCCTCGCCCTCTTTCATGGCGCCTTTGAAGCCTTTTATAGCCCCACCTAAATCGCCACCTAGGTTACGTAAACGTTTTGTTCCGAACAAGAGTAGGACAATAACGAGAATAATAATTAATTGCCAAATGCCGATGCCGCCCATGGAAACCTCTAGTAATGTGGTTTAAGTAGAGCCATTCTACTTGTTTCTGCTGGCTTTTTCATCTAAGCCTGATAGACCGAAGCGACGCTCTAATTCTTTGAGCACATCGTCAGAGCTTAAGTCTTGCTGTGCTAGTAGGACAAGGGTGTGGAACCAGAGATCAGCTGTCTCATAAATGATTTGTTTTTTATCGCCCGATTTTGCAGCAATGACCGTTTCGGTTGCCTCTTCACCAATTTTCTTTAATATGGTGTCTAGGCCTTTGTCGTATAAGCTAGCTACATAAGACGAGCTTGGGTCTTCTTGCTTGCGCTGCTGCAGAACAGCGTCGAGTTGTTTGAGTGTATCGTTCATGAGGTGTAAATACTCTTAGGGTCTTTTAAGATTGAATCTGTTTTTTGCCATTGTTGGCCAACGAGTTTGCGATAAAAACAGCGCTCACGGCCGGTATGACAAGCGATGCCGCCCTTTTGTTCAACGGACAGTAAAATAACGTCTTCGTCGCAATCTAAGCGAATCTCGATAATGTTTTGTTGATGGCCAGACTCTTCGCCTTTATGCCATAATTTGTTACGTGAGCGGGACCAATAAACAGCATGACCTTGCTCGGCAGTGAGTTTTAGTGCTTCTTTATTCATCCAAGCTACCATCAGGATTTTCCCGCTTTCATGATCTTGGGCTATAGCGGGTGCAAGGCCTTTTTCATCCCAGCGAACTTCGTCAAGCCAATTACTCATAGGCGGACCTCAATGCCGTTGTCTTGCATGTGTTGCTTAGCTTCGCCAATAGTGTATTCGGCAAAGTGGAAAATGCTGGCGGCCAAGACGGCATCGGCTTTTCCTTTGGTGACGCCATCGACTAAATGATCGAGTGTGCCTACGCCGCCCGAGGCTATAACAGGCACGTCAACAGCTTCGCTAATGGTGCGCGTCAATTCAAGGTCAAAGCCAATTTTTGTACCGTCCCTATCCATGCTGGTGAGTAATATTTCGCCAGCACCGTAGTGGGCCATTTTTGTGGCCCATTCAACGGCATCAATACCGGTTTTTTTGCGACCGCCATGGGTGAAGATTTCCCAACGTTTAGCTTCGCCTTCTTTACTGACGCATTTCGCATCAATGGCGACAACGATACATTGAGAGCCGAAACGCTCAGCAGCTTCCTTTACAAATTCAGGGTTAAAAATAGCGGCGCTGTTGATGCCAACTTTGTCGGCTCCTGCTTTTAACATTCGCCTAATGTCTTCTAATTTGCGAATGCCTCCGCCTACAGTTAGCGGAATAAATACTTCACTAGCGACTTGTTCAACAACATGAACCATGGTGTCGCGATCATCAGATGTTGCAGTAATATCTAGAAAAGTGATTTCATCCGCGCCCTCTTTATCATAGCGGCGAGCTATTTCAACAGGGTCGCCGGCATCACGGATATCCACGAATTTAACGCCTTTAACAACGCGGCCATTTTTAACGTCTAAGCAAGGGATTATGCGTTTGGCGAGCCCCATGGTTTAAGCGAAGCTCTCAGCGAGTTTTTCACCTTCGGCAAAATCTAAGGTACCTTCATAAATGGCGCGACCAGTAATGGCGCCCATAATACCGTCACTGGCGACTTTTCCAAGCGCGTGGATATCATCCATATTGGTGATGCCGCCGGATGCAACAACGGGAATGTTGATAGCGCGAGCAAGTTTTGCGGTGGCTTCAACATTAACGCCCTTCATCATGCCATCGCGGCCGATATCGGTGTAAATGATGGATTCTACGCCATCATCTTCAAAGTGCTGGGCGAGATCAATCACGTCGTGATTTGATAATTTTGACCAACCATCAATGGCTACTTTGCCATCTTTGGCGTCTAGTCCAACAATAATATGGCCAGGGAATTCAGCGCAAACATCGCCTACAAAGTGGGGTGCGTTAACAGCCTTTGTGCCGATAATAACGTATTGAACGCCAGCATTAAGGTACGTTTGTATCGTCTCTTCATTGCGAATGCCGCCGCCGACTTGAATAATCAAATCTGGATGGACTTTAGCTATGTCGTGTACTACGCCTGCATTAACAGGTTCGCCGGCAAAGGCGCCGTCTAAATCGACAAGGTGGAGGCGCTTTGCGCCTTCATTCACCCAACGGGTAGCGACTTCAACAGGGTTATCTGAGAAAATGGTTTCGTCTTCCATGCGGCCTTGGCGTAAGCGAACGCACTTGCCTTCTTTAAGATCAATGGCGGGTATAAGAATCATCTTGGTTATTCCTTAGGACGTGCCGTCCCAGTTTAAAAAGTTTTTAAGTAATTGTATTCCGGCGTGCTGGCTTTTCTCCGGGTGGAACTGTACAGCGACAATATTTCTCCACTTTAGCGCGCAAGGGAAGGCATTTGGGTAGTTGCTTGTGGCAGAAACGAAGTTATCACCCACTTTTTCCGCGTGGTAGCTATGGACGAAATAAAATCGATCATTTTGCGCAATATTTTCAAATAATGGGTTTTTATTTGAATAATTAACTACATTCCAGCCCATGTGTGGAATTTTTAGCTTGTTATTTAGTGAATCTTTTAAGTTTGCGGGGAATTTAATGATATTTCCAGGGATTATTCCTAGGCAGTCGACGCCCCCGTTTTCTTCGCTATGTTCAAGTAAGGCCTGCATGCCAATGCAAATGCCTAAAAGTGGTTTGGTTTTAGCGACTTGCTTAATAACGTCGTCTAAGCCAGCCTCTTTTATAGCGGCCATGCAATCACGAATAGCGCCAACGCCTGGAAAAACAATATGGTCAGCTGACAAAATAATATCTTTGTCAGCGCTCACAATAACGTTAGCGTCGGGAGATGCGGCTTTTAATGCTTTAGCAATGGAATGAAGGTTGCCCATTCCATAGTCAATAACGGCAACGGTGGCCATAATTTAGTACTCGTTTAACGTGTTATAAACAGCCTTTAGTTGACGGCATGATGCCCGCCATTCGTTCGTCGCGTTCTAAGGAGAAGCGCAGCGCACGACCAAATGCTTTAAAGATAGTTTCTGCAACGTGATGTGCGTTAACGCCTTTTAAATTATCAATATGAAGAGTCATGTTAGCGTGGTTAACAAACCCTTGGAAAAATTCTCGAAACAAATCAACATCAAAATCACCAATACGTGCGCGTGGAAATTCGACATCGTAAACAAGCCCCGGGCGGCCAGAGAAATCAATAACAACGCGTGATAAAGCCTCATCCAATGGTACGTATGCGTGGCCATAGCGGTAAATGCCTTTGCGATCACCTAATGCGTCAGAAACAGCTTTGCCTAAAGTAATGCCAAGATCTTCAACCGTATGGTGAGCATCAATGTGTAAATCACCTTTAGCCTTAACGTCTATATCGATCATGCCGTGACGAGCAATTTGATCTAGCATGTGTTCAAGAAATGGGATGCCTGTTGAAAAGTTGGTCGCGCCGGTTCCGTCGAGATTGATAGATACTGAAATTTGAGTCTCTAGGGTGTCTCGGTTAACGGTTGCCGTTCTATTATCCATAGTGGTTTAGGTCGTTGGTAGCCAGTAAGTGATGCATTTTCCCAGTATCAGATGGTGATAGCAAGTTTAGTTTTAAAGCAGGAATGTTAGCAGTAAAGGAGGCGTGTTTTTGAAGTAAGAGTAACTAGCGTGTAAGCATATGCTTACATAAAATGAAGATATGGCTTATGTTTTATAAATTAGTGAATGGCTATACTTTCTTCGTCACCAAAGAATCTGCGAGAAGGATCTCGCCAAACAAGGATTGTTTGATAAGGATATGCAAAGGACCGCATTATCGACATGGAGGTTGAATAGGACTGATTTTTTGCCAACCAAGCTAGGTGATAATGCTACCGACGGAGTTTATACTCCGTCGGTTTTTTTTGCGTTGTAGGCTATGCCGCTTAAGACTTTGGCCCGCGAGATGCGCGTTTACGCTCATTCTCAGTGAGTAATTTTTTCCTAAGGCGGATAAATGAAGGTGTTACTTCAACCAATTCGTCATCTTCGATAAACTCAAGAGCTTGCTCTAGAGTCATGATGATAGGCGGTACGAGTGTTAAAGCTTCGTCTGTGCCTGATGCGCGAACGTTGGTGAGCTGTTTGCCTTTTGTTGGGTTAACCGCTAAATCGTTGCTTCTAGAGTGTAAACCAACAATTTGACCTTCGTATATGTCTTCGGCATGGCCTAAGAAAAGTTTGCCGCGATCTTGCAACCCGAATAAGCCAAAGGCGGCTGTTTTGCCTTTTGCCATAGAAACCAGAACACCATTTTTACGCGAAGTGATTTCGCCGGCTTTTACTTGGCCGTAATGATCGAAGATGCTGGTCATAATGCCTGAGCCAGAGGTCAGCGTTAAAAAGTGACCACGGAAGCCAATTAAGCCGCGTGAAGGGCTCATGAATTCAAGACGCATACGGCCTTTGCCGTCAGGTTCCATGTTGGTGAGTTCGGCTTTACGTAAGCCCATTTCTTCCATAATAGGGCCTTGGTGTTGCTCTTCGATGTCAATAACAACTTGTTCAAACGGTTCGTGTAGCTTGCCGTCAATTTCTTTTTGAATTACTTCAGGTCGGCCAACGCCTATTTCGTAACCTTCACGGCGCATGGTTTCAATTAAAACAGACAGGTGAAGTTCGCCACGACCGGAGACGATGAACTTGTCTGGGGTGGGGCCTTGTGCGACGCGTAAAGCAACGTTATGGATGAGTTCTTGGTTTAAACGCTCTTTAATATTGCGTGAAGTAATATACTTACCGTCTTGACCAGCAAATGGCGAGTTATTAACAGAGAAGGTCATGCTAACAGTCGGTTCGTCAACCGATAAAGGCGGCATTGCTTCAATGCAATCAGGATCGCATAAGGTGTCTGAAATACCGAGGCCATCGATGCCGTTAATACAAACGATGTCACCAGCAAAGGCTTCTTCAACTTCAATGCGCTCTAAGCCCAAATGAGCTTTAACGTTCAGCACTTTTGCTTTACGTTCTTTGTTTTCACTATCAATCACGACGACTGTTTGCCCTGGTTTTAAGCTGCCGCGAGTAATGCGACCAACACCGATAACGCCAACATAGCTGTCGTAAGCAAGAGAAGAAATTTGCATTTGGAGGGGGGCTGTTACGTCAACCTCAGGTTGTGGAACGCTGTCACGAATAATTTCAAACAAAGGTGTCATGTCATCAGCAAGCTCATCAGCTTCTGGACCTGCAACGCCATTAATGGCTGATGCATAGATAACAGGGAAATCAAGCTGTTCGTCGGTTGCGCCAAGTTTGTCGAACAAATCAAACACTTGGTCAACAACCCAATCAGGGCGAGAGCCTGGACGATCAACCTTATTGATGACAACAATAGGCTTTAGGCCTTGCTCGAATGCTTTAGAGGTTACAAAACGTGTTTGAGGCATAGGGCCATCAACAGCATCAACCAGTAATAAAACGCAATCGACCATAGATAATACGCGCTCAACTTCGCCGCCGAAATCGGCATGGCCCGGGGTGTCCACGATATTAATATGAATGCCTTCCCACTCAATAGCAGTGTTTTTTGCAAGAATGGTTATTCCTCGCTCTCTTTCTTGATCGTTAGAGTCCATGATGCGCTCAGAACCTTCAGATTTACGGTCAAGTGTGCCGGATTGTTCTAGCAGTTTGTCAACAAGGGTAGTTTTACCGTGGTCAACGTGGGCAATGATAGCGATATTACGAAGGTTCTGTTTCACGAGGTTTGATTCCTATAATTTGGGTGGCGTGAGCCTAAAAAAATATGATGTGTTGTAGTGAGTTTAGCTTTGTTCCCATGGGAGTTTATGAAAACGCCAGCCACTGATGGTACTGCGGTGATTGTTTTCATCTTTGTCGCCTTCAAACCCTTCGTCCATGTTGTAAAGTGTTTGGTAGCCAGCTTCTTCGAGCAACTTTGCAGCGTCCATAGAACGTGCTCCGCTGCGGCACATTAATACAACGGGTGTGCTTTTAGATGAAAGGTGTTTTTCAACTTGCTCCACGAAGTCTGGAAAGTTATCCCAATTAGGGGGTCTTTTCAGAGGAACGTGAACAGCGCCGACAGGGTGCCCGACAAAGGAGAACTCAATTTTAGTACGCGTGTCGATCAAAATTGCATCGGCATCGTTTTTTAAAATATCGTGAGCCTGAGTAGGGTTGACGGTTTTAATAGCAGACATTGAAGGCCTTAAAATGAAGTTAGCCGCCCATTATACAACGATATGAACAATAGCGGGAATGGTTTCAGATTATGGGCTTTTTGGCGATAAGAATAGCCTCGTTTCTTATGCCTTGCTTTGTGTTTCCAAGGGTGGATTCTTCATGATAGATAACGGGTTCTAAGATGGCAAAAAGTGAGAGTAGTTCGCCTTTTTTTAATAAGAACTCGGGGTTGCTCGGACCACCAGATTGTGCCTTTTCTAGGGTGAATGTTTGATAAAAAAGAAGGCCGCCAGGTTTTAATGCGCAGATTAATTGGTGTGAAATGTGCCTATTTAAGAAGCGAGAGACTGTAATAACGTCGTAATATTCGGTAGGGAAGTCAACTTGGTTAGCATCAACGGTCGATGCATGAACAGTCTTTGTTTGGCTGTTGTTATTGATACGTTCGACAGCAACAGGTGATATATCCCAAGCATCAACTTGTAGTCCTTGTTTAGCCATAAAGAATGCATTGCCACCAAGCCCACAAGCAAGGTCTAGCGCGCGCCCTTTTGTAGGTAGTAAATGCGCATAGAGGGGCAGCATAGTGGCAGGGTCTGGAATTAAGTCTTCGCGTTTATGGTAAATCGCATCCCATTTATCTTGTAAATCAGTCATTAATCGCGCCAGAAAACAGGGCTAAATAGAACAAGTAATGTAAATATCTCTAAGCGCCCAAGCAGCATGGCGAAGCAGGCAATCCATTTGCTGGCATCGGGAATGCTTGCGTAGTTACTGCTGATATCACCTAAGCCAGGGCCTAAGTTATTAAGCGTAGCGGCGACAGCAGAAAAAGCAGTGACTTGATCGAGCCCAGTGATCATCATTAAGATCATCAGCACGCCGAAGGATAAAATATAGGCAGAGAAAAAGCTCCATACGGCGTTGATAACAGGACGTGAAACAATATGGTGATCTAACTTTACAGGCATGTCTGCGTGCGGGTGAATAAGGTGGGTGATCTCTTTGCCTAATTGCTTCAGCATAATTAGGATGCGAACGACTTTAATGCCGCCAGCAGTAGAACCGCCACAGCCGCCATAAAAGCTAACAAATATGAGTAGAACAGGAATAAAAGAAGGCCAAAGTGAATGGTTAGTTGAAGTAAAGCCTGAGGTTGTTGCAAAGGAAACAACTTGAAAAAGGCTTTGTTCAAAAATGGCGGAGTGCTCGAGCGTAGAGCCAAGAATAAACAGCGCGAAGCAAATGAGTGCGGTGTGGCTTAAAAATATAAATGAATAGGCTTTAAGTTCGCTGTTTTGGGTATATAACGAGAAATTGAGTGATTTTGCGGCCTTAAAGTGGAGGGCAAAGTTAATGCCGGCAACAAACATAAAGCCAATGCAGATGTAGTTAAGAGTAGAGCTATCAAAGAAGGCAAAGCTTGCATCGTGAGTTGAAAAACCGCCAATTGAGACGGTGCTGAAACTGTGTGTGATGGCATCAAATAAGGACATGCCGCCAAACCAGTAAGCAAGAGCACAAGCAATGGTTAGGCCAAGATAAATCTCCCAAAGCGCTTTAGCCGTTTCGGTAATACGGGGTGTTAGTTTGGCATCTTTAACGGGGCCAGGCGTTTCTGTTTTATAGAGCTGCATGCCACCGATACCGAGCATAGGTAAAATGGCAACAGCAAGCACAATGATGCCCATGCCGCCGAACCATTGCAGTTGTTGGCGGTAGAAAAGGATAGATTTGGGTAGGCTGTCTAGCCCAGTGATAACGGTTGCACCCGTGGTGGTAAGGCCAGAAATAGACTCAAAAATGGCATCTGTTAGCGATAAAGACGGCATATCAGAAACATAAAAAGGGATAGCGCCGGATAAACCAAGCGTTAGCCAAAAAATAGTAGCGATGACGAAGCCATCGCGTGTACGTAATTCCCCTTTAGCATTTCTGGCTGTTGCCCAAAGGATGCCGCCGGTTAGAAAAATGGTGAAAAACCCGATAATAAAAGGTTGGTGATTTTGTTCTTCGTAAAGATAAGATATGAAGATAGGAGGCAGCATGGTGATGCTAAATAGACCTAACAACAGTCCGGATATTCGACGAATAACGTTAAAGTGCATGTTTAGTTGATGAGTCGGCTAAACAGTGATTTTGTGGGTGAGAAGAGCGCTTCAACCTGATGAATGAGTGACTTGTCGGATATAAATAAAATTAAGTGGTCACCTGTTTCGATGATCAGCTCACCTTTTGCGGGAATAGATAGCGAGTTTCTGACCATACCTATAACAAAGCTTCCTAGGGGCAGTTTCAGGTCGTTAATTGCTTTTCCGGCGATATTAGATTTATCTTGATCCTGAATAATTGCTTCAAAGGTTTCTGCTTGCCCACGCAGTAAAGAGTGTACGCTGGTGATATCCCCTTGCCTCACCTGGCTAAGAATTTTGCCGATGGTCGTGTGTTGAGGGTAAATAACGTTATCAATGGAACCGTTATCGACCATGCTCATATAGGCATTTCTGTCTACTAGGCTCATTACGACTTTAGCGCCAAGGTTTTTGGCTAGCATTGAGCATAGAATGTTTGTTTCGTCATCGCTGGTGAGGGTACAAAAAACATCGGTTCTGTCTATGTTTTCATCTAGCAAGAAGGCTTCGTCTGTTGCATCGCCACAGAGTACAATGCTGTGATCTAGCTGTTCAGATAAGTCATAGGCCTTTTTATTGCTTTTGGTAATAATTTTAACTTGA
Organism: Cycloclasticus sp. symbiont of Bathymodiolus heckerae; assembly: GCA_002101235.1. Classification (GTDB taxonomy): domain Bacteria; phylum Pseudomonadota; class Gammaproteobacteria; order Methylococcales; family Cycloclasticaceae; genus Cycloclasticus. The sequence continues at coordinate 63,149 of LWTL01000119.1, read as the reverse complement.
AGTGTGTTTTCCAGTTCTTTTGCTAAACCTAATCCAATTCTACCGCCACCAGCAATAATGAGGCGTTTGTAAGGTTTATTTTGGTTAAATAATAAGCTTAATACTTTTTGGATATCATCGGAGGCGGCGACAAAGAAAAGCCGGTCATTCTCTTCAATAACAGTTTGGTTGTTGGGAATGATTATTTCTGAGTGCCTATAGATAATGGCGATTCGCGCATAAACACCTTGTAGCTCACTCGTTAGATCGCTGAGTGACTTCCCAATAAGGAGGCTATGACGCCCGCACTTTGTTTCAACTAAACTGAGAGAGTTATTAGCAAAAGATAAAACTTGTTGCGCGCCGGGGTGAAGAATAAGGTTCTTAATGAACTGAACGATTTCATTTTCAGGGTTAATAATGACATCGATGGGAATAGCGTCTTTATGAAATAGGCGGTCTTTGAGGTCAAGAAAGGTTTGTGCTCTTACGCGGGCAATTTTTTGTCGAACGTTAAATAAATGATGAGCAATTTGGCATGCCATCATATTAGTTTCATCGCTGTCGGTGACGGCAATAATAATATCGGCTTGTTTAATACCTGCGCTTTCTAATACATCAGGGTGGGATACATTGCCGCAAATAGCGGAGACATCCAAGCGTTCGCAAACGGTATCAATAACTTGCTGGTTTTTATCGATCAATGTGATGTCGATATTTTCACTTGATAAGTTGCTGGCAACGGTGAAGCCGACACGGCCTGCGCCTAAAATGATAATTCTCATGAGATACAGCGATGCGTAGGGTTAGCGTTTGCCTCGAAACTCAATGCCCAAGGCATGTAGCTTACGGTATAAATGGGTTCTTTCAACACCCGCGGTTTCAGCCAATTTTGTAACGCTGCCTTTATGTTGATCGAGGTGATAATCAAGGTAGGCTTTTTCAAATTGTGCTCTCGCATCTTTAAGGGGTAAATCATAAAAGACCGGTATATCATTTGACGTAATGACGGATCTAGCGGATTCACCGAGCGTTGTTTTAACTTCGGTGAGACCAATCTCGTCCCCAATGCCCAATATTAAAAGGCGTTGAACCACATTCCTTAGTTCGCGTATATTCCCTAGCCACATATAATCGCTTAAAAATTGTTGCGCCGCAATAGTAAATTTGCGTTTAGGTAAATTTTCTCGCTTTATGTAATGTTGAAGATAAAAATCTAACAGCAAAGGGATGTCTTCTTTTCGGTCTCTTAATGAAGGCAAATGAAGGCTGGCAACATTTAACAAGTAGTATAAATCTTGCCTAAACTGACCATGTTGAATGGCCTCTTCAAGGTCTTGCCGAGATGAGGCAATAATTTTGACGTCAGCTTTAACGTCTTCATGGCCGCCAATACGTTTAAATGATTTTGATTCTAATGCGCTTAATAGGCGATGTTGAACCTCATTGTCCATGTCGCCAATTTCGTCAATAAACAAAGTGCCGTGGTTCGCTTTTTCTAATAAGCCGTAGTGTATGGAATCGCCATCTTCACGACCAAAAAATTCTTCGAGAGCATTGTGCGAAGTAATAATGCCGGTGTTCAATTCAACGAAAGGAGCTTGCCGTCTTGAGCTGTTTTCATGGATATATCGTGCGAGGGTCTCTTTACCGCTGCCGGGTTCGCCTGTTAATAAAACGCGTGTATCGTGCTGTCCTAAACGGCGAGCTTGTTCGAGAAGTTGTTGTATTGTTCGGCTATTTCCAAGCGGTTCTTGAACGGTCGTTGAAAATTGTTTTAGATCTATGTTTTCTTGCTTAAGCTTTTCAGCTTCTAAGGCGCGCTCAACGGTTAGTAATAGTTTTGCAATTGAAAGCGGTTTTTCTAAGAAGTCGTAAGCTCCTAGGCGGGTGGCTTCAACCGCTGTTTCTACAGTGCCGTGTCCGGACATCATAATGACAGGGCAGGATAGTTCGCCGCTTGTTGACCATTCTTTGAGTAGCGCAACGCCATCGATGTCAGGCATCCAAATATCAAGCAGAATTAAATCATGCCGGCATTCGTGTCGTGCTTGCTGAGCGGCAGCTGCGCTTTGTGCGGTAGAGACTTCGTAGCTCTCATCTTCAAGAATATCGCGAATGAGACTGCGAATGTCCGGTTCGTCGTCAATGACAAGAATGTGCGGTTTGTTCATGCTGCGTACCTGTAAATTAATCGGTTATTTTTAAGTGTTAACAACCGGCAGTTGAATAATAAAGTTTGCGCCATGAGGCTCAACAGGTTGGATAATAATGCTTCCGCCGTGTTCTTCTATAATTTTTTTAACAATAGCGAGCCCAAGGCCAGTCCCCTTTTCTTTGGAGGTAACATAAGGCTCAAATACATGTTCAAGCTCGGAATTATCTACCCCTGGGCCATTATCAGCAATACTAATTTCTATACAATCGTTATTTTTGTGATAGCAGCTTGAGACGGTAATTTGACCGTTTTCGGTATCGGCGATGGCTTCTTGTGCATTCTTAATTAAATTAATGAGCACTTGGCGTAGGCGTACGGGGTCGGCAAATGTTTGCGGTAAGTTATCTCCTATATGAATAGAGAGCCGCTGAATTTGTGCTTGGTATAACGTTGTAATGTTGTCGATAAGTTGCCCAATTGAAATGACTTGAGGCGTGGATTTAGGGGGGCGAGCAAAGTCAGAAAAATCGTTTACCATGCTTTTCATTGCGGCTACTTGTTGAACAATCGTGTCGGTGGATTTTTTTAAAATCTTGTTGGCATCATCATCAAGCTGGTCGTGTAACTTTCTTTGTAATCGTTCAGCCGATAGTTGTATTGGTGTAAGCGGGTTTTTAATTTCGTGTGCGAGGCGTTGAGCTACCTCGCTCCATGCCGCGTTGCGTTGGGATTGAATGATGGGGGTCACGTCATCAAAGATCAAAATATAACCTAATAGGGCTTTATCGGTTGTGTATTGCGGAGTGCCTTTTAGCAATAATGTTTTCTTTTGGTGGTTAATTGAGAAAATAAACTCTTGCTGCCACTCTTTTTCTTTGGCTGAGAAACTGTCCAATAACAAGCTTGTGAATGCATTCAGCTCAGGGAACTCATGCGCGATTTTTTCTAGAGGCAGGCCAATACAAGTGGTTAGCGGATGTTCTAAGATTTGGTCTGCACCCTTATTGGTTGTTTTAAGTTGTAAGGCAAGGTCAAAGCCTAAAACGCCATTGGATAGGTGGCTTAATACGGTCTCTAAATAAGCATGTTGGTCTTCCGCATCTTTTTGTGCGGAATGCGCTTCCATTCGAGAGCTGTATATACGAGAAGTCATCGCATTAAATGAATTAACAAGAAAACCGAGCTCATCTTTACGGTTCGTTTTTAGCTTCTTTTTATAATTGCCTTCTGCAACGGCTTGTGTGCCTTTAACTAACTGGCGGATGGGGGCTACTAATTCGCGCGCAAAGATGAATGCTGCCCAGCTAGCGGCTAATAGGCTGAAAACTAGTACCAGAGAAAGCGTTAGCGTAAAGCTAAATCGTAACGAGTTACGTAGATAGTTGAACTCTTGATAAGCGGTATAAGCATTTTCTACAGAACTGGCCAGCTCGCTAATGTCTTCGGGCACGGTGTAGATGGCTTGTAAATAACGCTTGGGGTTTGAGTGCTTAATGTTAACTAGTGTGCGAACAATTAATTCGTTGTTTGCACGGGGCTCGATGCCGATAAACTCGTTATTTTGTCTGACCAATGAGAGCATGGCGCTATCGGGCGTGTTGGGGATTAGAACGTTAGGGTCTATATTAGTTGAGGCGATGATTTTTCCTTGTTTCGAAAAAATCGTGAGTTCGTTAGCACTGGTTTGGATAAGAAGGCCTGCCAGTGTTAGCGAGAGAAATATATCAGTTTCATTTTCCAGTTGAGTTGAGAGTTGTCGTGTTTCTTTTACGAGAGATATGGTTCGGTTATCCAACGAGCGGCGGCTAAGCTTTAGTGAATTTTGCATCGCCTCGTCAATTTGCGCATCAAACCAGCTGTCGATACTCTGGTGTAGTAGCTGGTTTGAGAAGTAAAAAACAATGCCGGTTGGAATAACGGAAATAGCAAAAAATAATAAAACAATTCTTGCGGTTATTTTTGAGCCAACAGCTTGGCTTTTGAATTGTCGCCAAAGCCAGCGAACATTGGCAACAAGTAAGCCAAATAGAAATAGAGCGCCGATAAGGTTCACTAAAATAAGCGAAGAAAAGAGCTCGTTGAATTGTGAAGATGACTGCGTTGCGTGGCTCATCAGGTAAAGGCTGAAGAGTAAGCTAAGCAGAACCCCAATAGGAATGAGGTAGGTTCTTTTCTTTATGGAGTGAGCGGCCATTGATAAGTATTGCTGCGTAAGTACCACCCCGCTGTTACGTAGGCGAGAGGTCGCATAGGTAGAGGCAAAGCTTCAATATTGAGGTAGGCTTTTAGTGAAGCTTTAATGTCGCTATTACCAGTCGTTGTTATTGAGTGCAAGGATATGTCTGTAAGCGTTCCTAACGAGCGAAGCGCAGCTGACAGGGTGGAAAAGTTATGTTGTGAGTTATTGGTTTTGTCTGACACCTGGTATGTTTCGGCCAGTGTGTGGTATTTAATTTGATAGGGTAATGTGACGGTGCTGAGGTGTTTATTCCATAGCCAGTTTCTTGGCTCAATAGTAGCTAAGTCAACATTAAATGTTAACGTAACACCGTTGTGTAGGGCTTCGGTAGCCTCGCTGCTCAAGCGGTAATTTATGTTGGCATTCAGTAAATGGATCTGATCTTGAGCCGATAAGGTTGCCGTTTTTATGGAGATGTTCGGCTCTTCGTTTGCCATGCTGGGATTGAGAAAACATAGCAAGAACAAAGCAAACAATAAGCGCTGCAAACAGTTGCTGATAGATAGAAAAGTTATATTTTTGTTAAACATGCGTAGTAAAAGCCATCCATATTATGCTCGCCAGGTAGAATTTGTCGTCCGTATGTACAAGCTTGCCCCCAATTAGCCTCGATGAGTATTTCTTTTGCATCCGCATGGTCCGCTATAAATGATGCAATTTGCTGATTATTCTCTGCGGACAATATAGAGCAGGTCGCGTACAAAAGCACACCCTTTTTGTCCAGCAACGGCCAGACGGCATCTAATAGCTTTCTTTGCAGTGCAACCAGCGCTGGAATATCGGATGGTTTACGCAGCAATTTAATGTCGGGATGGCGTCTAATAACACCGGTGGCAGAGCAAGGTGCGTCTAATAGAATTCGCTGAAATGGCTTGTCATCGAACCATTCGGCTGGCTCAAGTGCGTCTACTGTTAAAACATCCGCGTTTAAGCTTAGGCGCTCTAAGTTTTCTATAACGCGTTGATTTCGTGCTTCATCGATATCGATGGCGGTGAGAGAAATATCATCAGGAGATGTTTCTAAAATATGTGCTGTTTTGCCACCAGGTGCGGCGCAAACATCTAATACGCGGTGACCGCTTTTAACATCTAATAGATCTGCGGCTAATTGAGCGGCATTATCTTGAACCGATACGGCGCCTTTAAAGAAGTCGGGTAACTGGTCAACATTGACGGGCGTTTCAAGTGTGATGCCGACTGCGTTAAATGGATTGGCTGAACCGCTGATATTTACTTGGGTTAGTTGTTCTATATAGGCGTCGCGCGAGAAAATGCGTTGGTTAACGCGGATCGACATAGGTGCGTGCTGGTTGTTGGCCTTAAGGATAGTATCTGTTTCGGTACTCCAATCATTTTTAATACGTTCAACAAGCCATTGAGGATGCGCTTGCTGATGAAATATATTTTCATCAGCAGTATTTTCCAGCGATTCACGGTTGCGTAAAAAATTTCGTAATACACCATTTAACACGCCTTTGGCCCAGCTTTTTTTGCCTTGCCTACACAGGTTGACAGTCTCGGAGACAGCGGCGTGGTCAGGGGTGTTTAAGTAAATTATTTGATATAAGCCAATAAGCCCCAGCACGGTAATGTCGGTATCTTTAGGTTTGAAAGGTTTTTTTAGTAATAAGTTAAGGATGGCGTTTAAACGACCGTGCCATCGAATTGTGCCGTAACAAAGCTCGCGACAAAAGGCGCGGTCTCTAGGCTCCAGTTGATCGCAAAGGCTAAGAGCATCAGTGAGAGATTTGCCTTGCTTTATAACAGCGCAAATAACGTTAACGGCTGTTTGTCGCGCGGATAGAGGAGTGGGTGTTTTTGAATTCATATTAGCCTAAGACCAGTTCGTTAATTTGATGTGCAGCTAAATAGTCACTGGCGGCCATGCGACGCTTGTTGGCGGGCTGCAATTCAATGACTTCAATATGGTAATCACTGCATGCGACAAAAAGTTGGCTGCCTTGGATCTTTATTTGTCCCGGTTTATCGTTTGCCGCTTCGGCAGTAATTGTTGCTTGCCAAATTCGTAAAGGTTTTCCATGAATGAGTGTGTGAGCCACGGGCCAAGGGTTGTAGCCTTGAATGGCGCGTTGAACATCGGCAGCGGGTTTATTCCAATTGACCATTGCTTCTTGCTTGCTCAGTTTGTGCGCATAACTTACTTCAGATGTAGGCTGAGGGGTAGGTTGTGCATTGCCATTTTCGATATCGACAAGCAAGTTGATCAGAGTGTCTGAGCCAAGTATGGATAGCTTGTTGTGAAGCGTGCTGGATGTGTCTTGCGGCATAATGGGGCAAGTAACTTTCGCGAGCATGTCGCCGGTATCTAAGCCTTTGTCCATTTGCATTAGGGTGACGCCAGTTTCGTTGTCGCCAGATAAAATAGCACGTTGAATGGGGGCCGCGCCACGCCAATGTGGTAATAAGGATGCGTGGATATTGATGCAACCAAAGCGCGGAGTGCTCAATACGGTTTCGGGTAAGATAATGCCATAAGCGACGACGATCATTACGTCGGCCTTGTACGCGGTTAGTGTGTCGAGTGATTCTTGTGTTTTAAAGTTAAGAGGTTGCTCAACGGGAATAGATTGTTCTAAGGCAAACTGTTTAATTGGGCTTTGTTGAACTTTACGCCCCCGCCCCGCAGGTCTGTCGGGTTGAGTATAAACGGCGCAAACGTTATGGTCGCTTGCGATCAGTGCTTTTAATGTAGGTATAGAAAAATCTGGTGTGCCGGCAAAGATAATATTCATAGGGTTGATGGGGCGTTACAGTGTGGATGCAGGGTTGGCGTTCTGGGCGGCGAGTTCTTTTTCCATGCGCTCTAGTTTTTTGCGAATTCTATTACGTTTTAAAGGTGATAAATAGTCGACAAATAACTTCCCATCCAAATGGTCAATTTCATGTTGAATACAAACAGCCAGTAAATCACCTGTTGTTAATTCAAAAGGCTCACCGTGTTTATCAAGAGCGGTTACCGTAATATTTTCCGCTCGCTCAACATCCTCGTAAAAGCCGGGAACAGAAAGGCAGCCCTCTTGCATGACTTCAACGCCCTCTTTGTGCGTGATGACAGGGTTGATAAAACACAAGGGCTCATCTTTTTCTTCTGATACATCAATGACCATTAAGCGCTTATGAAAATTGACTTGTGTTGCCGCTAGACCAATACCGGGTGCTTCGTACATAGTTTCAAACATATCATCGATAAAAAGACGTAATGCCTCGTCGACGGTATTAATTTCACGTGCTTTTGTACGTAATCGTTTATCTGGAAAGTGAAGAATTTCTAATTTTGCCATGTTTAAAAGTTGGGAATGTGCGTTTGTACTCAATTGTTTAGAGTTAATTTTAACTAATTTAGGTTAAACTTTGAATAGCGAATATTTTAAGCTAGACTTAGATCGTTCTATATTTGCCAACAAAAAGGAAGATTATGGCTATGAAAAAATTATTGGTGTTGTTATTTGGGGTGTTTCTTTGCTGGAATGTACTGGCAGATGAAATAGAGTTAAACCCATCGCACCCAGACCGCTATGTTGTTGTTAAAGGCGATACACTTTGGGATATATCAGCGCGGTTTTTACAAACTCCGTGGCGCTGGCCTGATATTTGGCAAGCAAATGAGCAAATTGCTAACCCGCATTTAATTTATCCTGGTGACATTATTGAATTGACTTTCATTGATGGGCAACCGCGGTTGACGTTAAAAAGAGGCAATGGGAAGCTGTCGCCTTCTGTTCGTCGTACTAGTTTAAATAATGCGATACCGGCTATACCGATTGACGCTATTGCCGCGTTTTTGAATAACCCAAGAGTGATGACGCAAGAAGAATATGAGACTGCTCCGTATATTGTTGCATTTGATGACGAGCATATCTTGGGAAGTCCGGGCTATAAAGCTTACGTCCGTTCGTTTTTAGATGGGATAGACGATGGTTATATTGTTGTTCGCCAAGGTGAAGAATATAAAGATGGTGAAACAGGTGAGTCATTGGGGTTTGAATCAGTTTTTATTGCCGAATCGGCGGTGACGTTGAAAGGTGACCCTGCGACAGTTATGTTATCCAAGTCAACGCGAGAGGTTCGCAAAGGTGACCGCTTGCTGCCAGCATTAGAAGGCCCAATCGTACAAAATTATTTCCCGCACGCGCCTGATAGCGACATTAAAGGTCGTATTGTAGGTGTTGTTGATGGCGTATCTCAGATTGCGCAATTTGACGTTGTTGTGATTGATCGCGGTGAGCAAGATGGTGTTGAAGTAGGCCATGTATTACAAATTGACCAAGCAGGCGAAACGGTAAGAGATGTTGTTGCTGGCGGTGGAGCGGAAGTGACATTGCCCGATGAAAAAGCAGGTGTCTTAATGGTGTTCCGAGTTTTTGAACGTGTTAGTTATGGGCTTGTTATGCAAAGTAAACGAGTTATGCATCGTGGCGATGTAGTTCACACACCGTAAATTGATGGATATTAAAAAGCCTGACGATGAAATCTCATCGTCAGGCTTTTCTGTTTCTGGCTTAGATTCTTGGTTGGCGCTGTGGCGCGTTAAAGGCGTTGGCGCAAAGACGTATTTAGCCTTGCTTGAAGTGTTTGGCACACCGCAAGCTGTTTTTGCTGCACCGTCGAGTCAGTTAAAGCAAGCGGGCTTATCATCAGCAGTCGCTGGTAGGGTGAAAAAATTCGATAGATGTGAAGTTGAAGCTGACTTGAAGTGGTTGGCTCGTGAAGATTGTCACCTGATGTGTTGGCATGATGATGACTACCCGGCGCTATTGAAAGAAATCCCCGACCCGCCGCCGGTTTTGTTTATACGCGGCGACCGGTCGTTATTGGGTTCATTGCAAATTGCGATGGTGGGGACACGAAACCCATCGCCTATGGCGTTAAAAACAGCGCAGGCATTCGCGAAAAGCTTTGCTACGTTTGGCTTGACGGTAACCAGCGGTTTAGCCCTAGGCGTAGACCAAGCGGCGCACCGTGGGGCGCTTGAGGCAAATGGTGGAACTATTGCTGTAGCGGCTACTGGGCTAGATCGAGTGTATCCGGCTCGCCATAAAGCATTGGCAGAAGAGATTATTAAAACGGGCGCTATTGTGTCCGAGTTTCCTATTGGTGTTGAGCCAAAGCCAGGCTACTTTCCAAGGCGGAATCGCATTATTAGTGGGTTGAGTTTGGGTGTGTTGGTTGTTGAGGCGGCAATAAAGAGCGGTACATTGGTGACGGCGAAACATGCGATGGAGCAAGGGCGTGAAGTGTTTGCTATTCCAGGATCAATTCATAACCCTTTGTCAAAAGGTTGTCATCACCTTATTCGTCAAGGCGCCAAATTAATTGAGACGGCGGAAGATGTATTGGAAGACCTAGGTAATCTTTCATTGGTTGCTATGGGCAATGCCACAAAAAGTATCGGCAATGATGGAGCAGATACAGAGTCTTTAGGGGAGGATTACCTCGTTTTACTTGAAAAAATTGCCTTTGACCCCACGTCTGTTGATGTGTTGGTTGCTGAAACACATTTTACAGCAGAAGAGATTTCGTCTATGTTACTGGTGTTGGAGCTTCAGGGTTTAGTATCATCTGCGCCTGGTGGCCTTTTCTATCGGTGTTCAACCGACTAATAGAGATAAATTTTGGAAAAAATGAAAGAAACTATTTTTGAAGTACTTGTTTACCTCTTCGAGCATTATATTGATGTGGGGGACGGCGAGACGATGGAGTCGGGAAAATTAAAAACCGAGTTATTAGAAGCTGGTTTTACAGAAAATTACGTTGATAGAGCCTTCGATTGGATGGATGAGTTAACGTTATTGCCATCGGCTGCGGTTGAGAATTACGTAGGCCAGGGCGCTATCCGCATTCACTCGCCCGAAGAACTTTTACGTTTTGATGTTGATGCGCAAGGCTTTTTATTGTTTCTAGAACAGTCAGGCATTATAGACTCAACGCGTCGAGAGCTTATTATTGATAGGGCGATGGCGCTTGGCGACACCGTATTAACGGTTGATCATATTAAATGGGTTGCACTGATGGTTTTGTTTAGCCAAACAGGCATGGAAGGTCACTATTCACAAATGGAAGAGCTGGTTTACGGCGATATTCCATTCGAATTACATTAGGCGAGAATATGTCGGCACTTGTTATCGTAGAATCACCGGCGAAAGCCAAAACAATTGAAAAGTATTTAGGTAAAGGCTTTACGGTCCTAGCATCGTATGGCCATGTTAGAGACTTAGTTCCAAAAGAAGGCGCTGTCGATACGGAAAATGACTTTGCAATGAAATATTCGCTGGTAGAAAGAAACCAGCGGCATGTTCAGGCCATTACCAAGGCGATGAAAAAAGCGGATGAACTCTATCTCGCAACCGATCCAGATAGAGAGGGAGAGGCCATTTCTTGGCATGTGTCCGAGTTACTAAAAGAGAAGAAGTTACTTAAAGACAAACCTGTTTATCGAGTGGTTTTTCATGAGATCACTAAAAAATCGATTCAAAAAGCCATCAAAGAACCACGCGAATTATCGATGGACATGGTCGATGCGCAACAAGCACGGCGTGCATTGGATTATTTGGTAGGCTTTAATTTATCGCCTCTATTATGGAAAAAGATACGACGAGGCTTATCGGCAGGTCGAGTTCAAAGCCCAGCTTTACGGCTGATTGTTGAGCGCGAGCTTGAAATTGAAGCCTTTAAAAATCGTGAATATTGGAGCATTGAAGCAGCAGTAAACGCTGAAAAACAGGCGTTTAAAGCGAAGTTGACGCACTTTAATGACGAAAAGCTGACTCAGTTTAGCGTTGAAAACGCAGAGTATGCGAATCAAATAACAGATGATATTACGGCTGTTGCCGCTGGTAAATTACTGGTTAAGAAACTGCAAAAGAAACAACGTAAACGTAACCCAGCAGCACCGTTTACCACGTCAACACTTCAACAAGAAGCGGCAAGAAAGCTCGGTTTTACCACTAAAAAGACCATGCAAATAGCGCAGCAGCTTTATGAAGGCGTAACAATTGGTTTAGAATCAGCCGGTTTAATTACTTACATGAGAACCGACTCAGTAAACCTTGCTGAGGAAGCGGTGGATGAAATTCGTGAGCTTATTGGTTCGCGTTATGGCAAAGACAATGTGCCGAAAACACCGCCAGTTTATAAAACCAAATCAAAAAACGCTCAAGAAGCGCATGAGGCGATACGCCCTAGTGCAGCGACTAAAATTCCAGAAGATATCCGGGGTTCTTTGTCGAGCGATCAATATAAGCTGTATTTGCTTATTTGGAAAAGAACGGTTGCGAGTCAAATGGTGCACGCATCCATTGATGGCGTTAGTGTCGATTTAACCTGTGGTAACGGCCATGTTTTCCGTGCTACAGGGTCAACTGTTAGCAAGCCTGGATTTATGTCGGTTTACCTTGAAGGTAAAGATGACAGCAAAGAAGATGACGACAATAAAGAGAATTTATTACCGCCGATGAAAGAAGGCGACCTTATTGATTTATTGGAGGTTAAACCGAATCAACACTTCACAGAACCTCCACCACGCTATGGTGAGGCGAGTTTAGTTAAAGCCTTAGAGGAGCATGGTATTGGCCGTCCATCGACCTATGCATCAATTATTTCGACGTTGCAAAACCGTGATTATGTTGAGTTAGAAACAAAACGTTTTTATCCAACAGATGTGGGGCGTATTGTTAATAAGTTTTTAACACAGCATTTTACTAATTATGTGGATTACGATTTCACGGCTAAGTTAGAAGATGATCTTGATGCGGTGTCTCGTGGTGAGAAAAAATGGTTGCCGTTGATGAAGAAATTCTGGCAGCCGTTTAAAACGCTCATTGATGATAAAGAAACCAGTGTTCAACGCAGCGATGTGACGCAAGAAGCAATGGATGAAAAGTGTCCAGAGTGCGGCAAGCAACTGTCTATTCGTTTAGGGCGAAATGGCCGCTTTATTGGCTGTACTGATTATCCTGAGTGTGGTTATACACGTAACCTTCATGAAGATGCTGAGGCGGCAGAGCCAGAAGTGGTTGAAGGTAGGCAGTGTCCAAAGTGCGAGTCCGATCTTATTATTCGCTCTGGACGTTATGGCAAGTTTATTGGCTGTAGTTCGTATCCTAACTGTAAGCATATGGAGCCGCTGGTAAAGCCTAAAGATACCAATGTAGTGTGCCCTGATTGTAAGAAAGGGACAATACTGGAACGTAAGTCGCGTAAAGGAAAAATATTTTATTCATGCTCAAATTACCCAAAGTGCAAATACGCTTTATGGAATGAGCCGATTAATGAGTCGTGCCCAAACTGTGATTGGCCGATTTTAACTGTAAAAACAACCAAACGCCGGGGCGCTGAAAAAGTTTGCCCACAACAAGAGTGTTCCTATGTAACGCCTTGTGAAGAAATGGCTAAACCTGAATAACAAAGAAGAAAATTATGCAAAATAAAAAAACATTCGTTGCTGTATTAATGGGCTCAGACTCTGATTTTCCTGTGATGGAGTCAACATTAGCTATTTTAAAGAAATTAGATATTCCTTATGAAGTGCGTATCACCTCAGCACATAGAACACCGGCTGAAACGCATGCTTATGTGACAGATGCTGACCAACGTGGTTGCGCAGTCTTTATTGCAGCAGCTGGCTTAGCAGCGCATTTAGCTGGCGCAGTAGCGGCGAATACAGTTAAGCCTGTTATTGGCGTGCCGTTGGATGCGGGTTCTTTACAAGGCAAAGATGCTCTATTGTCTACAGTACAAATGCCGGGCGGCATTCCTGTAGCCAGTGTTGCTATTGGTAAGCCGGGTGCTAAAAATGCGGCTTATTTAGCGGCTCAAATCTTGGCTTTATCTGATGAAGGTGTTGCACAACGCGTATTAGCTGAAAGAAAAGCAGCGGGTGCAGCCGTTATACAGAAGAACCAAGAGTTACAAGACAAGCTACAAAAGGCTTAATAGCACAGGTTATTGATGCCATCAATTTGGCAGAAAAGGCGGTTTGTTGAAACCTTGCATCAAGGTGGGCTTGTCGCTTATCCAACAGAGGCTGTGTTTGGCTTAGGTTGCGATCCTTTCAATGTTGATGCGGTTTCTAAACTATTAGCACTGAAGAGTAGGTCCTTATCTAAAGGGCTTATTCTTATCACGGCTGACTTTTCACAAGTTTCCAGCTATATAAAAGCATTGCCTGAATCAGTGATGTCGAAAATACATGATGTAAATCAGGAACCAACGACGTGGTTATTACCGGCGAAAGAATCTGTGCCAAAATGGCTAACAGGCGATCATGAAACGCTGGGTATTCGATTCATTCAGCACGGTCTTGCAAAAGAATTATGTACATTGGCAGGAATGCCATTGGTTTCAACCAGTGCGAATATATCTGGTTGTGAGCCTGTAAGGACAGCATGTCACGCGCGTTTGAAATTTCATAGTAAAGGTGTGCATATTATTAATGGGTGTGTGGGTGGTGCTCAGAATCCGAGCCGAATCATTAACCCCTTATTGAACAAACAAATACGATAAACAGCGGAATGTAACTTATGTCAGCAGCAAATATTCAACAGGTAAAAAACTATCTACTCGCCTTACAGGATAGCATTTGCTCATCGATAGAAGAGCTTGAGGAAGAAGGTTCTTTTAGAGAAGACTTGTGGGATAGAGGCGGTGACACAGGTGGTGGTTGTACGAGAGTTTTGGAAAGTGGCAAAGTATTTGAACAAGCGGGCGTTAACTTTTCACATGTACGTGGCAGTTCGTTGCCTGCATCCGCTACACAGCATAGGCCTGAACTAGCTGGGCGCGATTTTGAAGCGCTTGGCGTGTCATTGGTTATCCATCCGAGGAACCCATTTGTACCTACATCACATGCCAATGTACGCTTTTTTATAGCCGAGAAAGAAGGTGAAGAGCCTATTTGGTGGTTTGGTGGTGGTTTTGATTTAACGCCGTATTACGGTTTTGAAGAAGATGCTATTCACTGGCATCAGCAAGCGCAAAAAGCTTGTCAGCCATTTGGTGAACATGTTTATGCTGACTATAAGAAGTGGTGCGATGAGTATTTCTTCTTAAAGCATCGCAATGAGCCGCGTGGTATTGGCGGACTTTTCTTCGATGATTTAAATGAAGGTGGTTTTGAGCACTGCTTTGTTTTAATGCGAAGCGTGGGTGATCATTATATCCCTGCTTACGCCCCTATTGTAGAGCGACGTAAAGCGCTCCCATATACCGAAAAAGAAAAAGACTTTCAGTTGTATCGACGAGGCCGTTATGTCGAATTTAACTTAGTCTACGACAGAGGAACGCTGTTTGGCTTACAAACAGGTGGCCGAACAGAGTCTATTCTCATGTCTCTGCCACCACAGGTCAATTGGCGTTATGACTGGAGTCCAGAGCCAGGTTCTGCTGAAAGCAAGTTATACGATGTGTTTTTACAGTCGAAAGATTGGCTCGGTTAATGATTAAGATTTGCTAGGCGCTTCTTCAAGAGCAAGCTGGCTAGAAGAGGCTTGAGATCTTTTGTTTTTCTCGGCTAGCTGCTTAATCACATTATCTAAACCACCACGCTTTTTGATCGTTCTGGCAAAGCTAGCTTTATAGTTCGTTACCATACTGATGCCTTCAATGATCACATCATAAGCTTTCCACTGGCCTTCTTTATTAATAGCCATGCGGTAGTTAACAGCAATGGGCGGGCGTGAAGGTTGAATAATTTCTGTTTTCACGGTGATGCGTTTTTTTGTCCCATCTAAAGTCATGGGTAAGAAATGTACAGTCCATTCGCCAAATTCTTTGAATGCTGTTGCGTAAGTATTGACAAGTAGGCCTTTAAATTCTTGTTGAAATTGAGTCTTTTGCTCTGTTGATGCTTTGCGCCAGTACTTGCCTAAAACAAGTTTAGAGACTTTGTTTAAATCAACACGGGGCTCAATGACTTCATTCACAAGTTGTAAAATGTATGAACGATCGTTTAGGCGCTCTTTATCTTTCTGAATGATGCCGTATAACAAGTCAGATGTTTCTTGAATGACTTGTTGAGCAGGGTTCAGCTCTATAGCTGATGCGTTAAAGCTAGACAGTGAGAGAAAGGCTAAAATTGTAGCAATTAGAGCTGAGTTAAATGAAAATCCTTTTATTTTATTCATTGCAGTTATCCTTTTTTGTTCCTTATTATTGATCTTCAGTCATTTAGACCGTGTAAGTGGTTATTCTATTGCAGCGTTAATGGCCTCAATAACGGTGTTTTCTATTTCTTGCAATACAGGCAGCGCAGGGCTGTCTTGCGCGACAAAGCTAGGCTTAACAAATAATATATGCGCCTTACCTGAACGCTCGATGACTGTTAAATGCAATGGGCATAGTGCCAGCATGGATGGGTCGGCATTGCTCACTTTATTAGCGTACCAACCATTGCAAAAAACCATGCTACGAATGCCGCCTAAATTGTTTTTATTGTAATTTTCAGCCCACTTCTCTTTAAAGCGTGAAATGTTTTTGCCTATATTAGCCTCAAAAATGACATAAAAATTACGCTGTTCAAGTTCTTGGTAAACGGAATCGAAGGCCTCATCGATACCCATATTGGCCGTTTTTTCGTATACGCTACTGTTAGAAGCGAGAGCGAAAGTTGATAAAAAACAAAGAATTAAGATGCTTAATAAGTGTTTCATAGGTGTTTACCGAATGGCTGTATGTAATAGGCGCTATAAAATAGAGTATAGTCGTGCAAATCAAAATTAGAGTCGCTTTACGGTTTAGTCGTAAAAAAGCAACAAATCATTATAGCTTGAAATGGTAGGAAAAATGAAGACCGATAAAACAAATGCAATTCTCCACACAAGGCAGCGCCGAATGCGTTCAGATGAATTTAGTAGGCGTTTGATGCGTGAAACGGTATTAACTGCCGCGGATTTAATTTATCCGGTTTTTGTTATTGAGGGTGAAAATCAGCGCGAAACCATTAATTCAATGCCTGGTGTTGAACGCGTAAGTATCGATTTATTGCTAGAAGAAGCGAAAGAAATTTTTGAATTAGGTGTGCCGGCAATAGCGATTTTTCCTGTTACGTCGACAGCCGCTAAGACACTATCGGCAGATGAAGCTTGGAATCCACAGGGTTTGGCACAAAGAGCTGTTCGGGCATTGAAGGAGGCTTTGCCGGAACTCGGAGTCATTACAGATGTTGCTTTGGACCCGTTCACAGTACATGGGCAGGATGGTTTGATTGATGATAGCGGCTATGTGCTTAACGATGAAACGGTTGAGGTGTTGGTTAAACAGGCTTTATCCCACGCGGAGGCGGGTGCGGATATAGTAGCTCCATCCGATATGATGGATGGTCGTGTTGGTGCAATTCGAGATGCCTTAGAAGTAGCGGGTTATACCAATACCAAAATATTAGCGTATTCAGCAAAATACGCCTCGAGTTTTTATGGGCCGTTTAGGGACGCGGTGGGTTCAGCGGAACAATTAGGTTCAGGTGATAAATACAGCTACCAAATGGACTGCGCGAATACAGATGAAGCCTTAGTCGAAGTCGGCTTAGATATTGAGGAAGGCGCTGATATGGTTATGGTGAAACCAGGGATGCCATACTTGGATATCGTGAGGCGGGTTAGTGATGAATTTAATATTCCTGTATTTGCTTATCAAGTGAGTGGTGAATATGCCATGCTCAAAGCAGCGGCACAAAACGGTTGGTTGGATGAAAAAGCGACTGTTCTAGAGTCGTTATTGGCCTTTAAGCGAGCAGGGGCAGATGGTGTTCTGACGTACTTTGCTAAAGACGTTGCCGGCTGGTTGAAAAACGAGAAGTAGAAATGGATCAATACGCAGTTTTTGGCTTTCCCATTGGGCACAGTAAGTCGCCTTTAATACACCAGCAGTTTGCTGAGAAAACAGAGCAGTTATTGAATTATCAGGCGGTTGAAGTTCGGCCAGAGGCTTTTGATGAGGCCATTGCTGATTTTTTCCAAACTAATGGTAAGGGCTTGAATTGTACGGTTCCTTTAAAAGAACTGGCGTTTGAAATAGTGGATCAACTGACCGAGCGTGCTCAATTTAGTGGGGCGGTTAACACCATTAAAAAGATGAATGATGGATCTTTGTTGGGGGATAACACGGACGGTGTCGGCTTATTAAGTGACCTATGCGATAACCTTGGCTTGAGCTTGGAAGGCAAACGGTTATTAGTGTTAGGCGCAGGCGGCGCGGCACGCGGCATTTTAGGACCATTGCTCGAAGCTAACCCATCAATACTCTGGCTGGCTAATAGAACCGTTTCAAAGGCGCAGGTGATGAAAGAGTTATTCGCACCTATCGGCTATATTCACTCATCAAGTTATGAAGATTTGGCGGGGCAGCAGTTTGACGTGATCATTAATGCTACATCGGCTAGTTTAACCGGCGAGTTACCCCCTTTAGCTAAGGGCTTATTGGCAGAAAAAGGGGTTTGTTATGACTTGGCTTATAGTCAAGAGCCAACGGCGTTTGTACGCTGGGGCGAGGAACAAGGCGCAGCATTATCAACAGATGGTTTGGGGATGTTGGTGGAACAAGCGGCGCATGCATTTAAACTATGGCGTGGTGTTATGCCTGATACATCTCTTATAAGAGCAGGTTTACGAGGCTAGTTGTTTTCTGCTAGATATTGATTTTTTAAACGAACATAATTTTTAGGTGAATAGCTTAAAAATTTTGCTTCTTTATCGTTAATAAGCCGTGCTTTTTTAACCGGTGAGCCGACATACAGGTAACCGCTTTCCAGAATTTTCCCGGGTGGGACAAGGCTTCCAGCACCCACCATCACGCCATCATTTATAACAACTCCGTCCATAACAATTGCCCCCATGCCAATTAAGCAATGGTTGCCAATAGTGCAGCCGTGCAACGTGACATTGTGGCCAACAGTGACATCCGTGCCAATAGTTAGCGGGTAACCGCCGGGGTTGAAGTCACTGGCGTGGGTAACGTGTAAAACGCTACCGTCTTGTACATTAGACCGTGCGCCAATTTTAATGCTGTGTATATCGCCGCGGACAGCAGCGAATGGCCAAATTGAAACGTCTTCGCCTAGTTCTACATCGCCAATAACGACGGCCATTTCGTGTACAAATGTGGATTGATGAGTGACCGGCATCTTAGAACCAAAAGATTTAACGTGCATGAAAGAGTTCCTGTTCTATACTCTAGCGAGTATTTGTTTAAAGGGAGAAAAGCATGAGTGTATCAGGATTTATCACGTTGGCAGTGATAGTTGTTTTAGCGGGCTATGGCGTAGCGCTTTATAACAGTCTTGTTAGTTTGAAGCATAGCGTGTCGAAAGCATGGTCGAACATTGATGTGTTGCTGAAACAACGCCATGATGAACTGCCTAAGCTGGTTGAGACGTGTAAACAATATATGAAGCACGAGCAAGAAACGCTTGAAAAAGTTATGTTGGCGCGTTCAGGTGTTTCTAGCGCGTTAGGTAAAGGCGATATTGCAGGTGTAGGCCAAGCAGAAACGAAAATGCGCCAAGGACTAATGAACTTATTTGCTGTGGCAGAAGCATACCCCGACCTAAAAGCGAATGACTCGTTTAAGGAATTGCAAAAACGCATTAGTCAGCTTGAAAATCATATCGTTGATAGGCGCGAGTTTTATAATGAAAGCGTTAACCTAAACAATGTCCGTATAGAGCAATTCCCCGATGTTCTTATCGCCAAGTTTTTCAACTTTAAAGGGTTTGATTTGTTGGAATTTGAAGAGTCCGAAATTGCCGATGTGAGTGTTAAAAGCTTATTTGAATAATGAATGAATTGGTGTATGCCGTACAGAACCTGCCAGAGGACGAGTTTTGGCTGTATTTTGTCGGTGCTTGTCTTGCTTCAATAGCAAGTTTGTACTTTTACTTTCGTTTTTTGTGGCGTTATCGGATTATGCAGGACATGCCCACGTCCTTAATACGTTCAGCTGCGCAGGGGTATAATGAGTTCGAAGGTATTGCGAAAATGTTACCCGGTGAACCAATTATTGCACCGCTGACAAAGCTTCCTTGTGTTTGGTATCAATACAAAGTTGAGGAAAAGCAGTCGCATTATGTTCGCGGGCGTAGCCGGACTAGTTGGCATATTTATGAATCTGGTGTCAGTGATGGTATTTTTGTCTTACACGGCAGAACAGGTAAAGCAATTGTAGATCCCGATGATGCAGAGGTTGTGTATTCGGTATCCGACACATGGTATGGAAGTACAGCATTTCCTAGCGCAGGGCCACGAGGATTTTCTTCAAGTGCGTTCGCTATTGGTAAGCGTTACCGCTATAGCGAAAAGCGTATCCATGAAGATGATTTGCTGTACGTTTTGGGCGACTTTAAGTCGTTTAGAGAGACGGCTTTGCCGCCTGAGAACGAATCTTTAGCAGCGATATTAAGTGCGTGGAAAAATAACCCTCAGGTTTTATTAAATCGGTTTGATGAAAATAAGGATGGCAATATAGATTCGTCTGAGTGGGAGAAGGCCGTGTTAATCGCCAAGGAGCAGCTGAGTCAGGTTGCTATGGAACAGGGTGATAAGCACATAGAAAATATGATTGAGAAACCAACGGGTAGCCGGAAGCCCTTTTTGATTTCGACTAAAGATGAGGCTGAATTAACTAAGAGTTTTCAGTATAAATCGTATGGATCGTTGTTTTTATTTTTTACTACAGGAGTGGTTGCTCTTTGGTTATTTAACACTTGGTTTTTATAAAAAAAGCACCTCGTTAACACAGATAATTAGGCTGGTGAGGATGACGTTTCTTCAAAATCAGAAGACTTTTACAGCTTTTTCCTTACATCTCTAGCGGGGATTTTGGGCGCAAAATTTAATAGTTATTATGTTTCAATGCCGTTATCTATAAGTTTCAGCCGAATATCATAGCGCCTATTACTCCCTTATAGCTGCGACAATTTGCCACATTCTTAACCTCTGTTTGTTTTGCTATAGTCCCCTTTTCGCAACAAATCATTGCTTTTTTGCATAATTATTAAGAGGGATTAATAGGGTGAATTTGAAACAAATTTTATTTTTAGCGGGAGCTGCTACTGCTTTACCAGCCATGGCAGAGGAGCCAGTGGATACTTATAAAGGGGATGAGATGGTTATTACGACATCACATAAGCTTTTCCCTAAGACAACCGTTGCAACACCACAATTTAGCCTTGATAGAGAAGACATTGCAAAAATTAATGCGCCAACGGCCGATGATATTGTTAGAGGTGCTCCCGGTATTCAAGTAAGACGGCGCTTTATTGGTGATACCAATGGTATTGTTTCTACGCGTGGCTCTACTAATATGCAAACAGCGCATAGTATGCTTATTCAAGATGGTATTCCGCTGAGTAATTTAACGCAAACAAAATGGAACGGGGCACCTCGTTGGGGCCTTATTTCGCCTGACTCTGTTGAATCGGTCAATATTTCATACGGCCCTTTCTCAGCTGAGCACTCAGGTAGTTCTTTTGGCAGTGTTATTGATGTTAAAACACGCTTGCCGGATGACTTTGAAATGCATATGGAAGCGATGGCCATGATGCAGAGTTCAGATCGCCTTGGAAGATCAGAAAATCTTTGGGGAAATAAAGAGTTTATTTCAGCAGGGGATCGTTATGGTGACTTCACGTTTTATGGTTTTTATAACCATCTAGAAAATGAAGGGCAGCCGCAGCAGTGGGATTCTCAAAAGTTTAATCCAATTGGTACGTCAGGCGACCCTGTAACGGCAGTAACTGGTGGGGTTCATACAGTAGATACTTCTGGCACGCCGCGTATTGTTACTGGGGATTCAGGCATTGAAGAAACGACTAGTGATTTGTATTCATTTAAAGTTGGTTATGACTTAAATAAAGATTTAAGAGCG
Organism: Cycloclasticus sp. symbiont of Bathymodiolus heckerae; assembly: GCA_002101235.1. Classification (GTDB taxonomy): domain Bacteria; phylum Pseudomonadota; class Gammaproteobacteria; order Methylococcales; family Cycloclasticaceae; genus Cycloclasticus. The sequence goes on along the minus strand of LWTL01000119.1, from coordinate 41,898 downwards.
GTCTTTAATATTGCTTATGAAGAATTTCAGCGTGACACTGGCAAAGGCGACCTTGACGAGCGTAATTATTTGAAACAAGCAGATGGTTCGCCTTATTGGGGTGATGGTACAACTTATGCCAGTCAAGATGGGTCTGAGTTCCAGCCAACAAAAAGAAGTTATGGATCCAGTCGCTATGCCCCGAGTGAAAGTGAGCGTGAAACGTTATCTTACGGGCTGAATTTGTCGGGGCAGCTGAATGATAACTGGAGTATTGATACGTCAGCTAGCTACTTTGATGGTTATAAAGATAAGAGCATTAAACCAACTTATAGCTCATTGGATATTAATGATGATAACTCAGGTGAAATTACAGATAAGAAGGTGTGGTGGGCAACTTATGATTTAAAGTTGGCGACACAAAATCTTTTTGGTAATAAAAACTTAAGTTTTATGGGTGGGTATCAATTTAACCAAGCGTCGCTAAATACAATTACTTATAAGTCTAGTGATATTGGAAGCGAAGAAGAGACTTCATTAAAGCAGGATTCTGGCGGTAAAACAGTTATGCACAGTGTTTTTGCCCAGGTTGATTATTTATTTATGCCTGACTGGAGTGTGTTAATTGGTGGACGCTTAGATAATTGGAAAGCAGAAGGCGGACATGATATTAAAGGGGGATTTGGAGCATATAATCGCCAATTTGATGACCGTGAGCAAACGCGTTTTTCACCGAAATTTTCTTTAGCTTGGGAGCCAGGTCTTTACAGTGCGCGCTACTCATTCTCTAGAGCGTATCGCTTTGCACTTGTACAGGAGCTTTATGAAAGTTCTTCAACAGGGCTAAGTGAAAGCATTCCGGACCCAGACCTAGGACCTGAGAACGGTAACTTCCATGATTTAACGTTCACATACGGTATTTTGAACGGTGAGTTGGGTCTAAGCTTTTTCTATAACGAGATTCGTGATGAAATTATGAACACTGAGCAAACTATTGGCGGCATTGATGTAAAAACATTGCTAAGTATTGGTAAAACACGCACATATGGAACGCAGTTTTCATATAAGCAAGCAAGTGTTTTAGATTTACCGTTAGACCTAGGCTTTAACGCAACATGGTTGGATAAAATCATTAAAGAGAATGATAACCGCCCTGAGCTAGTGGGTAAGCGTTGGGTTCGTACATCTCGTTGGAAGGTTAATGCGGATGCAACGTACCATGTAACGCCAAAACTGGATGCTAACCTAAGCATCAACTATCGTGGGCCACAGTTTACTAATGAAGACAATAGCGATAATGTGACAGGCGTTTATGGCGCGTCGGATGAGTACTTATTAGTTAATCTTAAGGCGCAATACAAAATTCCGTTAAAGAATGACATGATGTTGAAGTTTTCAGCGGGTATCGACAACGTGTTAAACGAAGATTACTACGACTACCACCCTTACCCACAAAGAACTTATTTCACAAGCATCAGCTTAGATATATAAGTTAGTTAAGGGATTCAGTAACAAGAAAGCTCGCCTAATGAGTAGGCGGGCTTTTTCTGTATTTAATGATTATTTAGCGCGAGCGTAAAAATGAGAAAAATAATAGTAGCGGTTACCTTTCTATTAACGATGTCTTTTTCGGTAACTACCTTGGCTGAACAGCCGGGGCATAAGCCGGTTAAAAGCGTTCATAAAACATCTGGCGGTAAGCCGCATAAGAAAATGAAGAGACCCCAAATAGAAGGTGTTTTCAGTTTGGATATGGTGGTTAACAAAGGGCGAATTCACCTTTTGGCTGGTCGACAAAAAGCGGATAAAAAATCGCTTTGGTATCGTTACTCAGATGATGGCGGAGCGAGTTGGTCTGTTGATAGTCAGGTCTTAAAAAAAGATAGTCTCCCGGTTCGAGCTACTCGAGGTAATGATGCGCAGATTGTTGCTCAAGGAGAGATCGTTGTTGTTACTTGGACCAAATTTGACCCTAAAACGCGTTTTAATTCTGGCCCTATGCTTGCCGCGAGATCGGTTGATGGTGGCCAGAGCTGGCTGCCTGCTTCAGCGCCGCCCGACTGGAATGGAGGTTCTCACGGTTTTATTGATATGGCTGTAGATGACAAATTTGTGCATGCGGTTTGGCTGGATAGCCGAAAAGCGGAGGGCTTTAAAAAGCAGCAAGGTGTGCGTTATTCTCGGTCGAGTGATGGCGGTTTAAGTTGGGATAAAAACTTAACACTGGATGGTCATTCTTGCTCGTGTTGTTGGAACAAAGTTGTTACGGATGGGTCGAGTGCGTACGTACTGTACAGGGACAAAAATCCTTCTGATTTATCTATTGGGGTGGTGAATGAACAGCAGCAATGGCAATATTTAAACCATGTAGGTTCGTTTAACTGGATGTTCGATGGTTGCCCACATATTGGTGGTGGGCTCGATTTTCAAACAGTATTGGGTGTGAAGCGTCTACACGCGACTGTTGGAACGGCTCATCCGAAACATCTTGGTGTTCACTATTTATATTCTAATGACAGCGGTAAAAGTTGGTCTGATATAAAGACATTAGGTGATGAATCAGCAATACATTCAGACATTGCCGCGCATGAAGATGGTCGTGTTATCGCGGTTTGGGACATGATGGGCGAGGTCGGTTTGGGCAATTTCTATGCGGAGTCTAAAGATGGTGGCGAGCATTGGTCGGTTGCTAAATTGTTGTCAACGAAGGGAGCAAGAGCGAGCCACCCACGGATAGTGAAAACAAAGAATGGTTTTTTTGCAGCTTGGACAGAAAGTGATGGTTTAAATCAACGGTTGATGACGAAAGGCCTATGAAAATGGGCCCATTTAAACTAATTCTATTGGCGGTATTTTTGTTTATAAGCGTTGTTTCAAAAGCAAACACTATTGAAATTCGGCCGTTTGTAAAAGGCTCATTTGCAGAACTTAAACAGGAATACAGCAATCAGCCGTTTGTGTTGATATTTTGGTCAGAGAGTTGCAGTTATTGTATGAAAGAGCTAGCGATGTTTGCAAAGCTACAGGGGAAATACCCAGACGTACCGCTTGTTGTTGTCGCAACGGATCCATTCTTAGATGAATCTGAAGTTAAAGGAATGCTTGAGCGGACAGGTTTGTCGCTTCAGAAAACATGGGTCTTTGCAGAGCAATTCCCCGAACGTATTTATGCTGATGTTCATAAACGCTGGCGCGGAGAGTTACCGGTAACGCACTTCTTTGATCAAGATAATAGAGAAGTTCGTCATTTAGGTATTGTTAAGCAAAAAGCGTTAGAAAATTGGTTGGCGGCGCAACAACAGTTAATTAATCCCTAATGGGCGTGGGTTACTTAATTCTTATGGCTTAGTGGTCTTGATACTTGGAAGCGTGTAAAAAGCATGCGAAGATGGCGTTCTTTTACGGAACGCTAGAGCATGAAAAACCCTTTGTTAGAAGACTTCGAGTTGCCGAATTTTAGTATGTTGAAGGCTGCAGATATTGAGCCAGCCATTGATGAGATTCTTGTTGCTAATAAGAAAAAAATAGCCAGTTTGCTAGAAAAGGGAGCATCATACAGTTGGAATAACCTGGTGTATCCAATGGAGCTAATCGACGATTACTTGAGCCGCGTTTGGTCGCCCATTGGTCACCTTAATTCAGTAATGAATAATGATGAGTGGCGTGAAGCATATTCGAATTGCTTGCCCAAGCTCAGTGAATATTCAACTGAGATTGGCCAAAATAAGGTGCTCTATTTGGCCTACTTATCTATTAAAGAAGGCGATGAGTATAAAAAACTCGATACAGCGCAGAAAAAAATTATAGATAACTCTCTGCGTGATTTTGAGCTTTCTGGCGTTGCATTAGCAGAAGACAAGAAGCAGCGCTATATGGAAATATCGCAGCAATTATCGACGTTAACCAACCAGTTTGAAGAAAATATAATGGATGCCACGAATGCGTGGAGCAAGTCAGTTACGGATGAAAGTGAGCTAAAAGGCTTGCCAGAATCGACCATGGATTTGCTAAAGCAGACAGCAGAGCAAAAAAATAAAGAAGGTTGGCTGCTAACGTTGGAATTTCCTTGTTATATGGCGGTCATGACGTATGCGGGGAATCGCGATTTGCGTTATGAGCTTCATCGAGCATTTGTTACCCGAGCCTCTGAGCAAAGTGATGGTAGCAGCGACTGGGACAACACAGAAACAATGTCTAAAATTGTTGGTTTGCGTCATGAGAAAGCGCAACTGTTAGGTTTTGAAAGTTATGCAGATCTATCGTTAGCAACCAAAATGGCGAAACAGCCTGTAGACGTATTGGACTTTTTAAACCAGTTGGCGGAAAGGTCGTTATCTATGGCAAAGGAAGACTTTGCAGCGTTGGTTAAGTTTGCTAAAGAACAAGGTCATGTGGGTGATATTGAATCGTGGGACGTGGCGTACTTTTCTGAAAAATTACGTGAAGCGCGTTATCAGTTTTCACAAGAAGAAGTTAAGCCTTACTTCCCAGCTAACCGCGTGTTAACAGGGATGTTTACAGTCGTAGAAAAGCTCTATGGAATTAAAATTGTTGAATCTACCGATGTAGATAAGTGGCATAAAGACGTGCAGTTTTTTGTTATTACAGACAAAGAGGGTATGCAACGAGGCCGTTTTTATATTGATTTGTATGCGCGCCCGCACAAAAGAGGCGGTGCATGGATGGATGAATGCGTGACCCGATTTAAAAAGGTCGAAGGTGTTCAGTCGCCAGTCGCCTACCTAACATGTAACTTTACGCCGCCAATAGGTGACGACCCATCACTATTAACGCATGGTGAAGTGGAAACATTGTTCCATGAATTTGGCCATGGCTTGCACCACATGTTAACGAAGGTTGATTATTTAAGTGTTTCAGGCATTCATGGTGTGGAATGGGATGCCGTTGAACTGCCGAGCCAATTTATGGAAAACTGGTGCTGGCAACCGGAAGTAATGGCACTAATTTCGGGGCATTATCAAACCGGCGAACAGCTACCAGCTGAAATGTTTGAAAAAATGTTGGCAGCAAAGAATTTTCAATCAGCGATGCAAATGGTTCGCCAAATTGAATTTTCAATATTTGATTTTCGAGTGCATTTGGAATATGACGCAGCAAAAGCCACGCAAATTTATGACATTTTAGAAGAAGTAAGAAACGATGTGAGCGTTGTTAACACGCCTGCGTTTAATCGTTTCCCTAATAGTTTTTCTCATATTTTTGCGGGTGGTTATGCCGCAGGTTATTATAGTTACAAATGGGCGGAGGTGTTATCGAGTGACGCGTTTTCATTGTTTGAGGAAAAGGGCGTGTTTGATGAGGAAACGGGGCGTTCGTTCTTGAATAACATTTTAGAAAAAGGCGGTAGTGATGATGCGCTTGCTTTATTTACGGCCTTTAGAGGTCGTGAGCCAAACATTGATGCGTTACTGAGACACTCGGGAATAGCAGCTTAAAATGCTGAAACGGTTTGTCTTTTTGTTATTGTTGTGGCCAATAGTGGGTTATTCGGCGCATATTACAGATAAATTGTTAGCGGGTATGTATGCCAAGCCATCGAGTGCTGAGCAACCGGTTCAATTACTCCCAAGTGGCACACCTGTTGAGTTAATCGGCGAGCAAGATGGTTTTGTAAAAGTGGAGCTTGTCGATGGAAAAGTAGGCTGGGTTGAAAAGCGGTTTTTATCGGAAGATAAGCCAGCTAAAGTTAGACTATTGGCGTTGCAGAGTAAATATAGGCAGTTACAAGGCAAACTGGATATTGCTGAAAAAAAGTTAGAAGGGTTTGGAAAAGCTCCTTCACAGGTGGTGGAGGCGGTTGTTAATTCCGATGAACTGAGTGAATCAGTAAGAGTTTTAAAAGCTAGGCTCGTGGAGGTAAAAAACGAAGTCTCACAATTACAAAAAGAACAAGTCCAACAGGAATTAGTGGAAGCTGGTTTGCGCAAGAAACTTGGGAAACAAGAGATGTTTGTAGAGGGAGGTGCCTCACCTGGGATATCGTGGTTTATTATACCGCTGATGCTTGTTATTGCTGCTGCAGTTGGAGTAATTATGGGAATACGTATTCAAGATAAACGCCAGTTGAAGAGACATGGTGGATTTAGAATTTAGAGAAGCGCCAAGAATATCCATATAACCATAAAATATATGAAGGTGTGTATTTAAAAAAAAGGATTGAATAAGCAGGTGCTTAGCTGTTCTTTTTTAATGCTTGCCGTCGTATAGTTATGAATCTTAAAAATAATACTTATAAATCAGCACAAGAGGAGCTTTAATCGTGTCAGAAAAACATCATCAAATTTTAATCATTGGCGCAGGTGCAGCCGGCATCACAGTTGCGGCTAGTTTACAGCGCCATTCAGACGGCAAACAGTTCGATATTGCGATTGTTGACCCTGCAGAAAATCATTACTACCAACCAGCATTCACATTGGTGGGTGGCGGTTGTTACGACTTTGAAAAAACGCGTCGTTCAACACAAAGTTTAATTCCTAATGGTGTTAGCTGGATTAAACAAGCGGCAACGAGTATTGACCCAGAAAATAACGTTGTTGACTTAGATAATGACGAAAAAATCACATATGACTATTTAGTTGTTTGCCCAGGCTTAGTATTGGATTGGGATGGTATTCCAGGTCTTAAGGAAACAATAGGTAAGAATGGCGTTTGTACAAACTATTCACCTGACTATGTTCAATACACATGGGAATGTGTACAAGCATTTAAAGCGGGCGATACGGCCTTCTTTACACAGGCCCCGTTACCATTCAAATGCCCCGGTGCACCACAAAAAATTGCTTACTTAGCCGCTGATTACTGGCGTGGTAAAGATATTTTAGATAACAGTGACGTTCACTTTACAAACCCTGGGCCGGGTATGTTTGGTGTCCCTTATTTTGCTAAAGCGCTAAATGGTGTTATTGAGGGTTACGGCATTCATAAAGATTTATTACACAAATTAATTAAAATTGACGGCGAAGCTAAAAAGGCAACGTTTGAAGTGGTTGATGGTGACAACAAAGGTGAAATTAAAGAACTTGATTTCACTATGATTCATGTGACGCCACATCAAAAAACACCAGCGTTTTTACATGGCTCTGCTGTGTCGAATGATGCAGGTTATGTTGATGTTCACCAAAACTCTATGCAGCATGTGAAGTACTCTAACGTATTTGGTTTGGGTGATGCATGTTCTACGCCTAATTCAAAAACTGCTGCTGCTGTGCGTAAACAAGCGCCAGAGATTGTTCAAAATATTAAAAACTTGATGGACGGGAAACCGATGTCTGAAGGTTACAATGGTTATGGTTCTTGCCCATTAACAACTGCACGTGGAAAAGTGATGATGGCAGAGTTTATCTATGGCGGGAAAGTAACGCCAACGCTTCCATGGGTGGCTAAGCCGAATGAAGAATCCAGCATGATGTGGCACACCAAAACAATTGGTCTGCCCCTTTTATATTGGGAGTTTATGTTGAAAGGCTATGAGAAATTCCTTGAGCCACAGTTGGATTATGAAACAGGTGAATAAGCTTTAATTCAGCAGAAATATTTAAAAAAGGCGTTCAAATGAACGCCTTTTTTATTGAATGAGAAAAGTGAGGGCTAATTGGATATTTTGATATAAAAATACTGAACCTCATCTTTTCGCTCATGCAATAGCATCTCATGATTGGACTTATCAATAAATACACCCACATCTAAATGTGCCGCTGGGTCTGTTGCCATCATCTGTATGATGTCTCCAGAATTGGAGTTTTGTAGAAGCTGCTTTAATCTGAGTAATGGGAGAGGGCAGTTAAGGCCTTTCACATCGAGAGTAATGTTGTATTCCATATCTAAGTTTTTGTATAAATGTTATTTTATTGTTATGAACTACTAGCTTCGTTGAAGTAGAAAAAGGTTTTTATTTCAACGCCGTTTTTATACCTACCATTTAATTAACCATTCAAAATAATTAATGAAATATAACGACCTACGTGATTTTATCTCAAAACTGGAAGAGTTAGGCGAGTTAAAAAGAATTTCTGCAGAAGTAGACCCGTATCTTGAAATGACAGAGATTTGTGATCGCGTGCTTCGTCAAAAAGGCCCTGCGTTATTGTTTGAAAACCCTAAGGGGTACTCAACGCCTGTACTAGCCAATTTATTTGGAACACCAAAGCGAGTCGCCTTAGGAATGGGGCAAGACAGTGTTGATGCTTTAGCAAAGGTGGGGGAGGTATTAGCAGCTCTAAAAGAGCCAGAACCGCCGGAAGGAATGAAGGATGCCTGGGAGAAGTTGCCTGTATATAAGCAAGTTTTAAATATGGCGCCGAAAGTGGTTAAAAACCCGAACTGCCAGCAGGTGGTGATCGAGGGTGATGCTGTGGATCTTGCTGCTTTCCCTATTCAAACGTGTTGGCCAGATGATGCGGGGCCATTGATTACGTGGCCCTTGGTTATTACTAAAGGCCCACACGCAAAAAGACAAAATTTGGGCATTTATCGCCAACAGGTAATTGGTCGAAATAAGGTGATTATGCGCTGGTTAGCGCATCGAGGCGGCGCGTTAGATTTCAAAGCGTGGCAAGATGGGCACCCTGGCGAGCCGTTTCCAATTGCTGTGGCATTAGGTGCAGACCCAGCGACGATATTGGCGGCAGTAACCCCTGTCCCAGATCCATTGTCAGAATATGCATTTGCTGGTTTATTACGAGGCTCAAAAACAGAAGTGTCGAAATGTTTAACGCATGATCTACAGGTGCCAGCGAGTGCAGAAATTGTATTAGAAGGTTATTTATACCCTGGTGAAATGGCGGATGAAGGGCCTTTTGGTGATCATACCGGTTATTACAACGAAGTTGAAAGCTTCCCTGTATTCACCATTGAACGTATTACGCACCGAAAAAATCCAATTTATCATTCAACGTATACGGGTAAGCCACCTGATGAACCAGCGATATTAGGTGTTTCACTGAACGAAGTTTTTGTTCCTATTCTTAAAAAACAATTCACAGAAATTGTGGACTTTTATTTGCCACCGGAAGGTTGCTCTTATCGTATGGCTATTGTGAGCATTAAAAAACAATATCCTGGGCATGCAAAGCGCATTATGTTCGGCATTTGGTCATTTTTACGTCAATTCATGTACACAAAATTTATTATTGTGACGGATGATGATGTGGATGTAAGAGACTGGGAATCTGTTATTTGGGCTATTACAACGCGAGTGGACCCTAGCCGGGACACTACGCTAATAGATAACACCCCTATTGATTATTTGGATTTTGCGTCGCCTGTTTCAGGGCTAGGCTCTAAAATGGGGCTCGATGCGACAAACAAATGGCACGGCGAAACAACGCGAGAATGGGGAGAACCTATTGTTATGGATGCATCGGTTAAGCAAAAAATAGATGCTATGTGGGCAGAGCTTGGGCTTGATTAATAGTTACCGCTGACTTATTTCCGTTGTGTTAAATGTAAGCTCTAGGCCTGCTTTATAGCTTGAATTAGCCGCATCAGTAGATTCACCTAGCTGTTCGTGAACTTTTCCTAATAAAAGGTAAGCAAAACTACTTGGAGCGATAGAAATACTATCGTCAAGGTATGTTTTGGCTTTGCTCCACTGTTCCTGCTTCATATAAACTTCAGCTATTGTATTAAGCAACTCGGGACTCGTGGCGTGTTTGCGCAACCACTTATTCAATTGCTTTGTTTTCTTATCAATAGAAATATTGAGTTGGCTATAGAGTGATAATAAAACGGTGTTAATTTGAGTGTTGAGCGCTTTAATTAGCAAGTCTTCTGCAATATGAACTTTTCCACTGCTAACCAGTTGAGCCGCATAGGCTGCGAGGTAATCCGCATTTAAACGTTGATTTTTATCGAGAGATTTCCAAATAACTTTAAGGTCGTGTTGGCTGGATGTAGACGTGCCTTGGAATAAGTCTAGCAGTACCTTTTGTTCTATGTGAAGCCATTCTTCCTGCGGGATTTTTCGGTTATTTTTAATGGCTGGTAGCAGGTTGTACATGGCTTCATAATCATTTGATTGATAGAGTGCTTTCATCAATAAGGTGAGCACAATAGGGTGGCTTGGCGTTGCGGTTCTGAGTTGTTGTAGCGTGGCCAGCGCTTGCTCTGTTTGTCCTGCAGATAACTGCAGTTTTGCACGGGTTAAGTGAATGGCGTGTGCTTGATCAGGTAGCGCTTCACCGGCCTTAAAGAGGTATTCGTCACGACGATCGTAGGCTTGTTGAGATTGTGCGGCATGAGCGGCGCTTAGGTAGTTTAGTAAAGGCGTGTCGCTTTGCTGAGCGTGTTTTATAAGTAATTTCTCGGAACGTTGCCAGTTTCCTTCGGCGGAATCAATAAGGCCTTTGTTGAGTTCCTTTCTTGATCTGTTCTGTTTACGCGTAGTGTTCCATTTGGCTATGTTCTTTGGTGTGCGTTTAATCGTTAACAGAGCTCTTAGAGAAACATACAGAACAACAAAAATGATCAGCGTGATAAACAAGAGAACGGCAAGCGATGTTTCGATAGATAGATCGCCGTATGTGAGTAGAGCATAACCAGGCTCTAGGTGAACTTGATAAGCGAGGCCGCTGGCAATAACGAGTGCACATATGGCAAGGAATATGAATTTCATAATAGTTCCTAGAGCTCTGTTTTAACGGCTTCTTTGATAGCAGGAGCGTCCGGCGTATCTGATTTAACGGGTTTATTTTCTCCTACAGACGTTATTTTTTTAGAAGAGGGCGCTTTTTTAATTTCTTTTTTGACAGCCTTAATTGCTTTCTTAATGGGAGGTTGTGCGGGCTCAGAAACGTTCAATAAGGGTAAGTCACGTAGCATTTTTAGCGATAACGAAATGGACGGGAGCTGAGTCTTTATTGGTGTGTTTTTAAGCGTTGATAACTGTTCTATTGCGGTTTTAACGGCTGGGTTTTCGGGGTTAAAGTAATCGCCGAGCCACTTCATAGAGATAGATATGCTCGCTTTATAAAGAGCCTCATTCTGGTTGATAAGAGCCAGTCGAGCCGCCTCAAGCTTTAAAGATAGGTTTTTTCTAATTAGCTCAACACGTTCAGGCGTCATCAGTGCGGCCATCGGTTCGTCGCTTCTGCGTACAACAACTAATTTGCTAAAATTCGCCCACGCATCATTGAGGGTATCTTGTATATTTTCTGGAATAGGTGAAAGGTTGCCTTTACCTATTTCTGGTGCTTGTACTGTTCCAGCATGAGGTTCAGAAATATCCATTTTTGCGACAGCGTCTTCAAGTGCGATGAGCTGTGATGAAATACCCACCGTGTCAGCCTGCTCGGTACTTTTTAGAATGTTGATCTCTTTTGCTAGCTGTTTGCGAATAGGGAATGTTAGAGGGTCACCATTTTCTTTTAATCGTTGGTCGGCTGCTTGTAATGCAACGATGGCAGTATCAATGTCACCGGCAAGCTGTAAGCGAGTATTAGCAACGCTACTTAAGTATTCGGCTTCCGCAATAAGCCATTGGCGTCTATTTTTGCCGACTTGTTTTTGAAGCAAGTTAAGTTTATCGCTAGATGATTCTTTGAGTGCTTCCAACTGAGTAGATAAAGTCGAAACGCTTGCGTTAATGTCGCTAGTGGTTGCTTGAAGCTTGCTAGATAGCTCTGTTGTATTTTGTTTCGCAGAGCCGGAGCTTGTTGAAAGTTGATTAATTTGTTGCTTTAGCTGCATGAAACCAAAGTAACCTGCGCCTGCAGCAGCAAGAACTAAGATAATGGCAAGCCAAGCAACGCCAGACCCTGACTTTTGTTTAGGCCGGCTGTTTGTCGCTTTTTTAGGTGAGGAAACGGCTTTTTTGGGGCTGGTTTCTTCCTTGGTTGACTCTGTCTTTTTTGGTTTGTTGCTCATGACGTATTTCCGTAAGTTTATAAACGAGTTATTGGAACCGTGCGGACTTCATTGGTTTTTATAATGAAGGTTTTTACGGTTACAGTGCTTCCCCGTCTCAGCAAAACGTACTTCTATATTAAAAGAACGTTGATTTGTTTCTAGTATAGCGTCGAAGTTCTACGAACCGCTATGATTTTTATCATTAATCATAGCGAAAACTAAACTAGAGTCGCTGGCTTCTTCACTACAAATTGTATGCTGGCAGCCTAGTTCTTTAGCGTAGTCTGCAATGCGTTTACTGAATAGAATGAAAGTTGAATGCTCTTTTAAAGCATCGGCTTGCTGGGGAAGTAATAAGAACAAGTTTTTCAGCGCAAGTTGACTGGTAATAGTGATAAATTCAGGTGCTGTGGTTACCCTATTGTTGAGTACGGGTTGGCCACGTTTGTATACATTGGCAGTGTCGATTATTAAGCCGCGTTTGCGTAGAGTGTCAGCGAGCAATGTCCTGCCGCCTTCACCCTTAATGATGAGGCCTTTATTTTGATTCGCATTTGCTGAAATTTGAGCTAATAGCTGCTCTGAATTAAACGGCCTTTTTGCTGTAATGGTAGGTGAAAGTCCAATTTTCTTCAGTGACCGTGCTGTTTCAGGACCAATAGCGATGATGGTCTTGTTGGTAGGCCATGCAGTGACTAATTTATTGGCCTCCACAACGGCGTTGGCGCTAATAAATATAAGGAAGTCGTAATCTTCTGCTGACTGTAATTGAATCGAGACCGCTGCCGAGTTAGCTAACTCTTGAATTTCAATCGTGGGAAAACGAAGAGGGCTAAAGCCATTGTTGGTTAACAGCCGGCATAATTTATCGGACTGATGCGCTGGTCTTGTGACTAAAACCATCGGCTTTTTAGTCGGCATTTGCATAGAGCTTATCTAAAATATCTTTGGCGCCGGCTGCCAATAATCGGTTGGCAACGGTAATGCCAATTTGCTCTGCGTCTTCAATTGGGCCTTCTAGCTGCTCGGATACCATAAGAGAGCCATCAGGTTCTGCCACTAAGCCGTGCAAACGAAGTCTGCCGCCGTTAATTTTAGCGTGACCAGCGATGGGGGCTTGGCAACCACCCTCCAGTGTTAAATTCATGGCGCGTTCGGCGCAAATACGCGTAGCTGTTTTTTCATCGTGTAGGCATTCGATGAGTGCTTTTGTCGCCTCATCGCCCTCCCGACATTCGATGCCAATAGCGCCTTGGCCAATTGCGCTTAACATGGTGTTAACCGGTATAGCTGTTTTAATACGGGCTTCAAACCCTAAGCGAATAAGGCCGGCGGCTGCAAGAATGATGGCATCGTAATCGCCATCATCTAATTTTTGTAAGCGCGTGTTGACGTTGCCACGTAGCGATTTAATGTTTAAATCGGGGCGCATTTCTAATAATTGGCATTGGCGCCTAAGGCTGGATGTGCCGACAACAGCGCCTTGAGGTAATGCGTCAATAGTTGAATATTGATTTGAGACAAAGGCGTCACGCGGGTCTTCTCTATGAAGAATTGCGCCTATTTCTAAGCCCTCAGGCAGTTTCGCGGGAACATCTTTCATTGAATGAACGGCGATATCCGCATCACCATTCATCATGCCTTGTTCAAGTTCTTTTACAAACAAACCTTTGCCGCCTATTTTAGCCAAAGGCGTATCAAGAATTTTATCGCCTTGAGTGATCATTTTAACCAGGTCAATTTCAATGCCTGGGTGTGATGCTTTCAATAATTTGGCAACATGTTCGGCCTGCCAAAGGGCAAGAGGGCTGCGTCGGGTAGCAATACGGATCAGCGACATATTCTCTTTAATGCTCGATTTAGGAGTTTGTGATTATACAAGGATTGACTGCTTATTACGGTTTCGTTGTAAAGCGTTCAAAAAAATGAAGTAACGCGGTTCTATTCTTGGGATTGTTGAAGGTTGCCGTATGAGGGCCGCTTGTATTTATCTTTAATTTTGGCTCAAGAGCCTTTGAATAAAGCTGTTTTGAATGATCAAAGGGAATAACGTTGTCATCACGACTGTGTATGACGAGCAAGGGCAATGGCGAGATAGCCGAGATATGATCAATGGGGTCATAGCCGCTAATCATTAGCCATGAGGCGGGGTATTGCAGTGACCATGTTATCCATGAGCGATTAGCAACATGGCGAGCAATATCGCTATAACCTGTAAATGCTGCATCTATAACGGCAGCAGATAGGTGCTTTTTGGCATTGGGCGTGGTGGCAATAAAGTGAACGCCCATACTTGCGCCTAAGCTTTGGCCTAGTAAGAAAATAGGCTTTTCTAGTATAGAGGGTTGCTCAGTGAGCCAATTGAACCCTGTTTTTATATCGCTTAATGCGCCGGGTAACTCTGGATCTCCTTCAGAAAGTCCGTAGCCACGGTAATCGATAAGAAAAACTTGGTAACCCTTTTTAGGAAGCCAATAAACACTTTGAAGGTGAGTGCTAATATTTTCTGCGTTGCCATGAAGGAAGTAGACTGTGCCTTTTAATTCGCCTTGAGCGGGAAGTAGCCAGCCGTGTAATTGATGGTTATCGGGAGTTTGTAGTTTAACATCTGCATATTTAAGACCGGCTTTATCGGGCGTTAAAACATGCTCTTGCATAGGGAAAAAGAAAATAGACGAGCAGCCCTGCAATAACAGTAGAAGCAGAATAAAAAGACTCTTCATCAAAGTGTTAGAAATATAATTGATAGCTAACGCCAAATTCAGTGAGTGCTTTATCTTGCACCCATTCACGTTTAAGGCTCAGTTTTATAGCGTGATCCTTAGAAAGCACAAGGTTTTGCTCGTACTCTAAGTCAGAGGCTTGTATTCCACCTAAAAACTTTTCACTAGAGAACTCAAGCTTTCCCGTGCCTATTTTGTGATGCATCAGCAAACCACCAATGGCGCCGAGTGATGGTTCTATATAATGTTTAAAATGGCTGCCGCCCTCGAACCGACTAGTTAATAAACTGTAGGCTGTCGTGTTTTCGCTGATATTCCAAGAAGATCCTACGCCGCCAGAAATATGAGTTACTAAGCGATCGTGGCCTTCTCGGTAAACACGTTCAGCACCACTTTTTATACGCCAAGACAAAGGTTTAAAGAAGTCGGTTCGGGGGGTTAGTGAAAAAATATCGACAATATCAAGTTGCTGAAGAAAAATAGTGCCTTTTTCACTTCGTCTGAAACGGCCGCTAGCAATATTGATTTGTGCGCCACGTAAAAACCCCAATTCATTATCTTCTAAGCCATGAAAGGCCATTCTAAAAGCAAGTTCGGTGTAGCTTTTATTGTTACGTTCGCCGATTTTAAAAGCAATTTGTTTGGAACCGTGGCTTTTTTCAGGTTGAACCGGCGGTGTGACAGGTTCGTGTACTTTGACGGGATAGTGATTCATTAATGCGAGTAATTGGTAGCTCTTTTTTGCGATAGTCTCGTCTCTGGCTTGTTTGTTTTGGCGAAACCTAAGGAGTTTATAGGCGGTTTCTACAACTAACTGTTGCCTTTCAGGCGAGAGGCTAGAAAGTAGTGTTTTGTTAGGTTGGCTAGCTAATTGGCGAAGCGTAGAGCGTTCTGCCGGATTTAAGCCGTTGATCATCTTTTGCAAAACGGCTTCATGCGATGGGCGGTAACGCGCTTTTTTTATTAAACCAATGCGCTCAACAGCGCGAACGGTATCAACAGGAATAGCGGTAAGGCTAAACTCTTCCGTTAAATTAATGCCGGGGCGCGCAACTTCTAACAGTTCTAATAGCCGAAAAGAGCAGTTTTCGGTAAAGAAATAATAATCAAAATTTACACCGTTCAATTCCCATAAATGTTCGGCGAGTCGGTTAACCTCCTTGGGGGTTAAGCTTAACTCGTACTCCCATATATCCCTTCGTTCCATGCGAGAGTATTCAAGAATTTTTTCATAGTACGGGACAACGGCAAATTGCCCAGGGTAGCCCCCCATTAACCCCTTGTAAGCGTACATAATAGAATTATCTGAATCGTTTACATTGGCGCCAAAATTCACAGCAAAAGAGAGCCAATTAGACCAGTTCTCGTCTTCTTTAGGGTCTAAGCGAAGAAGGGTGTGACCAAACATGGATGAGGGGCTATTGAGGTAATAAGCAGGAAAAACGAGTGTTACTTTTTCTGCATGAACTTGCTCTCGCCATTTCTTGTAGTCTTTACAGTTAACCGCGGGCAGGCGTTTTTTATCAATATTCAACTGCTCAGAAAGCCAGTTAAAGCGCCCAATAAATTGGCATTGAACGTGTTTGTTATTGCTTTTTTCTGTATCGAATAAAAAGGTTAAAGTAGCTTGTAACTCAAGTTGAGGGCTCTGATGGCCGACGACGGAGAGAAAAAAAGGAACGTGATCAATTGAGCTTTTAAATGATGGCTCCCAAAACTGCGAAGATTCGCGATAGTGAAGTAGGTTGAGCCAAGATTGTTGTTGCCACAGGTTTTCTTTAGTGGCTTTTTCTTGCAGTTGCTCAAGGTAGTGATCAACCGCATGTAAAGTGGAGCAAAAAAGTAAGCTAGCAAGTAAAAAAAATATTTTGTATTTCATATCATAAAAAATGCCCTGCTTCGATAAAAGCAGGGCATTAGTCATTTGTTTAATCTGTTAAGACTTAAACGGCGTACTTCACTAAGCGACTATCAGACTTCATGATTTCGTTAACAGACAGCATTGCTTGCTGAGCTGTTACGTTTTCATTTGGAAAGATAAGTGCAAAGTTTTCATGCATAACTTTTGAAAATGTTGAACGGTCAGACTGTTCAACACCAACTAATACAGCAACTGTATTCATTGCATCACCATGGCCTCGAGCGACATCTTCTGAAAATTCATCAAAAATAGAAGATACTTGAACCATATCGCGGCCGCCGTAAGTTAATCGACCACTCGCATCACAGCCATTTGTTCCGCTAGTGATACCAAAAGTATTGTTGCCGGTTGTTCCATTTGTTGTTACTGCAACAACATGGCTAGGAATTCCTTTTGCTCCTTTAAACAACAAGTTGCCCCAACCGCAGTTTGCACCGCCTGGTGCTACAGCCATAACGCTTGTTGATGCAGCCATAAGAACTGCGCCGCCAATTACACTACCAATTACTTTTTTCATGATCTATATCTCCGTTTAGATTGTTTTAGTAAAGCGACTTAATACTAAACCAAGCAAATAGAGATGGCAATGTTAGCAACAGGGTATAGAGGTTCATGTGTTTGTATTTTTTTATAAACGTATACCCTTGTCACAAGTTGAGGTGTAATTTAAAACGCTAACGACTGGATTCGCGTAAAAACTTACCTAATTTTGCCTGATGTCGCCGGCTAACGGCAACAGGTTGTTCTAAACCGTCTAGGATGACTTGGTGCTGTCCTGCGGAGCTTTTGTTGAGTAATTTAATAGCGCTGATATTAACCAGGGCATTTCGGTGTACACGAAAAAATGCGCCAGAAAACTCTTCTTCTAGTGCTTTCAGTGGCTCGTCTAATAAAAAGGTTTGTGTTGCAGTTATTGCAGAAACGTATTTACTGTCGGCCTTAAAACAAAGTATGTGGTTGAGGTCGATAATGTTGGTGCCTTGGTGAGAATGTGAACATAGGTATTTACGGGTGGTTGATGTAAGAGGAAGCTGCTCGAGAGAACTTTGTGGTGAAAACCTGAAATGTTTAGCTTTTTCCAGCATTGCTTCTAAACGCTGTTTTTTTACCGGCTTCAGCAGGTAGTCAATGGCATTATTATCAAAAGCGGCAAGAGCGTGCTCATCGTAAGCCGTGATAAATACCACAGGGATATTTAGGTTAGCTTTTATTATTTCCGCCGCAGCCTGTAACCCGTCCATTTTCGGCATACGAATATCAAGTAAAGCAAGGTCTGGTTTTTCGCTAATGCATTGGTTAAGTGCTTCTAACCCATTGTTTGCGGTAGCTAAAATAGTGAAGTCACCGCTTATTTCTTTTAGTAAGCTCTGTAGCCGTTGCCTTGCAAGTGCTTCATCGTCAGCAATTAAAATCTTCATCGTAGGTTGGTTTGGTAGGGGAACTTAAGCTGGGTTTGAAATTCAAGATCGCTGGCGCTTATTAGCAGTGTACTTTGGTCTGGAAAGCAGCTCTCCATGCGTAGTCGGATGTTTTCTATCGCCATGTTGTTACCTGGCCTATTGTTGCTAGCGCGGGTGTCGTCGAGAGGATTTTTAATGAGTAAGGTGATAATGTTTTTTTCTATCCGCCCCGTGATTTCTAATTTGCCACCTTTCTCGGCAGGCTCAATGCCGTGATAGACCGCGTTTTCAATAATGGGTTGAATGCTTAAGGGGGGAATGAGCGCGTCATCAGGGATGTCGCTAACATCCATAGTTACGGTCAGCCTATTGCCTAACCGAGTTTGTTCAATATTTAAGTACTGTTGAACAAGTGTACATTCTTGTTTGAATGGAACAAGCCTTTTTGATGCTTGCATATTAGCCCTGAATAACTCAGCTAGGTCCTCCGTTAGTGTCTCTGCAAGAGGTGGGTCTATCCGCGTTAGGCTGGCAATGGTGTTGAGGCTATTGAATAAAAAGTGGGGGCGGATGCGTGCTTGTAGAGCGTCTAGTCGAGCTTCAGCTTCTGCGTGTGTTTGTTTGCGCCATTGAAATTGAATGTATAAGAAGCGTAGCAAGATGCTACTGAAAATAATGCTGATGCCGGTGTTCCTTATATAGACGCTCATGCTGCCTTCAGCGGGGGTGCTAAATAACTCAAGTTGGGGCAATAATGATGAGATAAGCCATGTCATTAGCAAGGTTGCTAAATTGATGGTTAAAAACATAAACAGGCTGATTTGCAAAGCGGGCCAGTTGTTGATGCGTTTCTTAAAAGCGCAAAAAATAGCGGCGCAGGTAAAAGCGACCCATAAAATAAATAGAGCATTTAAACTCAAGGCAGCCCAAAAATCGCCGGATAGAAAACTGGTATTTAATGCGAGGATAATGGCCAATAGTTGGGCGACAAGCGTGAGATACAGCACATTGGATGCGCGACACATGTCGGGTAAGAAATATTGTTGACCGGTTAGAGAACTCTTATCCATATTGGCGGCTAGTTCGTTTCTATTCGCTTTAAATTAAGCGAATCTTAAGTGATATACTAGGCGAAATTTCACTTTATATCCGTAAATTATGTCACAAAATAAGCAAAATAAACTGTGGGGCGGCCGCTTCACACAGAGTACAGATGCCTTCGTTCAAGCCTTTACCGCATCGGTTGATTTCGACAAACGACTCGCACCATACGATATTCAAGGCTCGGTAGCGCATGCAAAAATGCTCACTCATGTTGGTATTTTAACGCAGCAAGAGTGCGAGCAAATTATCGATGGCTTAGCCGATATTACTAAGTCTATAGAGGCCGGTGAGTTTGAGTGGTCGATTGCGCTGGAAGATGTGCATATGAACATTGAAGCAGCGCTTACCGAACGTATTGGAGTGGCCGGGAAAAAGCTACATACAGGCCGTTCGCGTAATGACCAAGTGGCGACAGACATTCGCTTGTTTTTGCGAGATCAGTTAGAGCTTGTGCAGTCTGAATTATTGCGTTTACAAGAAGGCTTGGTTGGCTTGGCAGAACAAAATGCCGACACCATTATGCCCGGCTTTACACATCTACAAGTGGCGCAACCAGTTACATTTGGCCATCACTTAATGGCATGGTTTGAAATGTTAAAACGTGATTCTGAACGGTTTGCAGATTGCGCTAAACGCGTTAATGTTATGCCGTTAGGTTCAGCAGCGCTTGCGGGCACAAGCTACCCTATTGATCGTTTAATGACTGCCGAGTTGTTAGGTTTTTCACACCCATCGGCCAATTCACTAGATGGTGTGAGCGATCGTGATTTTGCCATTGAGTTTTGTGCAGCATCGGCGCTATTAATGACGCATTTGTCGCGTTTCTCAGAAGAAATTGTATTGTGGACAAGCGCGCAATTTAACTTTATTCATTTGCCGGATGCCTTTTGCACAGGTTCATCCATTATGCCGCAAAAGAAAAACCCCGATGTGCCGGAGCTCGTTCGCGGGAAAACGGGGCGTGTGAATGGTAATTTAGTGTCGTTACTTACCCTTATGAAGTCGCAGCCTTTGGCATATAACAAAGACAATCAAGAAGATAAAGAGCCTTTATTTGATACGGTGGATACTGTGCTGGGTTCATTACGTGCGTTTGCTGATATGGTGCCGAACATAGAACCTGTAAAAAGCTCTATGCTAAAGGCAGCAAAACAAGGGTTTTCTACAGCAACAGATTTGGCCGATTATTTAGTGGGCAAAGGCATTCCCTTTAGAGATGCACACGAAGTGGTCGGTTTAGCGGTACGTTTGGGCACAGAAACAGCACGTGACTTGTCAGATTTATCGTTAGAAGAGCTACAAAGTTTCTCCCCCGAAATTTCTGATGACGTGTTTGACGTACTTACATTAGAAGGTTCTGTGTCGGCACGAGATCATTTAGGTGGGACGGCACCAAACCAAGTTAGGCAAGCGGTAGCGAATGCGAAGGCATTTCTGGCTGGGAAAAGATAAGTCGACAAAAAGCCGACATTTTTCAAAAAATAGGCAATACTTAGGTCAACGTTAATAAAAACAACAGACTGTTAGATGTTTGATTCATTATCCGGAGGTTGGGGCCAACAAGCGCTTGAAGTTGCTGATTTCGGCGCGCTGGTTTTAAATGACCAGCGAACTCAATGGGTTAACCCTTACCTTTTATCTCTTCTCGATTTAAAAGAAGGTGATTTAGCAGGCAGTGTTATTTCAAAAAATGATCGCCTTTCAACGCTTTTATTGGGCACAGAAAACCCCTTTTTGGTTGCCAGTAATAAGGGGAAAGAAACGTGGTTGCGGCGAGAGCATATTAAAACGCCAGAGCACGATATTTATTTTTTCCACGATTGTTCGGATTTAGTTGTTATTGGCAATGAATGCCGGCGTTTGCAGAGGGATTTGTCGGATATGAACCCGAAAGATCCAGTAACAGGCATGATGAATAATGATGTCATTGTGCAAATATTGGAAGGACATATCAGCCGGAGCCGTCGTTACGATAATGCCTTGTCTTTACTGCGTATCAGCTATGTTTTCCCCAATCAAATAGATGCGAATCTATTTGTTCGTTGTTTACAGCGAATCGCTTTTTTTCTCAAAGATCAGCTTCGTTGGGCAGACCAAATAGGTATGCTCGATAAAAATACATTCTTAGTTATTTTGCCTGAAACGGATTATCAATCAGCGGCGAGTTTATTGAATAAGTTTAACGAAGAGCCGCATTTAGCCCTTTTCTCAAAGGGGGATGGTCGCCCGTTATCATTTTCTGTTGGGTTAACGGAGTGGTCTAAGGGTGATACAACAAAAAAAATGCTACAAAATATTCGACAGGATGTTGATTTATCGATGATGATGTAAAGCATGGTTAATTCAGTTAAACAGCCCAGCCAAGAGCGTCACTTAAAAAGCGTTAACCTTGTAGGCCCAGATGGGCAAATCAGCAAGAAAGATATACGACTAATTAAACAGCGCTTTTTAAACCTGCATAAATTGAAAATGCAAAGAGCGTTAGATGCGGTAACCCCTCGCCAGAAAATATTTCTCGAACTACTCCCCTTGTTATTTCATGTTAATCACCCTGTTTTACCGGGTTATGTTTCCAGCAAAACACCTGCGGGCATAGCGGATTATGCGCCAAGTAAGCTCTCTATAGAAAAAGCTAAGAAGTTAGGGAAAGGCTTTGTTTATAGTAAACGAGCGAAGCGTTCTTTCGGTATAGAATCACTTTACTTGATGGGCAGTGTGGGCAGTATTGCTTATGTAAAAGGTAGTGATATGGACTTGTGGTTGTGTCACGCGCCAAACTTGCCAGGGAAAGAATTAAAGTTATTAGAGGAAAAGGCCTCCGACATTGAAAAGTGGGCTGAAACGCTTGGTTTGGAGGTGCATTTCTTCTTAATGAATGCCGAACAGTTTAAACACGGTGCAGCCACGCCATTGTCGGTAGAAAGTAGTGGCAGTACACAGCATCACCTATTACTTGAAGAGTTTTATCGCACGGCGCTTTATGTGGCAGGGCGTTACCCTGTGTGGTGGTTAGTGCCGCCGGAAGAGGAAAGTAATTATCAAGCGTTTGTTGATAATTTAGTAACGCAACGCTTTATTGATCAGCATGACGTTATCGATTTTGGTGGCCTTGAAAATGTACCTGCAGAAGAATTTCTGGGCGCATCATTTTGGCACTTGTATAAAGCCATCGACTCGCCGTATAAGTCGTTATTAAAACTGATGTTAATGGAATCTTACGTTGACCAGTATCTAGAGTCTCACTGGGCTGCATTGCAAATGAAACAGCGTGTTTATGCCGGTGAGAGTGATGCGAATAAGCTGGATGCCTATTTGATTTTATACGATGTGCTGGAGGCGTATTTTGTAAAGAAGAATGAGCCTGAGCGTTTGAACTTAATGCGTTACTGTTTTTATAGTAAATTGAATGAGCACCGGAACGGCGCCAAGCACGATTGGCGGCAAGAAGTATTTACAGACATGTTAAAGCAGTGGCTTCCATTGCCGGATTATTTAGAAAACGCGTTAGAGCATAAAGAGTGGGATATTTCGCAAGTTCAGCAAGAGAAAGAGCGGCTAACCAATGAGCTTACACATAACTACCGGTTGTTAATGCGGTTTGCAAAAGAACGCATTGATAAGTCAAAAAGGGATAGCGAAGAACTGACTTTATTAGGCCGAAAACTCAACGCAGCATTTGAGAAGCGGCCCAGTAAGCTTGAGCGTTCTACGATAAAAAACACGCGTGTTCGGAAAGAAAGTAAGGTTATTTTGAAGCAGCATGTGGCTCAAAATGGACAAGTAAGTTGGTTGTTAAACCGGCTAGATACTAATAATCAGGAACAATTTATTCGTCAAGCGCATGGTTTGATTGGACTGCTGGCGTGGTGTGTAGATTACGGCGTATTGGGCGATAAAACAAAGATTGCCCTAGACCCAGGCGCAAGCCAAATAAATTCAAGAGAAGTGGCGCAAACCTTGCGAAGTGTCGCTCTGTTTTTCAGTACCTTGCCAAAAAAACCGGCAGATCTGGATGCGTATCGTTATAAGCCTGTTGTAACAAATGTCATGCTAGTTATTAACTCCGGCATAGACTCAATGAGTGATTTTACCGATAAGGGGATTAACTTAACTAGTGAGCGTTCGGATGCTCTCAGCTTTGGTTCGCAACGGCGCAATTTAATTCAAAGTGTCGATATGATGTTTCGTAATTCATGGAATGAAATTGTTGTGGGTAAATATGACGGGATGGGCGGTTTGATGGCTTGCCTTTGTGAAATATTTGACCATAAAACATTAGGCGAGCGACAAGAGTTACCCACGTTGGTTTGTAGCAGTTATAACTCGCCGCGGGCGATGAGTGTATCAAAGCGCATACAGATGCTGTTTAAAGAAATAGCAGCTGTTTTTAAACGTTACAGCCAAAAAATGTCACCGAGGCTGGTGATTCAGTCAGCACGTTCCTTTTGTATCATGCAGGTTAAAGACAGGAAAATGACATCGCTTGTCGTGACGCAAAAGCAGTTATTAGCAGAGCTATCTAAGCCCCAATCAGTTTTTAGTCCAATTAAATTTGATAACTTCATAGATCAAAGAGAATTGCTCCCTGTTATTTGCGGGCATCATAAGGTGGGCCTTATTCAGCTTTATTACACGCAATTGAATGACGCAGTAGCGCAAGTTTATATTTTGGATGAAAAGGGCTCGTTATTCTTTAAGGAGCACCCATTCCTTAGTGAAGAATCATTATTACAGTCGTACAAAGAGCTGCTTGAAAGCATTATGCACCGCCGCCGTTTAGCAGCGTATGAGCAAGATGATATGGGGTTTGATTTGGAAATGGAGTGCTACCGAATAGAGAAAATTCGCCAGAACTGGGGGCTAAAAAAAGTGAACGTGTCCGAGAAAAGCAAGAATGCGGGAATGAATGTTCGAGTCGCTTATGATGGGCAAACAAAAGAATTTCACGTTTACTGTAATGAGCAAACGTTCTCAAGTTTAGATTACGGCAAAGAGCTGTATAACGAAGCATCAGCCTATATTCGAAAAGAGAGAAAAGGAGAAGGCGATTACCCTGCTTACATTACCGATATTGATGTGACGAATGAAGAGCTTGGCGTAACTGCAGGTACGTCGTTACAAACAATCCACTATCTTAATTATAAACAAGAGGTTGAGAGAAAGCTGAATGTATAGCGAATTTAATAAAAGTCTTGAGGTGTCTTTCTTTGAGTCCTAGTGAACAGTGAATGGTTTGATTTCTTGGTTAGGCGTTAGGCGTAGAGTCGTAACTATTTGTTCCATATTTCATTACGTTGGTATGCATATAGAAATAAGCCTCTTAATTGAAGAATAAAAAACAATAACATTAAGGTTATTATCACAAAATCAGATATTGATAATGAAAGACCTATATTTATTATAGATTCTATATTTTTAATTAAAGCCATAAGCGCTGTGGATAAAGTCAGGATTAAAAAAATAGAAATTGCCCATAAAATACACTTCCAAAACTTTAAAAAAAATATTGCTCTCTCATATGCCAGTCCATATAAAGAGATTATTACAAGACCAGCAGGAATATCTCCTATTAAGCTTATTGAGCTTATCATTGAGGTGGCATATACAATTATTGCCATAAGCCATACCCATTTCCATGTGTTTGGGAATGGTTCTAATAAAAACCATCGTTGCATCATTTTATTGCCTAACGTTTAAGTTAACGGGCGTGCGAAGCGATAGAGCAGAGAACCCAGTTGAGGTTATATTAAAAGGTATGCTTATCATTTTGTAGATTTTCTATCTAAATACGGCCAATCAAATCAAGAACATGTTTTTTGGTGCTACTACACATAGATCTGAACTTACGCCTTCTTTACCAAAGTTTAAACGTTAGATTATAGGTGTGAAAATGATTACGTAATAAAAATAGGTAAGCCGTTTGAAGCCCGTTTTTTACCGAATATTGACGCCCGATATTATTGCGTAGTTAAACTGGTCAAGCTTTTTAAAAAAGAAACTAGATCAGTTTTTTCTTGTTTAGATAAACTTAGTGGGAATATGGCGGGGTTTAAAAATGAATTTGAGTCGCCGCCTTTGTCGTAGTATTCAACAACGTCTTCTAGTGTTTTTATGCTGCCGTCGTGCATATACGGTGCGGTTAGGTCTATGTTTCTTAGCGTGGGTGTTTTGTAGGCGCCAATGTCTTTTAGTTGGTGGGTTACTGCAAAACGTCCCAGCTCTACCTTCTGGTTGCTGCTGAGGTTTGAGACTGCATTTGCAACATTGGTTTTAGCGTGTTCTAGGAAAGTGGGCAATATGAGTCGTAGCTCGCCAAAACCTATGCCTATATTGTAAAAGCGGTTGTCGGTGAACAGGGCGTGATCCCAGCTTATTTCGTGGCAGTTTGCGCAATTTGCTTTACGCCTAAATATGCGGAGGCCGCGTGCGGCGCTTTCGCTTAATACGGGGCGTTGGCCTTTGAAAAAATATTGGTCAAATGGGGAGTTGCCAGACAATAATGTACGCTCGTAACTGGCGATGGATTTTGCCACATGGCCGAGTGTTATTTCTTCAGCGGTTATACCGTAAACAGTGAGGAAGTCTTTTAAGTAAGAAAAATCACTGTGGATAACGTTAAGAACGGTCGAGTGGTCTTTTAATCCGTGTTCTATGGGGTTTGTGAGCGGATCTAGTGCCTGCTCTTCTAATGTTTTTCTGCGGCCATCGTGAAAGAAGGATGTTGAAAATGCAGAGTTTGTAATGGTTGGTGAATTTCTTTTGCCGATTAAGCCGTGAATACCAATAGCCTGTGGCTGCCCGTCTGTAAATGATTTATTACTGTGGTGGCAGCTTGCGCAGCTGATGGTGCCGGTAGAGCTAAAGCGAACATCGTTAAATAGCTTTTTTCCGAGGGCAACCTTTTTGGGTGTTTGCGGGTTATCGCTAGGGAACTTTACAGCGGGTAACCCAACTATTCGCTCGCCGAATACGGTTGAGGCGAATGTTAAAAGTAGTAAGCTAAGCAATATGTTTTTCATAAAAAAATGCACCTACGGTACATAAGTGTACCGTAGGTGCTAGTAGTTAGAGAAGGGTATCTCTAAGGGGTCGGTTTGCCAAACTTAGTCTTGCTCTGGCATGTCTTGAACGATAAGAACATACGGTTCGCCTAAAGGCAGTTCGTCATGTGGTTTTTTGAAGTAAACAACTTTGCCGTAAGTTTCGTTAACAACAGGTAGGATTTTGGCAGCTTCTTCTGCTGTTAAATCTGGGAATGTTGCTTTAGCACGGGGTACTTCAGTTAAATGGTAGTGCCAGTATCTTTTTTCTTCTTCAGGCAATGCTTCATACATAGCTGTTGGGATGATGTATTCAAAACCCATTGGCTTGTCTTGGTCTTTCATGCCGGTGTGAAACATCATGCAGATTAAAGTGCTGTCTTCGTACGCTTTACAATGATGGTGAACGATTACTTGAAGTAACGGGTCGTTGTTTGAGTGCGTGTCTGGAGCCATATGACGAATAGCTTGAATGTGTAAATCGTTAAAGCCTAGGTGGTTAGGGTATTCGTTTTGGCGTGGATTCATTGTTTCGTTGTACAGTTTTTGTACGGTAGCGCCTGCGTGGTCATGACCGCTATGATCAGCAGCATTTACGACAGCAGCTGCGCTCAATAAGCTGACAGCTACCAATATTGTTTTCAATAATTTCATTGTTCTTCCTTTTTGTGTTGTGAATGAACGTGTCTCAAACGTTCAGTTTGCTTTTTAGCGAGGATATATTAACTCTTGATATAACTAATGTCAATAAGCATATATGAAAAAAGAATAAGAATATTATAAAGAGCGAGATTGGGTTGTTTTTATTGGGCTAGATGCAGTCGGTGAGAGCTTTAATGCAGGAGTAGATGGCGTGAACAATAAATAGAGATAAATTGATATTAGTCAATAAATTTTGTTTGAGGAATTGTTAGCATTAAAGCGTAGCGATGAAATAAGGAGAAAGTAGATGATGAGTAAAAAGTTAGGTTTGGTGATGACTTTATTAATAGGGTTGACGGGTGTTGCGCATTCGGCAGAAATGAAGCACGGAGATATGCACCATAAAATGATGCATGGGGTGAAGGTAGGCGGCTTTACTGAAGACAGTCGGGTTTCACTTAATTTATCACCGATGATGAAGCAGCATCAATTGGCGAATATGCGTGCTCACCTTGATGCGGTTCGTAAAATTGTTCTGTCGTTGTCAGACAATGATTTTGATAGCGCGTCTATTATTGCCAGTGAACAGTTGGGTTCGAACGAAAAAATGATGAAGATGTGCAATAGCTTTGAAAACGAAACGTTTAAAGCAATGGGAATGGCTTTTCACAAAAGTGGTGATGAATTAGCAAAAACCCTTAAAGAGGGTGATCTTCAGGCATCATTACGTGCGCTTAATACAACGATGACGTCTTGCGTAAGCTGCCACGCTTCGTTTAGGCAATAAGATATATTTTAAAACGTAAAAAAGCCCTGTCTTCTTAGTGAAGGCAGGGCTTTTTTATTAGGCTTGTTTTAAGTGATTAAGCATTGTGTCAACATCGCTGATGGTGAACGGATCATCTGGGCAGTTATCAACTTTTCCTGGTTCGCTGAACAGGGATGTGATTTTCTCATCTTCAACCAGCATAGAGTAACGCCAAGAACGTTCGCCAAAGCCAAGATTCTCTTTCTTAACGAGCATATTCATTAATCGCGTAAATTCACCATTGCCATCGGGCAGCATTTTTACATTCTTTACGCCAAGATTTTTACTCCACTGAAACATAGTGAATGCATCGTTAACACTGAGGCAATAAACTTCATCAACGCCTTGAGCTTTTAAGTCTTGATATTTGTTATCAAACCCCGGTAAATGCGTGCTTGAACAAGTCGGTGTAAATGCGCCCGGCAAGGCAAGTACAACGACTTTTTTGCCTTTGAAAATATCAGCGGTAGTGACATCTTGCCAGCGAAAAGGGTTGTCGCCGCCAAGGCTTTCATCTCTGACACGGGTTTTGAAAGTAACGTTTGGTACAGTGTTTGTCATGTGATTTCTCCAGTTTTAATGTGTTGAAAGTACGAGTTTTCGTGACTTCTGGGGATAGTGTACGAGGAACTGAGCGAGAAATAAAATCGATTGTTTTTATTGAATCGATAGATTAAATCTATTTAACTAAAAGACGTTTGATCTCAGTCATGAGCGTGTGGCGAGGGTTGGTTTTTCGCCAAACTAAACAAATGCTGCGCTTGGGTTGTGGTTCAACAAAGGGGATGTAACGAATGTCGTCATCATTACCTTGAATGGCAATCTCGGGAATAAAGGTAATGCCCGTATTAGCTTTTACCATTTGTCGTAATGTTTCTAAACTGGTGGCGCGGACATTTTGTTCTTCGGTAGCGTTATTTAATTGGCAGAATTGCAGTGCTTGGTCGCGTAAACAATGCCCTTCATCAAGCAGAAGTAATGGCTCGTTAGCAAGATCGTCTGAGCTGACAGTTTTTTGTTTTGCCAAAGGGTGCTGTGTTGATACGGCAAGTTTGAAAACGTCGTCAAATAATGGCTCGGCGTGTAAATATTCATCATGTATAGGCGCGGCGAGCAACGCTGCATCGAGTTCGCCATTTTTAAGCTGCTGAATAAGAGCGTCTGTTTTCTCTTCTACCAGAATTAAGCGAATATCCGGCAGTTGCATTTTTATACGCGGAACCAATGCGGGTAATATATAAGAGGCGAGCGTAGGGAAAGCGCCAAGGGTGAAGTTTCCCGCTAGAGGATTTTGAGCGTTTCTGGACAGTTCTTCAATCAGCGTCACTTCTTGTAGAGCGCGTTTGGCCGTTGCGATAATGTGTTCGCCCACTTCAGTCACTAGAACGTGTTTATTGTTGCGCTCAAAAATTTTTACGCCTAATGTTTCTTCCAACTTTTTAATTTGCATGCTGAGCGTTGGCTGACTTACAAAACATTGCTGCGCGGCTTGAACGAAGCTTTTTAGCTCGGCAACGGCAACGATGTATTTTAAATCCCTAAGGTTCATGGCGCTTTATGAAAGGACTTTGGTTAACCATGTTTTGATATGAGCAATTTCTTGTGGGCAAACAGAGTGCTCCATAGGGTATTGTTTCCACTCAACGCTGTAACCGGTTGCTTCAAGAAAATCACGAGCAGATTCGGCTTGATCAAGGGTAATAACAGGGTCGAAATCGCCATGCCCGTAAAAAATAGGCAAGTTGCCATTGCCGCTAGTTTCAGCATTGGGCAGCGTATCGCGTACAGGTATGTAGGTTGAAAGCGCCATAATGCCTGCCAATGTACTGGGGAAGCGAATACCTGCATCAAAAGCGATAACGCCACCTTGTGAAAAGCCAGCAATCACGATTTTTGATGGGTCTATACCCATCGCTATTTCATCGTTGATCATGTCAGTAATAGTACTGGTTGATTGTTGAATGCCTTCAGCATCAGCGCGTTTCATTAAATCCATTTCGCTGATGTCGTACCACGCCGGCATAACCATGCCATTATTAATGGTAACGGGCATGGTTGGGGCGTGAGGGAAAACGAAGCGAATACCTAGTTCATCTTGTATACCTAGCTCCGGCACGATCGGGGCAAAATCGTTACCGCTAGCGCCAAGCCCGTGTAGCCAAATAACGGAGGAACGAACAGGTGTGTTGGGGTTAGAGATAATAGAGGGAAGTCTAGTTGCTTGCATAATATTGGTTGTAGGCCGGTTACTGGAAAGGATTAGAGTATGCCAAAAAACGCCAAACGTTTATACTGCTGAGTAACTAAATAATATAAGGGTGCGCAGATGACGCGTTTACTAAAAGTGGTGCTTATTTTGGGTTTACTTGCCGTGTCAGCAGGTTGTGGGCAAAAAGGGCCGTTATATATGCCAAGCCAACAACTGGCCCAAGAACTAGGCTTGTAAATGGATTATTTTCAATACCGTGAAAACAAACTGTATGCAGAAGATGTTGCCGTTGAATCTATTGCTAAGCAGTTTGCTACGCCAGCCTATGTGTATTCTAGAGCAACGTTAGAGCGTCATTGGGCTGCATTTGATCAAGCGTTTGAAGGTCGTCCCCACCTTGTTTGTTATGCGGTAAAAGCTAATTCCAATATTGCGGTGCTTAATGTATTGGCGCGTCTTGGTTCAGGTTTTGATATTGTGTCAGTGGGTGAGTTAGAGCGTGTTTTAAAAGCAGGCGGCCAACCTGAAAAAATTGTATTTTCAGGTATTGGTAAACGCCACGATGAAATTCGTCGTGCGTTAGAAGTGGGTATTCGTTGCTTTAATATAGAAGTATCAACTGAAATTGACCGAATTAATGACATAGCCGGTGAGTTAGGCGTTATCGCGAATATTTCTATCCGTGTGAACCCCGATGTAGATGCGCAAACACATCCTTATATTTCAACAGGCTTAAAAGAAAATAAATTTGGCTTAGATATTGAAACTGCCTTTGTTGAATACCAACGTGCGAGCAAATTGCCGCATTTGAATATAGCGGGATTGGATTGTCACATCGGTTCGCAGCTAACCGATGTGCAGCCTTTTGTGGATGCCTTAGACCGTGTGTTGAGCTTGTTGGATAGGTTAAAAGGCGTAGGCATTGAAATACACCATTTAGATTTAGGCGGTGGTTTAGGTATTTGCTACCGCGATGAAACGCCGCCAACGCCGACTGAATACGTACAAGCCCTGTATAAAAAGCTGGGTGACTTACCCTACGAAATTTTATTAGAGCCGGGCCGTGCGATTGCCGGTAATGCGGGTATTCTTGTGACTAAAGTTGAGTACATTAAGCCAACAGGCGATAAGTTGTTTGCCATTATCGATGCGGCAATGAATGACTTGATACGCCCTGCGTTGTACCAGTCGTGGCAAGAAATTATTGAAGTGAATTTAGACGCGTTAGCTGATAAAGCGAATTACGATATTGTTGGCCCCGTGTGCGAAACAGGCGACTTCTTAGGTAAAGATAGAGACCTTGCCATTGCAGAAGGTGACTTGTTAGCCATTCGTTCATCTGGTGCATACGGATTTAGCATGAGTTCAAATTACAATTCACGCCCCAGTGTTGCTGAAATAATGGTTGATGGTGACCAAATGCACTTAATTGGCGAGCGCCAAAGCGTGGAAGATTTATGGCGAAACGAAGCCTTGCTACCTAATGAGTTTGAGGAAGTCGGTTGTTAATTAATTTTAGCAAAATGCACGGCTTGGGCAATGACTTTGTCGTTATTGACGCGATCAATCAGGTGGTTGAATTAACGGCTGCAAAAATTAGGCAGCTTGCAGATCGTCACTATGGTGTAGGGTTTGATCAGCTTTTAGTGGTAGAGCCTGCGTCAGGCGATGCTGATTTTCGATACGTTATTTATAATGCCGATGGTAGCGAAGTCTCGCAATGTGGAAATGGCGCGCGCTGTTTTGCGTTGTTCATTACTCAAAAAGGCTTAACGGATAAAAGCATTATTCGGGTTGAGACAGGTGCGGGGGAGTTGGTGTTAACTCTCAATGAGCAAAATGATGTAACGGTTGATATGGGCGAGCCAGTATTCGCACCTAAGAGCATTCCATTGCTAGTGAAACAAGAACAATCACAGTATAGCGTTAGCATTATTGACAACGAGGTTGAGTTTTCAGCCTTATCAATGGGTAATCCTCATGCCGTTATTCAGGTCGATGATATCGACACAGCACCTGTGGAACGAGTGGGTGCTGCGATGGAAAGTCACGATGTTTTTCCGGAGCGTGCGAACATAGGCTTTAGTCAAATTACAGGTGAGTCCAGCATGACATTGCGCGTATATGAGCGTGGCGCAGGTGAAACTTTAGCGTGCGGAAGCGGTGCTTGCGCAGCGGTCGTTGCGGGCATTCAGTTGGGCAAATTGAGCTCGCCGGTTACCGTAAAGCTAGTGGGGGGTGAGTTGTCGATAGCGTGGCAAGGTAAGGGCTCTTCGGTGATGATGACGGGTCCTGCAACGTTTGTTTTTGATGGTATGATTGAATTATGACTAAACAACAAAAATTAAAACAGCAGTCGGATATTACAGCGGAGCAAGTACGAGATTACTTGCTTGAAACGCCTGATTTTTTTAACCAATACCCAGAGCTTCTTGAAGAAGCGAAGGTCACTAATCAACAAGGTGGCGTTGTGTCACTTACCATGCGCCAGCTTGCTTTATTGCGGGATAAGAATGAGAAAGCGCATAAGCAACTCGAAGGTTTGCTGGCAATAGCGCGTGAAAATGATGCGTTGTTTGGCCGCATGCAACAGTTGACTACGGCATTGATTGACGCACGTTGTGTTGAAGACGTATTTGCAACGTTGGATGACACGCTAAGAGACTGTTTTGGCGCGGACTTTTTTGCTATTCGCTTAATTGCAAATGATGACTGTTTGGACTTTCCTATTAGTGACGTGCTTTGGGAAAAAGACGGGATAGAGCTCGAGAACTTCAAGCGTGTTTTTGATTCACAAAAAATAAAATGCGGGCACCCAACGCATGCACAAGCTAAATCGTTATTTAATGAACAGGCGGAAAACGTTCATTCGGTCGCCCTTATTCCGTTGAAAATTGATAAGCAAGATGGTTTGTTGGCGATAGGCAGTAAAAGTGAAGATCGTTTCCACCCCACGATGGGTACGCTTTTTCTTGCGCATCTTGGCGAGTTAGTCGGAAAGCGCTTAGCATCATTGCAGTATATAGATAAGAAATAGCGATGGATCAGCCCGCTGTTGATGTCTGTCAGCAGTTTTTAGATGTTCTAAGAGTAGAGCGTCGATTATCCCCTCATACACTAAAAGCATATACGCGTGACTTGGCGCAATTGGCTTTATATTGTGATAAGGAAAGTCTAGCAACATGGAAGGAGCTGAATGGACACCATGTCCGTCGATTTATAGCTGAACGCCACAGAGATGGTTTGAGCAGTAGAAGCCTCCAGCGTGAGCTGTCTGCTTGCCGAAGCTTTTTTGATTTCCTAATTAAAGCTAAGCAACTGCCCAATAATCCAGCAGCGGGTATCCGTGCGCCAAAAGCAGCAAAACCACTGCCTCACGTGCTGGATGTGGATCAGGTGAATGCGCTGTTAAATGCTCAGCCTGTGGATTCTTTGGAAATACGTGATGTGGCGATGTGGGAGCTATTATATTCATCTGGTTTGCGAGTTAGTGAATTGGCGAATGTTAATTTAATGGATATTGACCTTGGAGGAAAAACCGTTCATGTCGTTAATGGTAAAGGGAATAAGTCACGTTTATTACCGTTAGGAGGTAAAGCGGTTGAGGCTATTCGTGTTTGGTTATCTGTTAGGGGAAGGGAGTTTAAAACCGATGAGATGGCGTTGTTTATTGGGCAAACAGGTGCGCGTTTAACGACACGAGGTATCCAGTCGCGTTTGGAACGCTGGCGAAAAAAACAGAGGATTCAAGGGCGCTTATACCCGCATATGTTGCGTCACTCATTTGCTAGTCATATGCTTGAGTCGAGCCAAGATTTAAGGGCGGTACAAGAGCTTTTAGGTCACAGCAATATCAGTACTACGCAAGTTTATACACACCTAGATTTTCAGCACTTAGCATCGGTTTACGATAAAGCGCATCCGCGTGCGAAACAAAAAAAGAAGCCCTAGTCCGGTCGCGGTAATTTGTCGCTGGCTAAGGGTTTTGAATAATCCTCTTCGTTACTGGACCAGCCAAATAATCGCCCTAGAAATTTAAAGACACGTTTGATGCCGCGCCATAATTTAGGCAAAGCCCATATCATTAAGAAAACAAAGGCAACAAGAGCAATGACGAAAAATGCGGGGTGTTGAATAGACGCCCAGACACCAACAAATACGGCAACGTCTTCCATAATAGATGCGGTCCAATTGCTGAAAGGCTCTGGTGACGTGTTGATAAGAACGCGGCTACCCGCTTTGGTTGCATGAGTGACGCCAGCTAAACTGCCACCTACAATGGCGGCGGCTATTTCAGCGGCAGGGCCAATATCACCAATAGCGCCAGCAGCTAACATTGCGCCGGCAGGAATACGCACGAAGGTATGAAGGGTATCCCAGCCTGTATCAACGCCAGGTATTTTGTCGGCAAAAAACTCAACAGCGTACATAAGTCCTGCTGCAGCCATCACTAATGGGTCGGCAACGATCATCAAGTCAGGTGGTAAATCAATGTTGCCGGTGTGGGCAAGATATCCGAGCATTAGGAGTGTTGCATATAGGTTAATGCCGCTACCCCATGCTGCGCCCATGCTTAACGCAAGTGTTTGAGAAATCTGATTGAGTTCATCCACGATAAAAGCTCCCTGTTAATATCGAAAATAAGAATATCATATGTAGTATGAACTGAGGTTAAACAAACATATAAACGTCGCCTGCGAAGCGCGCCAAGCGTGCAATTTTGTGTAAAATGTAGGGTCAACAGTTAAAGTGAGAAATAACAGTGGATTTTAGAGGAACAACCATTCTTTCTGTGCGACGCGGAAACAGCGTTGTTATTGGCGGTGATGGCCAAGTAACGCTTGGGAACACTATTATAAAGGCAATGCGAGAAAGGTTCGTAGGCTTGCTGGAGGCGATGTGATTGCGGGTTTTGCGGGCGCAACGGCAGATGCATTCACCTTGTTTGAGCGTTTCGAAGGCATGCTAGAAAAACATCACGGCAACTTAACGCGTGCGGCTGTAGAAATGGCGAAAGACTGGCGCACAGACCGTATGCTTCGTAAATTAGAAGCTTTACTGGCAATCGCTGATAGCAAAGATTCGTTAATTATTTCAGGAAACGGCGACGTTATTCAGCCAGAGCAAGATTTAATGGCGATTGGTTCAGGTGGGCCTTTTGCGCAATCTGCCGCACGGGCGCTGCTTGAAAACACAGACATGTCGGCACGTGAAATTGTAGAGAAGTCGTTAGGCATAGCCGGTGATATTTGTATTTACACCAATCATAACCAAACGATTGAAGAATTAGTTGCAGAGGAAAAAAAGTAACATGAGCCAAATGACACCAAAAGAAATTGTTCATGAGCTGGATAAGCACATTGTTGGGCAAAATGCGGCAAAAAGAGCCGTTGCTATTGCGTTAAGGAATCGCTGGAGACGCTCCCAAGTATCTGAAAGCTTACGCGGTGAAATTACGCCCAAAAACATATTAATGATTGGGCCAACCGGCGTTGGTAAAACAGAGATAGCTCGACGTTTAGCCCGTCTTGCGAAAGCGCCTTTTCTAAAAGTTGAAGCAACAAAATTTACTGAAGAGGGTTATGTTGGTCGCGATGTTGACTCTATTATCCGCGATCTTGCAGATATTGCCGTCAAAATGACGCGCGAAACGGAAATGCTGAAAGTGCAGCGTAAAGCGGAAGATGCGGCAGAAGATAGAATTCTTGATATTCTATTGCCGCGTGCTGATGGTGCAGACCCGAGTGATACAACAGGCGATACCACGCGTCAAAAATTTCGTAAAAAATTGCGCGAAGGCGATTTAAACGATAAAGACATTGAAATAGAAACCGCAGCGCCAAGCATGGGTGTGGAAATTATGGCGCCTCCGGGTATGGAGGAGATGACCAATCAGTTGCAAGGTATGTTTCAGAACATGTCGGGCGATAAAAAGAAAAAGCGCAAATTGTCGATTAAACAAGCATTGGCGGCGTTAATTGAAGATGAAGCGGGCAAATTACTGAACGAAGAAGACCTAAAACATAAGGCGATACACAACCTTGAACAAACAGGTATTGTATTTTTAGATGAGCTCGACAAGGTGGTAAACGTGGTGATAGCGGTGGTGCTGATGTGTCACGCGATGGCGTTCAACGTGATTTATTGCCTTTAGTTGAAGGCAGCACCGTAACAACTAAGTACGGCCCAGTGAAAACAGACCATATTTTGTTTATTGCTTCCGGTGCGTTTCATGTGTCGAAACCATCCGATTTGATTCCAGAGTTACAAGGCCGCTTTCCGATTCGCGTAGAGTTAGACGCGTTAGTGGCAGAAGACTTTATTCGAATTCTGACTGAGCCAGATGCATCGTTAACGGAGCAGTACACCGCGTTGCTAGAAACAGAAAATGTGAACTTAACGTTCACGAAAGATGGCATTGCGCGTATTGCTGAAATGGCATGGCAGGTAAACGAAGGTACAGAAAATATTGGTGCGCGACGCTTGCACACTATTTTAGAGCGACTGCTGGATGAAATTTCATTTAATGCACCGGCGGGCTTAGAGGTGAGTGAAGTTGTTGACGCTGCCTATGTTGATGGGCACTTGTCTGAGCTTGCTGCAGATGAAGATTTGTCGCGTTATATTTTATAGGGATTGAAAATGACAACAATTACAGATTTGGCGCTCGACCAAAAAAATAAAGTGTTATCACTAACATTTGATAGCGATAAAGTAACTGAGCTGAGCTGTGAATATTTACGTGTGTACTCGCCTTCGGCGGAAGTTCGCGGACATGGCCCCGGCCAGGAAGTGTTACAAACGGGCAAGGAAAGCGTCAATATTACAGCTATAGAACCTGTGGGCAATTATGCCGTACGTCTCGTGTTTAGTGACGGCCATGATACGGGTTTATATGCTTGGAAATTTTTGATTGAGCTGGCAGAAAATAAAGAGAATAACTGGCAAGATTATTTGGCAAGGCTTGAAGAAGCCGGTCATCAGCGTCAAGCATAGCTTGGCTATTCATTGAAATAGAAGGTCGATATGGTAGATAAAGCAACAACGCATTTTGGGTTTTCAGACGTTCCGGTTGATGAAAAAGTGGGTAAAGTCCGCGAGGTTTTTGATTCAGTAGCTCCGTCGTATGACATTATGAATGACTTGATGTCGATGGGTGTTCATCGTTTGTGGAAGCGTTTTACGGTTGAAATAGCGAATGTGAAACCGGGCCATATTGTTTTGGATTTGGCAGGCGGAACGGGCGATTTGTCGGCGTTGTTTGCTAAGCGTGTTGGCAGCAAAGGTAAAGTGGTGTTGGCGGATATTAACGAAGCGATGTTGCGCGTTGGCCGTGACCGAATGATTGATAAAGGCCATATAAAAAATATCACGTATAACCTAGCGAATGCTGAATGTTTGCCTTACTCGTCAAATCAATTTGATCGTGTGTGCATTGGCTTTGGGTTGCGGAATGTAACGGACAAAGACGCGGCCTTACGCTCTATGTTTGACGTGCTAAAGCCGGGTGGACGGTTGTTAATTCTTGAATTTTCAAAACCAACTAACCCTATTTTAGATAAAATTTACGACATTTATTCATTCAAATTATTACCAAAAATTGGCGAGTTGATCGCTAAAGATGGCGACAGTTATAAGTATTTGGCAGAATCCATTCGCATGCATCCTGACCAATCAACGTTAAAAGGCATGATGGAAGATGCCGGTTTTGAGCGCTGCCAAGTGAATAATTTAACGGGCGGTATTGTGGCGGTTCATACAGGTTATAAGCTGTAGCTGTGTCGTTTGTCGCACCTTTTGTAAAGCCGTTGCAAATAGCGGTTAACCGCTATTTGGATTACGACCCTGAAGTGCCAAAGCAGTTAGCAAAAATGCATGGCAAAGTGGTGGAGTTAAGCTTCACGCGGTTAGAGTTGAGTTTATTTATTATCATCACCAACGATGGCTTAGATATTCGTGACGAGTTTGCTGAAACAGTCGATACAAAAATTTCAGGCTCGCCCCTCGCTTTGGCCGTGATG
This sequence comes from Cycloclasticus sp. symbiont of Bathymodiolus heckerae, assembly GCA_002101235.1. Taxonomy (GTDB): domain Bacteria; phylum Pseudomonadota; class Gammaproteobacteria; order Methylococcales; family Cycloclasticaceae; genus Cycloclasticus. Next base: position 4,186 of record LWTL01000119.1, on the reverse strand, counting down.
AGTTTGCAAGACGCATCAACAGACAGTTTGTTTTCCGGTGATGTTGTTATTGAAGGTGATACCGAGCTGGGTACGCAATTCCAGGAATTCATGGATAACGTAGAGGTCGATTGGGAAGAGCCGTTGTCTCAAATAACAGGCGATGTCGTTGCAAACCAAGTGGGTGACTTCGTACGCGGCATGTCGGGCTGGTTGCAGGAAACAGCAAAAACCAATGCGCGCAATACTTCGGAATATTTTCGTGAAGAAAAAAACATGCTGCCTTCTAAATTCGAAGTAGAGAGGTTCAAAAAAGAGGTAGATGACTTGCGTCTATCCACCGACCGTTTAGAAGCAAAAGTGCAGCGGTTAGTAAAACAACGAGAAGACGCGCGGGTAGTGTCAGAAAAGGAATCAACGTGATTAATGTGAAAACAGCTTTTCGGCTGTTAAAAATTCAGCAGGTATTACTGCGCTATGGCTTGGATGAATTTGTTTTCAACTTGCACCTCTTCAGGCCTCTACGCTATTTAACGTACCTTTCACCTAGTTACTTAATGGGTAAACGCAAAGGTACGCGTGGTGAACGTATTCGCAAAGCGCTGGAAGATTTGGGCCCTATTTTTGTTAAGTTCGGTCAGATTTTATCTACACGCCAAGATTTATTGCCCCCTGATATTGGTGAAGAATTATCTCAATTACAAGACAATGTGCCGCCATTTGCGGATGATTTGGCGCGCGAGATTATTGAAAAGGCACTTGAAAAACCGATTGAAGATATTTTTTCTGAGTTTTCTGAAAGTCCGTTAGCTTCAGCGTCTGTAGCACAAGTACACACCGCCACATTGCACAGTGGCGAAGATGTTGTTGTTAAAGTGCTGCGTCCGGGCATAAGTAAAACGATTGATGCCGATGTCGCTGTGTTATATACCCTCGCTGGTTTGGCGACGAAGTATTGGGGCGAAGCAAAGCGCTTAAAGCCGTTGGAAGTGGTAAAAGAGTTTGATAACACCATTCACGACGAGTTAGATTTAGTACGTGAAGCGGCAAATGCATCGCAGCTGCGCCGTAATTTTGAAGGCTCTGATCAATTGTACGTGCCTGATATATACTGGGATTACACACGTCAAAATGTCATGGTGATGGAGCGCATTTACGGTACGCCCATTGGGCGAATAGACGAGCTAAAAGCAAAAGGCATTGATATGCAGTTGCTGGCTGAACGTGGTGTGGAAATATTTTTTGCGCAGGTCTTCCGCGACAACTTCTTTCATGCGGATATGCACCCCGGCAATATATTTGCCTCAGACGATGCGCAATACCTCGCTGTGGATTTCGGTATTATGGGTAGCGTAACGCTTGAAGATCAGCGCTATTTAGCTGAAAATTTCTTAGCATTTTTCCAGCGCGATTACTTCCGCGTGGCGCAATTACACATTGAGTCGGGTTGGGTTCCAAAGCACACGCGGGTTGATGAGTTTGAAAGTGCTATTCGTGCGGTATGCGAACCTATTTTTGAAAAGCCGCTTAAAGAGATCTCTTACGGGCACTTATTACTCCGTTTATTTCAAACCGCGCGACGGTATGACATGGAAGTGCAGCCGCAACTGGTTTTGCTTCAAAAGACCTTGTTGAACATAGAGGGCTTAGGCCGTCAGTTATACCCTGATTTGGATTTATGGAAAACAGCCAAGCCGTATTTAGAAGAATGGTACAAAAATAGAATAGGGCCAAAAGCGACCTTCAATAAGCTTAAAGAACATTTGCCTATCATGGCTGAAAAGCTCCCAGAATTGCCAGAGATGATGTACACGGTTTTGAGCGATGCCGCAAAAGGCGAGCTTGAAATTAAGTGGAAATCGCAGCAGTTAGAAGAAATTAAGCAACAAATGGCAGCAAATCACCGTAAAAATATCCTAGCGATTTGTGGTGGCAGCATGCTTATTTCGGCCGCTATTATTTTAGGCTTAGATGGCTTTTCACCACTGATGCTGGGTGATGCACCTATTGTCACATGGGTGCTGGGTGGTTTAGGCGGATTATTTGTGTTTGGGGCTACGAGAGATGATTGAAAGCTAATAACTTGTAAAGTTATTAGCTAGATGCGAAAGTAAGTTTGTTTGAATTTAACCTTAGGGAGTGAGGAATGCGCTTAATTTTATTGGTATTGATGTTGGGTTCTTTAATGGCGTGTGCACCCGTGCGCGAAGCAACAAACGTTGCACCTGATGCTCAAAAGGGTGGCCTGTTTGGCTTGGGAATAAACGATAATGTAGAAACTTCTGGCGGCGCTCCAGTAAAAGGCGGAAGGCGTGCAGTCGTCCCCTATTTTAAAATAGCTTTTTATACAGAGAATAGTCCAGGCGGTTACTCCAATAATAGTGGTGATAAAGTCATCATAAACTCAAAGCTTCTAGGTGTGGATGCAGCAGCGTTACAGCGTATTACTGATGCAGCCTATAAGAATTTTAAAGCTCAAATGAGGGCTAAGGGGATTGAGGTGATGCCATTCTCTGCTCTAAGCAAATCGTCTACATACCAAGGCTTTAAGTCGGCAAAGCAATATGTCGATAGCGCGTTATTTGGGCCAGATGCTACATATGTCACTCCCACAGGTCTAAGGATGTCAGATGCGGGTATCTTTCGCGTTAGGGAAATAGGCAAAGTTCAACAAGAGATGGGTGTGTCTATTGTAGATGTTCAACTGAACCTTACTTATTTAAGCCAATCTACAGATTCAACTTTAAACGTTGTGACAGGTATTAGCATCGGTCAAACCTTAACGGTTACGCCCGGTTCAAAGGTTGATTTTTACGGTTTTGAAGAGTCAAAGTGTAATGGCTACTGTCCAAATATAGCTGCGCATTCAAAGCTTGGGCAGCCTGTATATATAGCGAAAAAGGTGGGTGAATTGAGAAACACCACAACGGCAGGAGACCAGGTAAGTGATGTTGCATTAACGGCTTTATCTTGGATGGCTACGGGCACAAAAATTCGCAATACTAATCGCTACGAACTACACGCAGTTTCTAGCAAATATGAAGCTGTAGCAGTAGACGTGTTAGAAGACGCAACACAAGCAATGGTTAACGCTTTAATTTCCGGTTAATTAGGGGATGGCTAACTATTAAGGCAAAGCAGTGTCATTAATGCATACACCTGTTTGCGATTTTGGTTTGCCAGCACCAGATTTTAACCTGATAGGCGTTGATGGTAAAAACTGGTCGCGTGATGAATGTGCGGGCGAAAATGGCTTACTGGTCATGTTTATTTGTAATCATTGCCCGTACGTTAAAGCCATTCAGCAGAGATTGGTTGAAGATGCCACGGTGTTGCAAGAGCGCGGTGTAGGCGTTGTCGCAATTATGTCGAACGACCCAAGCGACTACCCCGCCGATTCGCTCGAGAACATGCAGCTGATCGCTAAAGAAAAAGGCTATAACTTCCCGTACTTAATCGACACAACGCAACAAGTAGCCAAAGACTACGGCGCAATTTGCACGCCGGATTTTTTTGGTTATAACAATCAAATGGAATTACAGTACCGTGGCCGGCTAGATGAAAGTGGAATGGATGGCAGTGTTGATAATGCAAAACGAGATTTAGTTGAAGCGATGTTAACAGTTGCTAAAACAGGCAAAGGGCCGGTTGAGCAAATTCCTAGTATGGGGTGTTCAATAAAGTGGGTGTAATACGGCAGTTGTGGCGTGATAACTTAGATGAAATAATTTTCTCTATAGGGGTCTTGGGAGCGCTTACGATAATAAGCTTTGTAGGTTATTTAGACTATTACGGGTTATGGGGCTCATTGATTCTTTTGGTTGTTACCTCTGCTCACTATAGTTATACATTTTTTCAGGTAGATAACGCTTATCAAAAATTCTTTTTCTTTTTATTGCTAATGCCATCAATTATTTTTTATTTTGCTCTTATTTATAAAGCATTTGGAATAATTGATACAGCGACCGGTGGCACAATAAAAAATGATTGGTTTGAAGCAACGTACTTCAGTGTGGTTACTTGGTCCACTTTAGGGTATGGAGATTATAGGCCTACGAATGAAGTAAAACGATGGGTTATGGCTGAGGTATTTATAGGTTATATCTACATGGGGCTGCTAATAGGTAAAGTTTTATTTTTGTTGCAGCAGGCCAGAAAGTAAAATTATTTCAAAAATTCTAGTTAAGAAATTGTACGTTATTAATTT
>LWTL01000118.1 GCA_002101235.1 Cycloclasticus sp. symbiont of Bathymodiolus heckerae | reverse complement strand
ATATATAATCGGGTACTACAGCCAAGTCAGGCCTCATCAACATAACAATGGCTTATCGCCAAATGTTGCGGAGAAAAACTACTGGGCTGAATACAAAACTGTGGCCAAATTTACTTGACCACTACACCACTGGCTCTAAAAACACCAATAGCCACTAACATGGCTACAAGATAGGGAATAATCATAACGGCTGTTTGAAAACCCTCTTTAGCGCCTTCTATAAACGTGTCATACACATCAATGCGTCGTTTTACAGCGCCAATCATAAAGCTAATGATTAAAGTAAAAATAATGAAATTGCTGATCAGTGCAGATTGCCGTTGCATGGTGACTTGATCAAGCTGTGAAAAATACAACAAAATCGCAGCAATAACGGAGCTAAAACCAACTAGATACGCAAGTATAACGGGGTCATGAAGTTTTATCTTTTGAATGCTGGCAACAGCGACAAGTCCTGCGATCGTGGATGCATAAGTGGCAATTAAAATGGGGATGAACACATCAGTTGGGTCAGCGGCACCCATTTGAGCCCGATAAGTAAAAATGGTTAATGGAAATAATGTGACAGCCGATGTATTGATCACTAAGAATAAAATTTGCGCATTGCTGGCGGTATCTTTTAGCGGATTCAAGGTCTGCAAATGTTGCATAGCTTTTATACCCAGAGGGGTTGCCGCATTATCTAGGCCCAGCATATTGGCCGAAAGGTTCATCACCATGGCTCCAAAAGCGGGGTGATTGTCAGGCACATCGGGCATTAATCGTTTAAGCAAGGGGTTTAAAAAACGGGTGAGGTGATCGATAAAGCCGCTTTTCTCACCAATTTTCATAATGCCCATCCAGAAACACAATACGCCGGTGAGACCTAAAGAGATTTCAAAAGCTGTTTTGGATAAGGTAAATGTTGCAAGGGTTATCTCATTAAAAACAGTGTGATCACCCAGTATGAATAAACGGTATAAGCCTGTTAGAAAGGCGATGAAAAAAAATCCGAGCCAAATGATATTTAACATAAAATGATAAGCAAATTGAACGCTAACCGTAAATTTAACACACCCAAACAATGCCCAATAGAAATAATGCTTTAAAGAGTGAAATGGATAAATTGCTAACTATTATGGCGCGCCTTCGAGAGCCAGAAAAAGGTTGTCCATGGGATTTGGAGCAAAATTTCGAAACAATTGCGCCATATACGCTTGAAGAAGCTTATGAAGTGGTTGAGGCTATTCAGCAAAAAGATATGACTGCTCTAAAAGATGAGCTGGGTGACCTTTTATTTCACGTTGTTTTTCATGCAAGGCTGGCTGAAGAAGAGAAACTGTTTACTTTTGACGATGTGGTGACAGGTATATGTGACAAGCTAACTCGTCGCCATCCGCACGTTTTTGATGGCAAAACTATCGCTAAGGAAGATTTAGCAAAACAATGGGAAGAGGCTAAACGTAAGGAAAAGGGAGCGGCATCACAGAGCATTCTTGATCAAGTTAGCGCAAATCAACCTGCTATGAGCCAAGCGTATAAGCTACAAAAGAAGGTAGCATCAGTGGGTTTTGATTGGCAAAGCCTTGAGCCGGTCATTGAAAAGTTAGATGAGGAAATATCGGAACTTAAAGATGAAATAAAACTACAAGAAAACCATCAGCGAGTAGAGGAAGAATTGGGTGATGTGTTGTTTAGCTGTATAAACTTGGCGCGCCACCTAGACATCAATCCAGAATGGTCGCTTCGCCAAGCAAATAAACGGTTTTCAGGTCGTTTTTCATATATCGAGCATGCGTTAAAACAGAGAGGATTGAGTGTTGAGGGTAGCTCTTTAGAAGACTTAGGTAGGCTCTGGGAAGAGGCTAAAAGAAAGCGTTCAACCACTGAAACTTAAATTTAATCATCAAGTTAAGACGAAAATTTAGGACTTTTCTATTAGTTTTAGTATACTCAGATTTCAGAGGAGTTAAGCGAAGCAAGAAACATAATAATTAATTTGCTTTTAAAATAACTTAACCATCTGATTTATATAGATTACTTATGAGGATGAGAGATGTCAGAGAGAGTTCGTGGTATTGTGAAATGGTTCAATAATTCAAAAGGTTTCGGTTTTATTCAGCCAGATGCAGGTGGTGAAGATGTGTTCGTTCATTTTAGAGCGATACAAGGCGATGGTTTTCGTACATTAAAAGAAAATCAGGCTGTTGAATTTACAGTTACTAAAGGCGATAAAGGTCTTCAAGCAGAAGAAGTTACCGGCTTAGAGTAATTAATTAGCCGCTTTTATGGCTAGAACAACGTTATATGTAGCAACACCTATCAGCAGTAAATCAATATTTATTGTTGGTAGGTTTTCATAACATATTGCTCGACAATTTCTTGGAATTGTTTAGCAATATCGTTGCCTTTTAAGGTGACATCTTTTTGTCCGTCTATATAAACTGGCGCGACGGGTCTTTCACCTGTTCCGGGTAGGCTGATACCAATATTGGCATTCTTGCTTTCCCCTGGTCCGTTCACAACGCAGCCCATAACCGCCACTTTCATTTTTTCCACACCGGCATATTGTGTTTTCCATTCAGGCATTTTATGGCGTAAATAAGATTGTATATCTTGAGCTAATTGTTGGAAGTAATCACTGGTTGTACGCCCGCAACCAGGGCAAGCAATAACGGCAGGAGTGAATGAGCGTATACCCATGGACTGCAATATTTCTTGAGCAACAATCACCTCGTTACACCTATCCCCGCCAGGGTCGGGAGTTAATGAAATTCGAATGGTATTCCCAATGCCTTGTTGCAATAAAACAGCTAAAGCAGCGGTTGAAGAAACAATACCCTTACTGCCCATGCCGGCTTCTGTTAAACCTAGATGAAGTGGGTAATCACAACGTGAGGCAAGGTCTTGGTAAACAGAGATAAGATCTTGAACCGCACTCATTTTGCAAGACAGTAGAATTTTATCTTTTGCTAAACCCAGTTCACGAGCTTTTTCAGCGCTTTCCAAGGCTGATGTGATCACCGCATCGTGCATAACAACTACAGAGTCTCTGGGTGTGCTGGATGTTGAATTTTCATCCATTAATCGTGCTAAAACAGAAGGGTCTAAACTTCCCCAGTTAACACCAATGCGAACGGGTTTATCGTACTTAATAGCAAACTCAATCATTTGTGCGAACTGAGGGTCACGCTTACTGCCGCGGCCAACATTTCCTGGGTTAATTCGATATTTTGCCAGTGCTTGTGCGCAACATGGGTATTTGGCTAGCAATTTGTGACCATTAAAATGGAAGTCTCCAACCAAGGGAACGTTACAGCCTAAGGCATCAAGCTTTTCTCTAATACTAGCGACGGCAGAAGCGGCGGCTTCAGAGTTGACGGTTATTCGTACCAATTCTGAACCGGCATTGGCTAATTGCTGTACTTGTTTGACGGTTCTTTCAATATCGGCCGTATCTGTGTTAGTCATGGATTGAATGACGACAGGGTGATCGTGCCCAATTGGAATAGAGCCTACAAGAACTGTTGTTGAATTTTTCATAATAAATTTGTAATTTAAATAGTGCTTATTTCGTTAAGTTTATTATATCTATTTGCACAGAGTAATTAACATTTCAGTATGCGATTTTTTTGCTAATGATTGAATAAATGAAATCTTCAACTAGACTTTAACTATATAGGGTAATAAAGCTGAGAACCGCTAACAAATGATATTTTTATGAGAAGCATTGTATTCTATAAGCTAAGAAACCTGCTGGTTAGCACCATACTCTTATGCCCGTTTTCCGCTGCGTTTGCCGTAGATGACATTCGTGTTGGTATGACAGGGGCGCTATCGGGTTTAAGTGCGACACTTGGTCAGCAGATGAAAGTTGGCTTAGAACTCGGTTTCTCTGAAGTTAATTCTTCTGGTGGTATTAATGGACGAAAAATCAGATTAATTGCGTTAGATGATGCTTATCAGCCATTAAAGGCAGCCGCGAACATGCGGGTATTGATTGATCAAGAAAAAGTTCTAGCTGTATTGGGCAATACAGGGACGCCAACAGTAATGCTAACTGTACCGATAGCGAATGATAATAAAGTACTTATGCTGGGGGCTTATACGGGTGCTGGCGTATTAAGAGATGAGAGTAATTGCTGCATCTACAACTATAGGGCTAGCTATAAACAAGAAACAGCCTTAATGATTAGGCATATTTTAAGCAAGGGTATAAAACCTAATGAAATTGCTTTTTTTACTCAAAACGACTCTTATGGTGACGCGGGTTATAACGGAGCTATTGAGAAGCTAAAGTCGGTCGGCTTTGATGAAGGAGAGCAGTTGCTTCATGTTAGGTACCGTCGTAATACTGTGAATGTTGAGCAATCAGTCGCAAATATCCTGACAGCAGATGTGCCTCCGAAAGCAATTATTATGGTGGGTAGTTATGCCGCTTCATCTAAATTTATAACGATATTGAAAGCTGAACGGCCAAATATTAAATTTTATAATATTTCATTTACTGGCAGTCAGCCTCTATTAGATAGTTTGGGTGAAAGTTCAGAAGGCGTTTTTATAACCGAAGTTGTTCCGAGTTTTGAGATAGAAACAGAACTGATAAAGGGATATAAGGCGGCTCTAGTAAAAGAAAAAATCATGGACAGTAATGTCATCTCTTTGGAAGGGTATATCGTTGCAAAAATATTTATAGAAATTTTGCAATCGATAGAGGGTGATATTAACAAACAAGCTGTTTTATTAGCCACTAGCCAGTTAGAAAGATTGAAGTTGGGTACCGCTATACGCGGGCTTTCATTCAGTGAAGGCAATAAGCAGGCAAGTCAGACGGTATGGTTAAACCGTATTGAAAATGGACAATTCAAACAACAGGATGTTAGCAAACAGTGATAGAAGAAATGGAGGGTCTAAAAACTACAAGCTGGAAGGAAAAAGTAGATGTAAAGCTGCATCAGCTTTCAATTAAAGAGCTAATTGCTTTAGTAGTTAAGCTTGTCTCGGTGGCTTTCTTTAGCATGCTAGTTATCTATGCTGTTGGAAACCGTGTAACGATGCATTATCAAGAGCTATTCACGCGTCAAATTCTTCTTATAACCGTATTGGAAAGGGATATTGAGGAAAACTTAGTGAATTATGCGTTGTTGCAGGGAGCGATTATGCAAGGCGGCGAAGAGGCTGTTCAACGTGATTTTATTACTACACTAACAAGTAAAACTAATAATAACCTTTTATTACTACATCAACTTGTTAAAGAAGATGAGAAGTTACTGTCGGTTAAAGGTGAATTGGATAGGCATCATGCTGACTTAGCGCAAAACATCTTAATGCTGCAATCATTAAAACTTGGTAACCAAAGAAGTACGGCCGCGTTAAATTCATTTAAAAAAGAAACACTATCTTCGTTTGAGGAGTTAATCATTCTTCGCGAAGCATTAAGTGGAAAAATCGCATTAATAGATGCGAGGAATATGCATTCAAACATCACGAAAAATAATGCATTGGTAAGGGCGAATTTATCGTTAGGTATAAAAATGGCAGAGTTGGCTAATAGCGTGTCGGTATTAATATATGTTGATAACATTGATCAGCTTATTAATATTAACAGCAACCAGCTTACGCAAAATTTGAAACAGGTTGAAAATGCGATCAAACAAGTTGCTAAGCTGACGAAACCTCTTTCTTCGTTACATGCTTTGTATCAGTTGACGAATGAAATGTCGCTAAAGCTAAAAGGTGTTAATAGTCGCTTGTTAGGTGATGGCTTATTAACAAAGCTCATTAAAAAAAGGTTTGCCTCTAATTTAGCACTCGCCAATGCATCAAAAAGTTTCCAGCTTGGTTTGGATGTTATTGAAAATGATTTAACCTTAATGGCGGTGATGACTAAGGTTGTTGTTGCTAAAGCGGTGAATGAAATTGAAAAAATATCTCGATTGAGTATCTTGGTGTTAGTTGTCATTAGTTTCGTATTTGTATTATTACTTGGTTGGCTGTTAGCTGTAATTGCTCGTCAAATTAACAACCCTACAGAATTGTTAAATACCACAATGGAGCGTTTAACGCATGGTGACTTGACGGCTAGGTTACCGGTAGGTGAATCAGTGCCTGCTGAATTTTCATCTATATGGGAAGACTTTAATGCATTCGCACAAAGCAATGAGGAGGTTATTACAGAGCAAGAGCTTATTTTCGATAATGCGGATGTAGGTATTGGCTGGCTTAGAGATAGAAAATACCTAAGGGCTAATCAGAAGTTATTATCAATTTTTGGTTATAGCGAAGAAGATTTTTTAGGGAAAAACTCGCGGTTTATTTATAAATCTGAAGAGCTTTACCGTGAAGTGGGTAAGAATGGTTATGCGGCGCTAGCAAAAGGTGAAGTGTATGTTATTGAGCTTGAATTGCTCAGAGCAGATGGAACGATTTTTTGGTGCAAAATGAGTGGTAAGGGCACAGGCTCAGACGATGAAAGTAGCTCGATTTGGTTGCATGAAGATATAACAGAAAGAAAATTAGCGAATGAGAAGCTATATCAATTGGCTAATTATGATTCGTTGACTAGCCTGCCAAACCGAGACTTGTTTAATATTTACCTAGACGAAGCTATTCTAAAGGCAAAGCGCAACTCAACAGAGTTCGCTGTTCTGTTTGTTGATCTTGATCGATTTAAACATATAAACGACTCCATGGGACACGATGCCGGCGACATGGTTTTAAAAGAAGTGGCAACTCGGATGCGTTCAGTGCTACGTGAGTCAGACATACTCGCACGTTTAGGTGGGGATGAATTCACGATTATTATCGATGGTATTGAAAGCTCCTTGGGTATAGAGAAAGTAGCTAAGAATATTTTAGATGAGCTTTCTCGGGTGATGACATATAAGGAAAAAGAAGTATTTACTGGTGGCAGTATTGGGGTTAGCCGCTACCCCCAAGATGGGGCTACCAGAGGTGATTTGCTAAGTTCTGCTGATTCAGCGATGTATGAAGCAAAGAAATCCGGGCGTAACCGTTACAGTTTCTATGCCTCCCACCTTGGTGATACGGGTGAAAGATTCGCCCGTTTATCGCAAGCTTTAAAGAAAGCTGTTGAGCATAATGAGTTTGAGTTGCACTACCAACCTAAAATTAATATGCAAACACGTGAAATTGTAGGAGCAGAAGCGTTAATTCGTTGGAATAAGCCAGGTGAAGGCTTGATATCGCCGTTCGAATTCATACCAGTTCTTGAGGAGTCAGGGTTAATGGTGCAAGTAGGCGAATGGGTTATTTTTGAAACCTGTCGCGCTATTAGTACACTGGTTGCTCTAGGCTATAGCCCCGGTAAAATAGCGATTAATTTATCAGAGCGCCAGTTTGGAAGTATGCAAATATTAGATAGTATTGAGCGCGCACTTAATGAAACGGGTATTTCAGCAAGTAATATTGAATTAGAAATCACAGAGAGCCTGATGATGGATGACTCTGATCTAACGATGGATATACTAAATGGTATTAAAAAGCTAGGTATAGATATTGCGATGGATGATTTTGGAACAGGTTATTCATCGCTGGCTTATTTGAAACGTTTTCCTATCGATATTTTGAAAATTGATAGGGCCTTCGTGAAGGATATTACAGAAGACGCGGATGATGCTGCTATTGTTGATGCGATCATAGCGATGGCTAAGCGACTCAAATTGACCACGGTAGCTGAAGGTATTGAAACAGAAGAGCAATATGCCTTCTTAAAGGAAAGAGGTTGTGAAATTGGGCAAGGCTATTTGTTTAGCAAACCCATTCCATTTGGTGAAATATTGGAGCTATACTGGCGTGGAAGTCGACTAGAGATATTGGGAGTAGATATCGGTTAGAGAGGTTCTGCTCTAGGTGCTCTTAGAGGAGGAGGCTTCTAAGAAACTATTAATCAATACAAATGCGCGATCAATAATTTTAAAAGGTGTATAAAAGTGCGGAGAAAACCGAATGCCGCCTCCGCGTTTAGCGCATACAACGTTCTGTGATACTAAGTTCTCAAACAAATCATCAGTAAGGTTGTTAGATGGTTTAAAAACAATGATATTGTTCCCATACTCGTCAGGATTTGTCAGCAAGGTAAGGTGCTTGTTTTGTTTAACTTTGTTAATGATGTACTGACCCCGCTTGATGACTTTTTCTTCGATGTTATCTAACCCAATATCTAATAACAGGCTAAGGCTAGCCGATAAGGCATGGATGCTTAACATGTTGGGGCTGCCGCATTCAAAGCGACGTGCTGACTGAGCAGTTGACCATAAAGGCGTATCGTAATTCCCCATGTCTTCAACCATGTGCCAGCCGAATTGGGTAAGCTTTAATTTTTTTTGAACCTGTTTGCGGCAGTAAAATACTCCGAGTCCTTCTGGCCCAAGCATCCATTTATGGCCATCAGCCATCATAAAGTCGGCTTGGTAGCGTTGTACGTCGACAGGGAAAGCGCCAATAGATTGAATAGCATCAATACAAAATAGAACGTTCTTTTGCCGACAGGCCACACCTAAACGCTCAAGGTCTACACGCAGGCCAGAAGCATACTGTACGGAGCTAATGGTTAATAGGCGTGTGTTATGGTCGATATTATCGATCAGTGCAGCAGTCGGGTCGGAAGCGTTTTTTAAAACTGTTTTTTTAACACTAACACCTTGGTTTGATAGTGACTCCCAAGGGATCATGTTAGATGGGAATTCTTCGTCACTAGTGACGATATTGTCGTTAGCATTCCAGTCTAAGCCATAAGCAACAAAGGAGAGCGCTTCTGATGTATTTTTAACTAAAGCGATTTCATCAGCTGACTCCGCATGTAGGAGTTGGACTAATTGCTGCTTTAAATGACTTTCAACTTTGAGCCAGTTTGCATATTTTTTGGAGCCGATAGTGACATTTTCACGACAAAATGCATTGACTGCTTTTTCGGTTCTGAGTGGCCAAGGAGCAACGGCGGCGTGATTCAAATAAATAACATCATCGTCTAAATTGAATTCACTGCTTATGTCTATGTTCATTGGTTTTGTCGGCTAAGAAAAGTTGCCATTCTATCCTATTTTTAAAAATAGCTTATAGGCTTAGAATGTTAAGTATAAGAACTCTGGAGAGAAACCATGTTATGTATAGGGCATAGGGGTGCAATGGGATATGAACCTGAAAACACCTTGCGATCGATTCGCAAAGCAATTGAGCTGGGTGCTGATTGGGTAGAAATAGATGTGTATTTAGTAAATGATCAACTGCTTGTTATTCACGATGATACGTTAGACAGAACAACTAATGGAACGGGTGATTTAGAAGATTATAGTTTTGAGGAGATACGTGTGCTGGATGCAGGTAAGGGCGAGCGAATCCCTACATTGCAAGAGGTACTCGATTTAACAAAGAGGCAAGTAGGTTTAAATATAGAATTAAAGAGTGTTGGAGCAGCTAATGCAGTGGTTACTTTACTTGCTAAATTAAGTAAGGGGCATAGAGAAAAAGTGCTTATTTCATCTTTTATGATGGATGCGTTAAAGGAATTAGTGAAATTAGATTCGACGTTGAAAATAGGTGTTTTAGCAAGCGGTAACGAACAACGCTCTTTGAAGTATGCGGCAGAGTTAAATGCCATTTCGATCCATTTCAGTAGGGAGCAGGTTTCAAGAATGTGTGTTGATGATGCGCACCTTGCCGGCTTATTGGTCTATGTTTACACGGTTAATGAATATACTGATCTCCAAAGGATGCGAGACTTGGGCGTGGACGGTGTTTATAGTAATTTTCCTGACCGAGTGAGGCATTATCAATAAGTGGTGCAGGAAAAAAGAAGAGTGAAAAAAAACCGGCAAAAGCCGGTTTTTTTATGATTACAAAAGGCTGGTTGTTAGCTTTTTGGGGTATCAGTAGGTTTTTCACGCGCTACAGGTTTAGGGTCAGGTTTTGTGCTTACTGTTGTTGGCTTTTGAGGCTGTTCCGTTGCCGTGTCAGTGCCGCTGGTGTTAACTGCTTTAGGCTTTCTAACGCTGGCCTCAGAATTTCGCCTTCTTCTACGAGGTTGGCGTACGCTGGTTTTGTCTGATGATGCAGACTCTGTAACTTCAGGGCTCTTTGCTTTAGGTGGCGTTTGTTTTGCTTTTTCTACAGGTGCCTTTTGTGGGGCAGGGGCAGATTGCTTTTCTGAAATAGCTGCTGGTTCAGAAGCACTTTTTTCAACATTGCTAGGATTATCATTAGCTACTTTATTACTGCTACCTTCTTGGTTAGTAGTTGAGCGCCTAGGCCTTCTACGTCTGCGAGTACCTGCCGGTTTTTCAGTGTTACCGGTGTTATTAGATTTGCCTGCGTCAGCATTTGTTTTAGCCTGTTTTTGTATAGTATCCGACTTACTCTGCTCCCCAGTTGCTTTTGATTGCTGCTGGTTATTCTCAGGTTTGTTCTGTGAATCTTGATTTTGGGTGTTATCTCGGTTTTGAACGTTCTTGTTCCTACTTCTATTCCGGTTTCTATTTCTGTTTTTGTTTTGCCCTTCGCCTTGCTTTGCATTTTGTTGGCGGTTTTGTTGTGGGCGCCTTGAGTTGCTTCTTTTAGGAGCTTCTTTTTTAACGTCTTCTACAGCGGTTGCAGAGGGGAGTATTTTGTTAATAATACGTTTAAAGAATCCTTCACTTGTAGTTTTTTCTACTGCTATCGGTGCTGTTGGGCGCTGTGTGGTTGGCATAACATTTTGTACGGCCGCCTTTTGTTGAACAACGGGATCACGTTGATAAGGCTTCACTTCCCGTTTATCTTCGTGTGGGACTCGTTCATGGCTTGCTGCGCTGTCTTCTTTTACTTCTTTTGTACGAATTCTCTCTATTTCATAGTGAGGTGTTTCAAGGTGTTTATTAGGCACAATGACGAGAGAAACTTTATGCGTTTTTTCAATTTGCTCTACTTCAGAACGCTTCTCATTTAAGACGAATGTTGCGCAGTCAATTGGAACCTGAACAATGACGCGAGCGGTGTGCTCCTTCATTGCTTCTTCTTCTAAAATTCGGATGATAGATAAAGATAATGATTCAACGCTACGTATTGTCCCCTGACCATGACAGCGCGGACAAACGGGGAGGCTGGATTCTGTCAAGGATGAGTGAATACGTTGACGAGACATTTCTAATAAACCGAAGCGAGAGATGCGGCTGAACTGAATACGTGCTCTGTCGTGCTTCATGGCTTCTTTGATACGATTTTCAACCATGCGCTGGTGCTTGCTTGGCCCCATGTCAATGAAATCGATAACAAATAAACCACCCATATCACGAATGCGTAATTGTCTCGCAATTTCGTCGGCAGCTTCTAAGTTGATATTAAGCGCGGTGGTTTCAAAGTCGGCCCCTTTGGTTGCGCGGGCAGAGTTGATATCAATAGACGTGAGCGCTTCTGTTGGGTCTACAACAATAGAGCCACCGGATGGAAGGGGAACTTCACGGCCGTATGCGGTCTCAATTTGGCTTTCAATCTGGTAGCGTGTAAATAATGGTACGGGGTCGCTATACAATTTAACGCGTGATAAAAATTGCGGCATGATTTGCTGCATAAAATCATGAGCTAACTGATAAGAAGCATTGCTATCAATAAGCACTTCATCAATATCTGCGCGTAGGTAATCACGAATAGAACGAATAACGAAATTGCTTTCTTGGAAGATTAAATAAGGTGCCTTCCTGTCTTTTGATGCGAGGCTAATAGCATCAGCGAGGTGTGTTAGGTAGTTTAAATCCCATTGTAATTCTTCAACAGACTTGCCTACACCCGCTGTACGAACAATAAGACCGACAGTTTCTGGGATATCCAGTTGATCGAGAACTTCGCGTAAGGCAGTTCTGTTATCGCCATCAATACGGCGGGATATACCACCGGCACCCGGATTATTAGGCATGAGAACCAAATAGCTGCCCGCTAAGCTTACCTGTGTCGTAAGGGCTGCGCCTTTGTTGCCACGCTCTTCTTTTTCAACTTGAACGACAATCTCCAAACCTTCTTTGATTTGGCTTTTGTCTTTTATGTCGTGTGTGTCTAAGCCAATAGCTTGGCCGGTGATCTCTTTAAAAGGTAGAAAGCCATGGCGGTCTGCGCCATAGTCAACAAAAACGGCTTCTAAACTGCGTTCAACTCGGGTAATAAGCCCTTTGTAGACATTAGATTTCTTCTGCTCTCTAGCAGGAACCTCAATATCAAGATCGTATAGTTTTTGTCCATCGACAAGAGCAACTCTCAACTCCTCGGAGTGAGTTGCATTGATTAACATTCTTTTCATTTAATTCTTTTCCTGGTGCTGCGCGGCGAACAGAAACAATAGAGCTGTGAGATATTGAAAATAGATTCATTTATTTTAGTTGATTATCTTTAATATAGTTTTTTTGTTTAAAAACACTTGGTTTCTCACGAAGTTCAGACATAGAGGCATTAATGTTTTAATGGGCAACTTTTACAATGTCTGTATTAAATTTCTGTTGTTCGCGGGCAATTAATAGTCGCTCATCAAGGGTTGAGCAAATAAAACCCTTTTTGAATGTCAGTTAAAGACTGATGCATTCATAATTTGTTATGTGAAGCGGAGTAAAATGTCCGTTCCTACGAAACTTATCTCCCAAAGGAGAGGTGTAATTCAACGATAGATAGCCATGTTGGCGAACAATCGTTATCATGATTACTGTATTTAGAGTTGCTTTTATGCACATGCTAAACACGCTCGACTATAGCAAGTAAATCCAATAACATCAATCAGATAAGTGGCAAAGTTAAAATTTCATGAAAACACAGTTGCATGAACAAGTTCGGTACATCGAAGTCGACGATAATGTTGAAGGGCAACGTCTTGATAATTTTTTAATGGCGCAGCTTAAGGGTGTGCCAAAAGGGCATATTTATAAAATCATTCGACGTGGAGAAGTGAGAGTTAACAAAGGGCGGGTTAAGAATGTTTATCGCTTAAAGCTTAAGGATAAAGTGAGAATCCCTCCAGTGAAAATGGATGAAAAAAAGACAATAACACCGGCAAAATGGATTGTAAATCGTATAGAGGAAAGGGTTCTGTTTGAAGATGCAGACCTGTTGGTGCTGAACAAACCTTCGGGTGTAGCTGTTCATGGCGGAACGGCAAATAGTCATGGCATTATTGAAACATTAAGGTTTTTACGACCAGATGAACGTTTTTTAGAATTAGTTCATCGTCTTGATAAGGCAACGTCAGGTTGCTTGTTAATTGCGAAAAACAGAAAAATGCTGAATGGTTTGCAAACGTTACTTCGTAATAGAACCGTTAAAAAAACGTATACGGCTTTATTGTGCGGTGTGATTCACCAGAAATCGATCACGGTTAATGCACCGTTAGAAAAACGTACGCTTGAAAGTGGGGAGCACCGTGTGCGCGTACACCCAGAAGGTAAAAAGTCAGAAACGGTGTATGAAAAACTGACTCAGTACAAGAGAGCTACACTCGTGTCAGCATCACCTAAAACAGGGAGAACGCATCAAATTCGTGTTCATGCCAAGCACTTTGGTCATCCAATAGCAGGTGATGAACGGTATTCAACAGAAACACAATATAAGTCATACAGACAAGCAGGGTTAAAACGACTTTTCCTGCATGCTAGTAAGCTGAGTTTTATTCATCCATTAAGTGCAAAGCGCGTTAGGTTTGAAGCACCTTTGGATGCAGAGCTAGAGACTTTTCTTAACCAATTATGATTTCAGATTACGATTTAATCGTTTTTGACTGGGATGGGACGTTGGTTGATTCGATCGATTGGATTGTTGATTGCATCCAGTATGTGGCAAAAGTGGAAGAGCTGCCAAAACCAACAGAACAGGCGTGTAAAGATATTATCGGCCTGAGTCTTTCAAATGCCATGTTGGTGCTTTTTCCTGATATAACTGAAGTAACTAAGGCGTCTATGGTGGCATCGTATAGGACACGCTATTTATCAAAAAACACATCAGGCGGTGATTTGTTTACAGGCGTAATACCTGTCTTACAAATGATAAAGGAACAAGGAAAATTATTAGCGGTAGCAACGGGCAAGGGTCAGTCGGGGCTTGATAGAGGGCTCGATGGTACAGGTATTCGGTCGTTTTTTGATTATCTTAGGTGTGCAGAGAATATGCAGTCGAAGCCCAGCCCACATATGCTTTTTGATATTATGGAAGAAAGTAATATAGAGCCTGCGCGAACGCTTATGGTCGGAGACTCGACGTTAGATTTAATAATGGCGAATAAAGCGGGTGTAGCCAGCATTGGTGTTACCACGGGTGCACATTCGTATGAAAAACTTATGCAAGAAGCACCGTTAGCGTGTATTAGTAATTTAGTGGAATTAATCAAGAGGTAATTATGGCGTTATTTAGTAAAGATAAGTCGACAGAGAGTGATCCGCAATGGGAGCGTTCGGTGCTTGAGAAGGTTGCTTTGGCTTCAGTTGTTGAACAAAGAAGATCACGCCGTTGGAGTATTTTCTTTAAATTATTGTTTTTGGGTTACATTGTGGGGATTAGTAGCCTTGCCATGTCACCGATGACAAACTTATCAACGGCATCAAGTGGCGCACATACGGCAGTTATTGATGTTAAAGGGATTATTGTTTCCGGTGGTGAAGCGGACGCAGAATCAATTATTAGTAGTTTAAAAAAGGCGCTTAAAGACCCTAATACCAAAGGTATTATCTTGCGGGTGAACTCGCCAGGCGGAAGTCCAGTTCAATCAAGCTATGTATATAAGGCGATTCGTGAGCTTAGAGATAAGCACCCTGAAATCCCTATTCATGCGGTGATCGAGGATTTATGTGCTTCAGGGGGCTACTTTATTGCATCGGCAGCTGACAAGATATTCGTAAATGAGTCGAGTATTGTGGGTTCTATAGGTGTTGTTATGAATGGTTTTGGCTTTACTGATGTTATGAAAACATTGGGTGTTGAACGACGCTTGTACACAGCCGGCGAGCACAAAGGTTTCTTAGACCCGTTTTCAGATGTTAACCCTGCTGAACGTGCGCATGTTCAGAGCATGTTGAATGATATTCATCAAGAGTTTATCCAAGCCGTTAAAACGGGTCGTGGAGATCGTTTAAAAGACAACCCTGAGCTATTCAGTGGGCTAGTTTGGGCAGGCGAAGAGAGTATTCAACTAGGTTTAACAGACGCGATTGGGAATGTTCAAACCGTTGCAAAAAATGAGTTTGGTGAATCTAAGATTGTTGATTTTACTGCGCAGCAGCCGTTTATTGAAAAGTTGGCAAAAAGTATGGGCGTTACAATGGCTGAGTTTGCCGCTAAGCTTTCATCGATGGGCGGTAATAAACTGTTTTAGGTACTGGATAGTTAAGATTATTCAGCTAGAATTCATATGAATGGATGAGAATAGCGGCGTATGAGTTTGTCTAACCGCAATAAAAAATGTCAATGCACATTTAATACACACAATTAAAAAACTAAAGGCGGCAGTTGGTTTTATGCAGTATAAAAAAACATTTTGTTTAATTCTTCTTTTAAGCACGCTCTATTCTGTGCCTGCGTTTGCGTGTGAAACAACGCTTATATTGGCGGAAGCGGAGGTCATTACATTAGATCAAGCGGTTAAGCGTATAAAGGATGGTAAACGAGGCAAAGTTTTGGGTGCAGAAACGCTTCAACTAAAAGGTCATCCAGTTCATGTGATAAAGGTGTTAACGAAGAAAGGTCATGTCAAAAAAATTCACATTAAAACCAAGTCACATCAGTAATAGATAAGACAGATAAAAGGATTTATTATGCGGGTACTTGTAGTTGAAGACGATGAGATATTACAAAAGCAGTTGCATAGCATGCTAACAAAAAAAGGTTATGCGGTTGATGTGGCTAGCAATGGTCAAGATGCGCTTTATTTTGGTACGGAATACCCGATTGATGTCGCCATCATTGATTTAGGTCTACCGGATATTTCTGGCATGGACGTTATTAAGCAACTGCGTTCCAAAGATATTAATTTCCCAATCCTTATATTAACGGCTAGAACGCGATGGGAAGAGAAGGTGGAAGGTCTTGAGGCGGGAGCCGATGATTATTTGGTTAAGCCATTTCATACAGAGGAACTGTTGGCACGAATGAATGCGTTAATACGTCGTTCGGTAGGTATTGCAACACCAAAACTCATTTGCGGAGCTATCATGCTAGATACGAATGCCCAACAAGTCCAAGTTGATGACGTATCTGTTGAGTTGACAGCATATGAATATAAGATGCTTGAATACATGATGTTACATTCGGGGCGAGTTATTTCTAAAACTGAAATAACAGACCATATTTATGAGCAAGATTTTGACCGTGATAGCAATGTAATTGAGGTCTTTGTTGGCCGCCTACGTAAAAAGCTAGACCCCAATGATCAATATAAACCGATAGAAACATTGCGTGGCCGAGGTTACCGTTTTTCTATCCCCCTAAATAGTTAGTTATAGCCTGAAATTGACCAATAGTATTCAATCTCGATTGGTTGTTTCTGCTTGTATTGTATTATTTTGTTTTTTGGGTTTTGCCGGCTTTGTTTTAGATTCTGCGTACCAACGCGGAGCCCAAAGTGCGTTGCACGATCGCCTGCAAATCCATTTATATTCAATTTTAGCAAAAGCAGAGTTAAGTAAAAATAACCGACTTGTGATGCCGTTTGGTTTATCTGAACCACGTTTTATGCAAATAGACTCCGGTTTATATGCTTATATTTTTAATGATGCGGGTGATACCGTGTGGAGAAGCTCATCTTCGGCGGGTGAGGCAGTTGATGTTGTTGAGAGCTTAACGCTAGGGCAAAAAACTTATATCCAAACCTCGTTACATGAAAAGCCGAGTGTGGAATTGCACTATAAGGCTGCTTTAGAAAGCTCATTTGGGCAATCCAGTGCATTTGAATTTGTTATTGTTGAACTAACTGATGGTTTAGATAATCAAAATGCTAGTTTTCGCTCTGTCTTATGGCAGTGGTTAGGTGGTGTAGGTTTTTTGTTGATTGTTATGCAGTTTTTTATTATCCGTGTAAGCCTTGGACCTCTACGGCATATTGTGGCGGACCTTGAAAAGATTCAAAAAGGTGATGCCCAGCATTTAGAAAATCATTATAGCGATGAGCTCGCAGACATTGCGAATACACTTAACAGGCTGATTGATAATGAGCGTACACACCTTAAACGCTATAGAAACACGTTAGCTGATTTGGCGCATAGCTTAAAAACACCTTTGTCGGTACTTACGGGGCTGTATGGCCAAGAAATTTTGTCTTCTAATGATATTAAAACATTGGAAACGCAAACGCTTCAAATGCGGCAGTTAGTTGATTATCAATTGCAAAAAGCAGCGGCTAAAGGACATCAAACATTATCTGCCCCCTTAGCTATTGAGCCTATTATCGAACAAATAACCGGATCACTCGATAAAGTTTATTTTGATAGAAAGCTAATGATTATCAAAGACATTGATAAAACGATTAAATTCAATGCTGAAAAGGGTGATATGTTTGAATTGTTAGGCAATCTATTGGATAACGCTTATAAGTGGGCAAACTCAACTGTAAGTATTAGCTTTAAAACGTTGAAGAGCAAAGAAGCTGAGTTATCTGGGGTTCAAATTATTATTGCAGATGACGGCCCAGGTATTCCTAATAATAAGCTCGACGCGGTGCTTCAGCGGGGTGTACGGGCAGATGAAACAACCCATGGACATGGTATTGGGTTAGCAGTTGTAAATGAGCTTGTTTCTTTATATGGCGGCAGCTTAGAATCAAGCGATGGCCTACTCAGTGGGCAAGTATGGGTTATCTTTTTACCTAGTCGTTGAGTTTTAGCTTCGCATCCAAATCAACAACTTTGACCCAAATAGTATTTGTCTGCTTTGTTGTTTGTGTCTGACGACCTAAAATTTTAGAAGATGTTTGAGAGGAATCGTCATTAAGGCTAGCCAGTTTAATCCAAGTATTTAATTGGCCGCGAATAACACTAGACGCACGAATGAATGCTGCGGATGTTCTGTTCTTTGATAAAGGGCTTTCATACCAAGGAGCTATTTCTAAAATAACAGAGTCCTTAGATAAGCGTGGCGTGACGTAAAAACCTTTTGACGCATCTCGATAGCTTGTATTGCTAGAAAATTGACTATGATCGCCGTATTGCTGAATATTAATATTGGTCACCGGTTCGCTTATACCTTCAGATATATGGGCAGTATGCCCTTCTAAAACTTGAATGCTCTGATTGTTCCTATCGTTAGTGCTATTTTTAGTGCTGTAGATTTTCACATTTCCTCTATACGAACTGCTTACCCCCGAGTCGGCACTTATTTGAATGTGACTATTTACGTTGTAGCCTTCAGTATATCGATCAAATTGGCCATCTCTGTTCACGTAAATTATTAACCTATGTGCTGGTTGGTCAAGCTTTCGAATCAGATTTTGGATATCGGACATGTTGTCTGGGTTAACACGAAGGATTAATTCGTTATACCCAGCGCCAATCGTTTCATCAGCCTGTAAAAAAGGCTTAATGCTTGGAATGATTTCTGAAGGTACTTTATGGTTTAACTTATAAAATGATAGCTCGGCATACGCTGTGGGTATGAATAGTAAAAGGCTGAATAAAAGGGCTGGTTTTATTTTCATAACATCACCGACCTAAACTCAGCATCAGGTTCGCTTCTGTCCCATGCATCAGCAAAGAACCCCATGAACCTTGTATTTTGACCTGCATCCGCAAAATTACACGTTCCAGCATAGTGTTGATAGTTCGGTAATTGAAAGTAAGCACTTTTATCAAAACAAACAAAATCATCATTGCGCGAAGGAATAACCGGGTTAATTTTTTTAAAGAAAATACTGCTTGAATGACGGTGTGACAAGCCTAATAAGCGATGAGATATGCGTGTAATAGGTTGGCTTTCGTTCACTAAAATATTGATTTTAGTTCGGTGGTTTTTTAAACAAAACTGCTCGAAAGCCAAAAGAGTCGTTTCAGTGTTGAAAATTGGGGGGCATAAAATATGGCTGTAAATATTGATTTCAGATTTGGTTTGAGAAATTAAAGCAACGAGAGCAGCACTGTCTTCCTCAAATGAAGATAAGTTAATCGTTGTTTTCGTTTCCCTGAAAACAGCATTCTGTAGCTCAATAGTTGACATTGTCTATCCTTAAAATACCAGCGATGTAGATAGTTAACCAGTGCTAAAGCCTAATTGCAACAAAGCAAAAAAAACCGAATCATAAGATTCGGTCAGTTGAACAAGACGTAAAGTTCATTAATAAAAGGGGGAGGGAGGAAAATAAACTCTTCAAACCGCCTTGTTGGAATTAAATATAGCAGTTGAAAGTGAACAAACTATGAACTGCGTCACACTTTAGCCATTATTTACAATATTTTTTGCTAACGCTTCTGCACAACCGGTGTAACTAGCGGGTGTCATATCTAAAAGAAGTTGTTTAGCATCATCAGGCATATCGAGTGTTTTGATGAATGCTTGCATTGAAGCTTGGTCAATACCTTGCCCGCGCGTTAACTCTTTTAGTTTTTCATAAGGCTTTTCAATACCATAGCGACGCATTACGGTTTGAATAGGCTCAGCCAACACTTCCCAGTTTGCATCTAAATCGGCCAATAATTTGGCTTCATTAATTTCAAGTTTTGAAATGCCTTTCTGTAATGATTTAAAGCCAATTAAGCTATGCGCCAAACATGTTCCTAAATTTCTTAAAACGGTTGAATCGGTTAAGTCACGTTGCCATCTTGAAATAGGTAGCTTTTCAGAGAAATGATTCATTAATGCATTAGCAATACCAAAGTTGCCTTCGGCATTTTCAAAATCTATAGGATTTACTTTGTGCGGCATGGTAGACGAACCAATTTCGCCAGCAATAGTTTTTTGCTTAAAGTAACCAACTGAAATATAACCCCAAACATCACGTGAGAAGTCAATCAAGATGGTGTTGACACGTGCTAACACATGGAAGTACTCAGCAATATAGTCGTGAGGCTCAATTTGAATGGTGTAAGGATTAAACGTTAAACCGAGCGACTCAACAAAATCTTCTGCAAAAGCAGGCCAATCAATATTTGGGTACGCAGAGTAGTGCGCGTTGTAGTTACCTACAGCGCCGTTCATCTTACCCATAATATCAATGTCTTCTAATTGAAGTAATTGACGTTCTAAACGCGCGACAACGTTGGCAAACTCTTTTCCCATGGTGCTAGGAGAGGCTGTTTGGCCATGGGTTCTAGATAATAGTGGGATCGCTGCGTAATCAATAGCCTTTGCTTTAATGTCGTCAATGACATTGGCGATAGCCGTGCCCATGACTTCATCGCGGCCTTCTTTTAACATTAGAGCGTACGATAAATTATTAATGTCTTCAGATGTGCAGGCAAAATGAATAAATTCAGTAACAGCCAATAACTCATTGTTATTAACTGTTTTTTCTTTTAGAAAATACTCAACGGCTTTAACGTCGTGATTAGTGGTGCTTTCAATCGTTTTAACACGCGTGGCATCGTCAAGAGAAAAATTACTGATGATATTATCTAGCAGCTCATGAGTGAGTTCAGAAAAAGGCGGTACTTCGGCGATTTCATTATTCTCGGACAAAGCCTGTAGCCATCGAACTTCAACGGTTACACGGGCTTTAATGAGGCCGAATTCAGAGAAGATAGGGCGTAGTTCGTCAACTTTACTGGCATAGCGGCCATCAACGGGAGAAAGGGCGTTTAACTTGTTTATTGTCATGTTAAGTATTTGTTTAAGTTTGATTAAAAGGTGGAGTCTATTATACCGCCACCCAAGCAAATTTCGTCGTTATAAAACACGGCGGATTGGCCGGGTGTAACAGCACGTTGAGGCGCGTCGAATTTTACAGTACAGTCTCCGGCGTCGTTAACGGCAACGTGACAGGGTTGGTCTTTTTGGCGATAACGTGTTTTGGCAGTACAGCGAAAGTCATTTGAAGGGGCGGTTGAGCCGACCCAGCTTAATTGTGAAGCAATTAACGATTGGCTTTGCATAAGGGAGTGGTCATGGCCTTGAGCGACAATAAGTATGTTGTTGATAAGGTCCTTCTTGACGACATACCATGGTTCTTCTGGAGCATTTTTAACGCCACCGATACCAAGCCCTTGTCGCTGCCCGAGTGTGTAATACATCAAACCTTGATGCGTAGCAATTTTTTCGCCAGTAGGGGTTTGTATTTCACCAGGTTGAGCAGGTAAGTACTGCTGTAAAAAATCTTTAAACTTGCGCTCGCCAATAAAGCATATGCCTGTACTATCTTTTTTACGACTGGTTATAAAGCCTGCTTTTTCAGCAAGCTCTCTAACGGCCGGTTTTTCCATATGACCAATAGGAAATAACGAACGACTTAGCTGTTCTTGGCCGAGCGTGTACAAAAAATAACTTTGATCTTTATTGTTATCGAGACCGCGTACTAATTGAAAAACATCGTCTTTACAGTGAATTTGTGCGTAATGGCCGGTTGAGATGTGGCTTGCGCCGAGCTCAGTAGCGTAATCTAAAAAAGCTTTAAACTTGATTTCACGATTGCATAAAATATCGGGGTTAGGGGTGCGCCCTGCAGCATATTCTTTCAGGAAATCTTCAAAGACATTGTCCCAATATTCAGTGGCAAAATTAACAGTTTTTAGTTCTATGCCAAGTTTGTCACACACCTGCTGCGCATCGTCTAAATCTTCTTTAGCAGTGCAGTATTCAGTGCCGTCGTCCTCATCCCAGTTTTTCATGAATAGCCCGGTCACTTGATGGCCTTTTTCAAGCAGCATGAGTGCGGCGACAGAAGAGTCTACACCACCAGACATGCCAACAATAATGTGATTATTATTCATATAAAACAGTTAGATATAGCGTTTATTTGATGTAAGACTTAATTATATCTAACGGGTATTTTTTGCCAGATAAATAGTCATTAATGCTTTCTAAAATAATGGGGCTTCTCAGGCGTTTTTGGTTAGCTTTAATCTCATTATGAGTCATCCATAGCGCGCGAATTATTCCATCATCAAGGTTTGTTCCAATCATTTTATTGCAAACGGACCCAGAGAAAGTCGTTCGTAAATAAGTTGTCTCATTATCATCGTTATGCCACAAATAAGAACCAATAATAGAGGCCGGCGTAAAGTGATAACCCGTCTCTTCTAAGGTTTCCCTAATAGCGGCAGCTTCTAAGGTTTCATTCGGTTCTAAATGACCGGCTGGTTGATTTAACACAGGGCCAGCAGGCGATTCTTCCTCAACCATTAAAAACTTACCATTAAGTTCAATAATAGATGCGACGGTGACATTAGGTTTCCAGATCATGCAGGGGATGGAATTTATAATAATAACTTATTATAGAATAAAACAGTTGAGGCTAGCTTAAAACGGTCTTTTTACATAAACTTTTATTATCTAGCCTCATATGACAAATTATTCTCTGTCGGCACGTTGTTATCTGATTGCAGAGGTACATGTTGACTCAGTGAACAGCAATACAGAATGAGAAAGATGACTATTTGTATTTTTCGGCGTGAATTTTATAAATATATGGAAAAAAGGTCGTTTAAATTAAATATAACCCACGAAATTAGCCAACTAAAATAAAATATTATTGCTACTTTCCAAAAGGCGGCGTCATAAAGCAAGAAAACTGTACGCAATGGAAGGGCATTTTTTGACAAATGCAGCTGTTAAGAACAACAGGGACGGCCTGCGATTTCACATTAAGAGAGCTATTTGACTATTTGAGGCATTGTATAATAAGACGTTAATAATGCGGTGTTTGAATTTAGCTAGTAGCTAAGGTATGAAATACGGCGCTTAAACTTTTACTTAGGAATAGACATGAAAATATGTGGCATAGAGCTAACGGGTAACGATGCGGTTATTTGTTTATTAGAATTAGATAACCAGCAATTTATTTTACCTGACTGTCGGGTGCGCAAAATAACCTTACCTAAAAATCATACGCGCGGCGATCTCCAGTACTTCCAATCGACATTTGTTAAATTAATGAATGATTACGGAATTACCAAGGTTGCAATAAAAGAACGTGCACAAAAAGGGAAATTTTCTGGTGGGGCTATTGGTTTTAAATTAGAGGCGGCTATTCAACTGATTGGCGATATTGATGTGGTAGTGATTCCGCAGAAAGATATTAAACTTGGATTATCAGGACATGTCTTGCCCTTCACGTTTGCCGAGACAGGCTTGAAAGTATTTCAAGAGGCGGCATTTACGGTTGCTTATGTAGCACAGGTGATGCGCTAAATTGCCCGTCTAATTAAAGTTCGATGCTTTGATTCTGGGATATCAATAATATTCAACGCGTTATCTTAAAACGAAACTAATGATGACGACAAAAACCCTAGGCTAATTTAGGTGCTATACCTAAGAGCCTCGGAAAAAACTGGGGTCAATCAATTCAATAAAGTTTTTAGCAGGCAATGAGAGGGTGCCTTTTCTTTTCATCGTAACGCCATAATAATAATCAGGAAAATACTTTGATAAAGGTCTTGCTATAAGTTTTTCATTACCTGTTAATGACACACTGGTAATAATAGATAAGCCTAAACCTAATTCTACATACTTCTTAATAATTTCCCAACTCCAGGCTTCCAGTGATGTTTTGTAGCTGAGTTGATGTTTTTGTAAAACATCATCAACAATTCGCCACGTATTACGGTGTTTAGGAGGGAGGATTAAATCGTATTGAACAATATCTTTAAGGCTAATATCCTCTACTGCCGCAAGCGGGTGACCAAAAGGCATAATTAAAACAGGAACAAAGCGGTAGATCTTTTTATAGAGGATATCTGCAGGGACCTCTAGCATGGGGCCTACAGCAAAATCCACCTTGCCATCACGAATAGCCTCTATACCTGAATTGCCAGAGACATTATGCAGACGAATATGTACATTTGGATAACGTTGTTTAAAGGTTTCAATAATGGTGGGCAGTAAATATAAAATACTGGCCTCACCGGCGGCAATATTAATTTCTGTTGTTTCTTCAGGTTTATGTAAGGCAGTAAAGCGGGTAGGGAGACTGTCCATTTGCTCTACAAGCGGTTGGGCTAACTCAAGCAATTTTTTACCGGCATCGGTAAGGGTTATCTTGGGACCATTTCTTGTAAAGAGTTCCGCTTTCAGCTCCTTTTCTAGCCCTTGTATTTGTAGGGATACAGACGGTTGACTGAGTTGTAATAAATCGGCCGCTTTTGAAAACCCGCCCATTTTTGCCGCCATACAAAAGGACCTAAGCTGCTTGTGGCGGTTTGCTTTAATAATGTGTTCGCTCATTTATGCATTCTATCATTAATATTCTTAATGATAGAAATAGCTTTATTGGGATTGTATAGGGGTAAAAAGTCAATATAATGCGTTGCACAAACTATATTAAAGACAACCGTTTAGGAGTGTTCATATGAAATCATTAACTTTTACAGGTGAAATGCTGCCTGAATACACAAGCATTTACTCAGACGAAGCCAATGCCTTCGTTGCTGCGCTTGCAGAAGAGTTCTCCCCACGTGTTGCAGCTTTATTAGAAGCACGCAAAGTAAGGCAGGCAGAGATTGATGCGGGTGAATTACCGGATTTTTTAGAAGAAACTAAAGACATCCGTGATGGAGACTGGAATATCATAGGTGTTCCTGCTGATCTACAAGACAGACGTGTAGAAATTACCGGCCCTGTTGATCGCAAAATGATTATCAATGCGCTAAACGCGAATGTAAAAGTGTTTATGGCTGATTTTGAAGATTCTTTATCGCCAACATGGGAAAAGGTTGCTCAAGGCCAAATTAACATGCGTGATGCGGTTAATGGCACGATTACGTTAGATGACCATAAATCGGGCAAACACTACGAATTAAATGAAGACCCTGCGGTGCTTATTTGTCGCGCACGTGGTTTGCATTTACCTGAAAAGCACATTCGTTTATATGACCAAGAAATCCCAGGTGGTTTAATCGATTTTGCATACTACTTCTTCCATAATTACAAAGCGTTAATGGCAAAAGGTTCAGGTCCTTACTTCTACATTCCTAAGCTACAGTCGCACAAAGAAGCGCGCTGGTGGGCAGACTTAATGGATAAAGCAGAAGACATGGTAGGCCTAGAGCGGGGTACTGTTAAAGCAACTGTTCTTATTGAAACATTGCCGGCGGTATTCGAAATGGACGAAATTCTTCATGAATTCCGTGATCATATCGTTGCCTTAAACTGTGGCCGTTGGGACTATATCTTCAGTTACATTAAAACACTGAAGAATTACCCAGATCGCGTACTTCCAGATCGTCAAGCAGTAACAATGAATAAGCCTTTTTTAAGTGCTTACTCTCGTTTATTGATTAAAACATGTCACAAACGTGGCGCGTTGGCTATGGGCGGCATGGCAGCGTTTATTCCTGCTAAAGACCCTGAAGAAAATGCAGCGGTATTAAAACGCGTTGTTGGTGATAAAACACTAGAAGCACAAAATGGCCACGATGGCACATGGGTGGCTCACCCAGGTTTAGCGGATACAGCCATGGCTGTTTTAGACGAATACATTGGTGAAGGAAATGCCAACCAAATGAGCGTAAGCCGTGCTGATGATGCTGAAGTAACAGCAGCTGAATTGCTAGAGCCTTGTGAAGGCGATAGAACAGAAGAGGGCATGCGCGCTAACATTCGTATTGCTGTGCAGTACTTAGAAGCATGGATTCAAGGCAACGGTTGTGTACCTATCTACGGTTTGATGGAAGATGCAGCGACAGCTGAAATTTCACGATCATCGATCTGGCAGTGGATTCACCACGGTAAAGACTTAAGCAACGGTAAGAAAATCACTGTTGAATTGTTCCGTGAGTTCATGGCAGAAGAAATGGAAACAATTAAAGGTGAAGTGGGCGAAGCTCGCTTCAATTTTGGTCGTTTTGATGAAGCGGCTAAAATCATGGATCGCTTTACAACATCAGAGGAATTGGTTGATTTCTTAACCGTTCCTGCTTACGAATATTTATAGTTTTTTAATTTTACTAACCTTAAAGGAGATTTAAATGTCATCTTATACTAACGATATCGCTGCTGTTTCAGCAGTAATAGAAGCAAAGGGTTCATCTTGGGATCCTATCAATGCTGAATCAATTGCACGTATGCGCGCGCAAAACAAATTCAAAACCGGCCTTGATATCGCACAATACACAGCAGACGTAATGAATGCTGATATGGCTGCATTTGATGCAGACAAAGCTATGTACACACAATCTTTAGGTTGCTGGCATGGTTTTATCGGCCAACAAAAAATGATTTCAATTAAGAAACATTTTGGTGGTAAAACAGACCGTCGTTACCTTTACCTTTCAGGTTGGATGGTTGCAGCGCTACGTTCAGATTTTGGTCCTTTACCTGATCAATCAATGCACGAAAAAACATCAGTTGCTGCATTAGTAGCTGAGTTATACACATTCCTACGTCAAGCGGATGCTCGTGAATTAGGCGGTTTGTTCCGTGATTTAGATGCAGCGCGTGAAGAGGGTGATTCTGCTAAAGAAGCAAGCGTACAAGATGCAATTGATAACCACGTAACTCACGTTGTGCCAATTATTGCTGATATCGATGCTGGTTTTGGTAATGCTGAAGCAACTTACCTAATGGCTAAGCAAATGATCGAAGCAGGTGCTTGTGCACTTCAAATCGAAAACCAAGTAGCTGATGAAAAGCAATGTGGTCACCAAGATGGCAAAGTAACTGTACCTCATGCTGACTTCCATTCTAAAATTCGCGCACTACGTCACGCATTCTTAGAACTAGGTATTGATAACGGTATTATCGTTTCACGTACTGATTCTGAAGGTGCTGGCCTTACAAAAGAAATCGCTGTAGTCAAAGAGCCAGGCGATCAAGGCGATCGTTACAACTCTTTCCTAGACGTTGAAGAAATCGACGTAGCAGATATGGCTGAAGGCGATGTATTCTTCAACCGTGATGGCAAACTTGTTCGTCCGAAGCGTTTACCTTCAGGTCTATACCAGTTCCGTCAAGGTACAGGCATTGAGCGTTGTGTATTTGACTCTATCGAAGCTATTAAAGCCGGTGCTGATCTTCTTTGGATTGAAACAGCGACACCAAGCGTTGCTGACATTGCTGAAATGATGAATGCAGTTCGTGAAGAAATTCCTGATGCTAAATTGGTTTACAACAACTCACCTTCTTTCAACTGGACACTAAACTTCCGTCAACAAGCGTTTGATGCAATGGTAGAAGCTGGCGAAGACGTTTCTGCATACGACCGTGCTGCATTAATGAGCGCTGAGTACGATGAATCTGAATTGTCTGCACGTGCTGATGAAAAAATCCGCACATTCCAAGCTGATTCAGCTCGTGAAGCGAACATCTTCCATCACTTGATCACATTACCTACATACCACACAGCTGCATTGTCTACTGACAACCTAGCTAAAGAATACTTTGGTGATGCAGGTATGCTTGGTTATGTTGCTGGCGTACAGCGTAAAGAAATCCGTCAAGGAATTGCATGTGTTAAACATCAAAACATGTCTGGTTCAGACATGGGCGATGATCACAAAGAATACTTTGCTGGTGAAAACGCGCTTAAAGCAGGTGGTGCGAATAATACATCTAACCAATTCTCATAATTTGAGATTGGCTAGATAAGCTTTTTATAAAAGCTTATCGTGTATATAAAGGCGGCTTTCTTCATTGAAAGTCGCCTTTTTTTAGTTAGGTTGAATGTTTTCATCTACAATCGACTTTTTAATACTCGGTCGTCAATAAACGGCAAAACTCAAGGCAATTGAATCATGAATGAAGCTCCAAGCCATCTAAAAGACTCAGCAGACCTGTTAACAGCAGACGGCTTTGCAACAGGCAATGTTTGGTATCACGGGACATCGTCTTCTTTAGTCAGTTCTATTCAATCAAATGGTCTAAAACGCTCGGGCGATAAAGCGATGAAAAAAGCGGCAAAAAGCACCATGGCAACCATTGGTAACAGCTATACAGAGTCGGTTGAACCGGTCTTTTTAACACAAAGCAAAGAGCTGGCTTACTACTGGGCGCAGCAAACCGTTAGAGAACGAAACGTTCGTTTTGAAGAAGAGGAAAACGCCGTTGTTTTTGTGATTACATTACCGGAAGAGCAAAATAAAAGTGTTCGTCCAGATGTAGGGGCAGCCAGTTTGTTAATGATTGAAGAAGGGGAAGAATACATGGCTTATGTCGCTAAAATATACCAAGATTGCAATGCTGGAATCCCTGATATAGATTTGATGAAAGCTAGCCGTTTAGAGTATTTGAATAAACTTGGCATGGCTTATATCGATAAAGACATAGATGCAGGGTTTGTTTCATTGGTTTCTAAATGAGCGTTTAATCGTTTGCGGGTAAAGTGATACGAGTAGCTCATTTTATTAATTGATATCAACCGCCTAATAGTCCGCTTACGGACTTGAAAAACCAAACCTGAGACTCCATTTAATAAGTCTCGGGTTTTTTATGTCGAAAAAAGTTAGGTGCTTATAAACTCAAACTGTTATTTTCTGTCAAAATACCTCTAAACTTAATTTTAAAGACGATTGAATATGCCAGATCTACCTTTTGAAGAAGACCATGATGGAGACCTTGCGGTACAAGAAGCGAGGCCTAAGCTTGAAAAGCCACCGATGTTTAAAGTCTTGTTATTAAACGATGATTTTACACCGATGGATTTTGTTGTTTCCATTTTGCAAACAATCTTCTATAAAGAAAAGGAAGAGGCGGTCAGAATTACAATGAATGTACACACCAGTGGTATTGGTGTGTGTGGTGTTTATACTAAAGATATAGCGGAAACAAAAGTACAGCAAGTTATTGCATATTCTCAGGAGAACCAACATCCTTTGCAGTGCACATTAGAAGAGGTTGAGTGATATGTTAAACAAAGAATTAGAGCAATCGTTAAGTGACGCATTTAAACAAGCACACGATAAACGACATGAGTTTATTACGGTAGAGCATTTACTGTTAGCGATGATGGATAACAGATCTGCCTGTGAGGTGTTTTTAGCATCTGGTGGTGATGTCGAATTGCTCACTTCTGAGCTAAATGCTTATCTAGATGAATCAACACCGATTATTCCTGCTGATATTGAAAGAGAAACACAGCCAACACTTGGTTTCCAGCGTGTATTACAGCGTGCTGTTTTTCATGTGCAATCCTCGGGTGGTAAAGAAGTAACGGGTGCGAACGTGCTTGTTGCTATCTTTAGTGAGCAAGACTCGCAAGGCGTTTACCTTATGAACCGTCAAGATGTAACACGCTTGGATATCGTTAATTTTATTTCACATGGTATTGCCCGTATTGACGGTGACGAAGCATTGAGTGACTTCGATGAAACGCAACAAGCTGATGCTGCTGAAACTGCAAGTGACCCACTATCCAAATACACGGTTAACCTTAATGAACAGGCAAAATTAGGCAAAATAGACCCTTTAATTGGCAGAGAGAAAGAACTAGAACGCACGATTCAAACCCTTTGCCGTCGCCGTAAAAACAATCCCTTATTGGTTGGTGAAGCGGGCGTAGGTAAAACGGCTATTGCTGAAGGTTTGGCCTTGCGTATTGTCGAAGGTAATGTGCCCGCAGTACTTCAAGAAACCATGATCTATTCACTTGATATGGGCTCATTGGTTGCGGGTACAAAGTACCGTGGCGATTTTGAAAAACGTTTAAAAGGGTTGGTGTCGCAATTAAGAGAAGAAGAGAACAATATTCTTTTCATTGACGAAATACACACAATTATTGGAGCAGGTTCAGCTTCTGGCAGTGTTATGGATGCATCGAATATGATTAAACCAGCGTTGGCCTCAGGTGAGTTACGCTGCATAGGCTCAACAACCTATAAAGAGTTTCGCGGTATTTTTGAAAAAGACCATGCGCTTGCTAGGCGTTTCCAGAAGATTGATATTAACGAACCTTCTGTTGAAGACACTATTCGTATTTTAAGAGGGCTTAAATCACGTTATGAAGAACATCACGACATTGAATACAGCGATTCTAGCCTAGAAGTCGCTGCTAAATTGGCTGACCGCTATATTGGCGATCGTTTTTTACCGGACAAAGCCATTGATGTGATTGACGAAGCGGGTGCTAA
The DNA here is from genome assembly GCA_002101235.1 of Cycloclasticus sp. symbiont of Bathymodiolus heckerae. GTDB lineage: Bacteria > Pseudomonadota > Gammaproteobacteria > Methylococcales > Cycloclasticaceae > Cycloclasticus. Next base: position 82,409 of record LWTL01000118.1, on the reverse strand, counting down.
GCAACGTTTATTGCCCGTGGATGAACGCAAAGAAATTATTACAGTCGAGGATGTCGAAAAGATCATCGCTCAAATTGCTCGTATTCCAGAAAAGAGTATTTCATCAAAAGATAAAGACAAGCTCAAAGACTTAGCGCGTAATCTTAAGTTAGTTGTTTTTGGGCAGGACGAAGCGATTAATAAACTATCCGATGCGGTTATTTTAAGTCGTGCTGGTTTGGGTGAAGATGAACGTACGATAGGTTCGTTCTTATTCGCTGGCCCAACGGGTGTGGGTAAAACAGAGGTAACGCAGCAACTCGCAAAAATTATGGGTGTTGACCTTATTCGTTTTGACATGTCCGAATATATGGAACGCCATACTGTATCGCGCCTTATTGGTTCACCTCCAGGTTATGTAGGTTATGACCAAGGTGGCTTGTTGACGGAAGAAGTTAATAAGCATCCGTATGCAATTTTATTGTTAGATGAAATAGAAAAAGCGCATCCAGATATCTTTAACTTGTTATTGCAGATCATGGATCACGGCACGTTAACGGATAATAACGGCAGAAAAGCCGATTTTAGAAACATCATGTTAGTGATGACAACCAACGCAGGCGCTAGAGAAGGTAGTCGCTCTTCGATTGGTTTTACTGAGCAAGAACATACGTCTGACAGTATGCAGGTGATTGAAAAAACATTCACTCCTGAATTTAGAAACCGTTTAGATGCTGTTGTGCAATTTAAGGCGTTGGATGAAGAGGTTATTATTCACGTGGTCGATAAGTTTATCTTTCAATTGGAAGCACAGCTGCATGATAAGAACGTTACGTTAACGTTAGAGCCGGAAGCACGTAGCTGGTTAGCGAAGAAAGGTTATGACCCTAAAATGGGAGCGCGCCCTATGGAACGTACAGTTCAAGAGCACATTAAAAAGCCGCTTGCTAACGAACTGTTGTTCGGCAAGTTAGTTAATGGTGGAGCGGTGAAAGTTTACATCAAGGATAATAAAGTTGATTTTATTATCACAGAATCGAATAAAGACTTAGTAGAACAAGAGTAAAACTCTATTGTGCTTCAAAGAAGCTGGTCTTTAATTGGTAAGCTTTATTTAACGCGGTAAGTAATGCGACCTTTTGAAAGGTCGTATGGTGTCATTTCTACTTTTACGCGGTCACCCGTTAAAATGCGGATGTAATGCTTACGCATTTTGCCTGAAATATGCGCCGTAATAACGTGCCCATTTTCTAATTCAACGCGAAACATTGTGTTTGGAAGCGTGTCTTTAACAACGCCTTCCATTTCAATTTGATCTTCTTTTGCCATGCTTACCTTTAAAAATAATTACTTGAATGCTGTGTTGTTCTTTTAAGGACTACGTCTATAAAGTGAACTATACGAGCTAATGCGGCGCGATTTTACACTATTTGAGATGAATTAAGTGCGAATTAAATCAAAAACTTAATGGTGAATCTAACGGTGAGCTTTGTGAGGGGAGAGTATCTTCTTTTTCAAACGATAACCATTGGCTTTTAACTAACATCTCGATGGGTCTAAAATTAGTTTTATAGGTCATTTTTGCGGAGTCTTGAACATAATACCCTAAGTATAAATGTTTCTTCTGGGCGTCTTGAACGGCCTTTATTTGTTGTAAAACACTGTATGTACCAAGACTCCTAGATGAAAAATCAGGGTCAAAAAAGGTATAAACAGCAGATAGGGCGTTGCTAAATGCATCACAAACGGACACGGCCAGTAATTGATTACCTAATCGTGTTTCATAGATTAAACTATTACCAAAAGATTCGCATAAAAAAGCGTTATATTCAGCCGCTTTGAAATTCTCCATAGAGCCGCCGGGGTGTTTAAATGCTTGATAGCGGCGATATAAGTCAAAGTGTTCGTCAGTATATTGGGTGCTAACGGGGGTAAAGGATAAGTCTTTATTTTTAGAGGTCAATCGCTTTTGACTGCGGGAGGGCTTGAACACTCGAACATCTAACCGACAGGAAATGCACGCATGGCAGGCAGAGCAATGTGGGCGATAAGTATGCTGACCACTGCGTCTAAAGCCTTTACTGATGAGGTATTCATAAATACCAGGTGTCATTTTCACATCAGGCGAAATAAAGATATTTTGAGACTCTTGATCAGCTAAATAGTCACAGGGTTGAGGCGATGATATGTAAAGAGCTAATTGTCGTCCTGGCGAGCTCATAGTGCCTCCCAAGCCTCTGAAGATGGGCTATTGCCACAGAGAAGATTCAATTTTTCTATAAACGATTGGCGCTCAATGGTGGCTGCGCCTAAACTATTGAGGTGTTCTGATTCTACTTGGCAGTCAATAAGTTGGTAGTCCCAGTGAGTAAGCTGCTCACACAAAAAAGCGAAACCGACTTTTGATGCGTTGCTTTGTAAGCTAAACATGGATTCACCAAAGAACACTTGCCCAATACTAATGCCGTACAAACCGCCGACAAGTTGTTCGTCAAGCCAGACCTCAATAGAGTGAGCATGACCAAGTTTATGCAGTGCTTGGTAAGCCTGCGCCATAGAAGAAGTAATCCATGTGCCGTCTTGATCTTCTCTCGGTTGTGAGCAAGCTGCTATAACACGATCAAACGCGCGATTTATTGTGCATCGATAGGTTTCTCTACGAATGACTTTTTTAAGACTTCGAGACAGGTATAACTCGTTTGGTTTTAGAGCCATGCGAGGATTGGGGGACCACCACAAAATAGGTTGACCGTCTTCAAACCAAGGAAATATACCTTGGCGGTAAGCGGACAATAGTCGTTCAGGCTGTAATGAACCACCGGCCGCTAAAAGACCGTTCGGGTCTTCTAGCGCGGTGCCTACATTTGGAAAAGGGTCTGCGTCATCATCGGGATTTAACCAAGGAATCATAAGAGACTACTTTAAGTTTTTAGCCTTCGGCTAAATCATCAAGGAAACGTTCTGCATCAAGTGCTGCCATACAGCCTGAGCCTGCAGAAGTAATCGCTTGTCTGTAAATAGAGTCTGCTACATCGCCAGCGGCAAAAACACCAGGGATACTAGTTTGTGTTGCATTGCCTGAATTTCCACTCTGCACAGATAGGTAGCCACGAGGCATATCAAGTTGGCCGTCAAATATTTGCGTATTAGGCGAATGTCCAATCGCTATAAAAACGCCCTCGAGATCAATGTCTTTTGTGCTGCCATCTTGCGTGTTTTTAATACGAATACCGGTTACACCCATGTCATCGCCTAAGACTTCATCTAATTGGTTGAACCACTCAACAGAGATATTGCCATCGGCTACTTTTTTCATCAATCGGTCAGATAGTATCTTCTCTGAGCGAAAAGAGTCACGACGGTGGATAACCGTTACATGGTCTGCAATATTGGAAAGATAAAGCGCTTCTTCAACCGCTGTATTGCCACCACCGATAACGGCGACACGTTGCTTCTTATAGAAAAACCCATCGCATGTTGCGCAAGCCGATACGCCTCTGCCTCTAAAGGCTTCTTCTGATGGTAAGCCCAAGTATTTAGCCGAAGCGCCAGTGCAAATAATTAGGGCATCGCAGGTATATGTTCCTGAGTCACCAATCAGCTTAAATGGGCGTTGTTGTAGCTCAGTCGTGTGGATATGGTCAAACTGAATTTTAGTGTCGAAACGTTCAGCGTGTAACTTCATTCGTTCCATTAATGCTGGGCCTTGCAAGCCTTCTACATCGCCTGGCCAGTTATCAACCTCGGTGGTTGTCATCAATTGACCGCCTTGTTCAATTCCAGTGATTAATAATGGGTTCAGGTTGGCTCTGGCAGCATAGACAGCAGCAGTGTAACCAGCGGGGCCAGACCCCAAAATAATCAAGCGGTGGTGCGAATTTTCGCTCATGAAAAACTCCTTTAATAAACGTTTTGTAGATAATTTTAAAAGTCATGTAGTATGGCTATAAGAGCTAATGAGGTAAAGGGCTAAGACGATGAATATTGGCATTCCAAAAGAAAGCAAAGCGTTTGAAGGCCGTGTTGCGCTTACGCCTACAGGCTGTCGTGAATTGATTGATAAAGCTCATCGAGTTTTTATTGAACAGGGAGCGGGGCGACTCAGTGGTTTTTGCGATGTTGAATATCAGCAATTGGGTGTCACTGTGCTTGAAACGCCGCAAGAGCTTTATCAGCAGGCCGAGTTGATCGTTAAAGTTAAAGAGCCTGTCGGCGATGACCTAAATTATCTAACAGATAAACACACGTTATTTTGTTTTTTACACCTTGCCGCAAATCAGAATCTTGTTGGTCGCCTTATCAGTATTGGGCTGACAGCTGTTGCATTTGAAGAGGTAAAGGAAAAAGGTGTATTGCCGATTTTAAAACCAATGAGCGTAATAGCCGGAAAGTTATCAATGCAAATTGGTACAAATCTGCTGCATCTTCAACATGGTGGCTCGGGGCTATTATTGGGCGGCCTTGATCAGGAGGCAAAGGTTAGTGTTGATAAGGGCAGGGTGCTCGTATTAGGGGCCGGCTCTGCTGGCTCTGCCGCTGCTTTACTGGCTGACCGTATGGGCGCTGATGTGTTCGTTTTTGACAGTTACCCACTGGCACTTAATGCTTTAAAGACGTTAAGTTCATCCATTACAGTTATTAACAATGAAGAGGAGTGCCTATCACTTTTGCCGTCAGTAGACCTTTTGATTGGTGCTTTATTGGTTCCCGGTAAAAAAACACCACGGCTTATTAAGCGCTCACACCTTAAAGGGATGCAGAACGGCTCGGTTATCGTTGATATCTCGATTGATCAAGGTGGCTGCATCGAGACAAGCCGAGTAACAAGCTATGATAAGCCAACATTCGTAAAAGAAGGCGTTACGCATTTTTGTGTTGCCAATATGCCGGGCGCCGTACCAAGAACGGCCACACAGGCTATATCTGCGTTATTACCGTCATATATTGATCGATTAACGCTTAATAATTGGTATGAGAATGATAAGATAATGCGAGAAGCCGTTCTAATAAGAGACGGTAAAGAATCTAATTGATATTTGATGATAGTCATTTATTAACATATAGTTACAATAATATTCTAACAACTAGCATTAAGTTAAGTGAATCAAAAAAATAACACACAAACTCATTCATTAGCACAAGTAAGGGCCATTAAATTATTAAGAGAGTCTGCCTTTCTTGCTTTATTGGCCGTAGGCTTATTTTTATTGGGTGCTCTTTTTAGTTACAACGTGAATGATTCAGGTTGGACACATAATGGATCAGGGCAGGAGGTAACCAATATTACTGGTGTTGTGGGCGCTTGGATTGCCGATTTTATGTTGACGATTCTTGGGTTCATGGCTTTCGTGTTTCCGTTGATGTTATTCAGTAGTGCGTGGAAGTTTTTATCTGAAGCAAGAACAGATCACGTTGATACATTAATGCATCAAACTATTCGCTGGGCTAGCTTTATTGTGGTTTTGATCGCCGGTTCTGGGTTGCTCGATATGCATTATTATCAGAGTTGGCTAACAATACCGGGGTCCCCAGGTGGTGTTATTGGACTAGAACTGGGTGATTTCCTTATTCAGTTATTTGCCTTCCAAGGGGCAACACTCATTTTATTTAGTTTGTTTTTGGTCTCTATTACGTTATCAACAGGGCTATCTTGGCTGGGTTTGATGGACAGCTTAGGTGGTCTAGCCATTAACTTATATATGGTAGTAAGCGACTATATTAGCGATACAAAAGAACGACGAAATGCCGATAGTGTTAAAAAGAAACGCGGGGATACGTTCAAAAAGCAATCAAGAATCTTCTCCGCTAAGTCTAAAGCACGTATTGACCCTGTTATTAAGTCAATTAAAAGTAGTGAGCGCGTCGAGAAAGAAAAACAAGCTGGGTTATTTGACGATACAGAAGGGACGTTGCCGGCTTTAGCATTGCTGGACGTCGCGAAAGAACATGTTGAAGGCTACTCCAAAGAAGCATTGGAGGCGATGTCTAGACTAGTCGAAATTAAGTTATTAGATTTCGGTGTTGAGGTAGACGTGGTGGAGGTTAGCCCCGGCCCTGTTATTACACGCTTTGAGATACAGCCTGCACCCGGAATAAAAGCAAGTCGAATCAGCGGGCTTGCTCAAGATCTTGCGCGCTCCATGTCTATACACAGTGTCCGCGTTGTTGAGGTCATTCCCGGTAAGTCTGTGATTGGCTTAGAGATACCAAACGAATCTAGAGAAATGGTGCGATTAGGTGAGATATTATCTTCAGAGGCTTACGAAAAATCCCACTCTCCTTTAACGTTGGTATTAGGAAAAGATATATCAGGGCAACCCACCGTAGCAGATTTAGGAAAAATGCCGCACTTGTTAGTTGCGGGAACAACCGGTTCAGGTAAATCGGTAGCTATTAATGCCATGATTCTAAGCTTGTTGTACAAGGCAACGCCTGAACAAGTTCGTATGATCATGATAGACCCAAAAATGCTGGAACTATCGGTCTATGAAGGTATTCCGCATCTGTTAACACCCGTTGTAACGGATATGAAAGAGGCTGCAAATGCATTACGTTGGTGTGTCGCTGAAATGGAGCGACGTTATAAGCTGATGTCGTTGTTGGGTGTTAGAAACTTAAGTGGTTACAACAAAAAAGTAAGAGATGCCATAAAAGAAGGTAGCCCGCTAGCAGACCCTTTATGGGAACCAACAGCTTTTATTGATGAAGAAGATGCGGGGACACTTGCTGAGTTACCGCAGATAGTCATTGTTATTGATGAATTGGCCGACATGATGATGGTTGTCGGTAAAAAAGTAGAAGAGCTTATTGCGCGCCTTGCTCAAAAGGCTCGAGCTTCTGGTTTGCACTTAGTGCTAGCAACACAGCGTCCATCTGTTGATGTTCTGACAGGGTTGATAAAGGCTAATATCCCATCCCGTATTGCGTTCCAGGTTTCTTCCAAAATAGATTCACGTACTATTCTAGATCAAAGTGGCGCTGAAGCTTTATTAGGCAATGGTGATATGTTGTATTTGCCACCGGGCTCAGGGCTACCTCAGCGTGTACACGGGGCTTTTGTTGATGATCACGAGGTACACAAAGTGGTTAGGCAACTGAAAAAACAAGGCAAGCCGAATTATATTGAAGGTATTTTAACGGCATCAGACCCAGCTGAATTTGATGGTGGAAACGGCGGAAATGCTGAAGATTCGGATGAGTTGTACGATCAGGCTTTAAAAATAGTGACAGAAACCCGTCGCGCCTCTATTTCTGGTGTACAACGGCAATTGCGTGTTGGCTATAATCGTGCGGCGCGCATGATTGAAGAAATGGAGCGTTGCGGTGTAGTGGGGCCGTTACAGTCTAATGGCTCACGTGAAGTGTTAGCGCCGCCACCGCCAGAGGTATAATTAATGATGTTTATTCGATTCGGTTTGTTTTGTCTTTTATCTATTGCTTCAGTACCTTCTGTTTTAGCAAATAGTGGTGAAGAAAGCCTGCAAACATACTTGCAGCGTTATAAACATTTGAGCGGTCAATTTACGCAAATTATTAGTAGCGATCAAAGTAATTATACGCAATCGTCAACAGGCGAGTTTTGGGTTCAAAAGCCGAATAAATTTCGCTGGCATTACTCAACACCTTATATTCAAGAGATTATCTCGAATGGTGAGAAGTTATGGGTTTACGATGAAGACCTAGATCAAGTCACCATTAAAGATGCTTCTCAATCAGTAGGTTCTTCGCCTCTTGCTATCATTTTGGGCTCAACGTCGCTTGATAAGCTTTTTGTCATCAGCCTGTTGGAAGAAAAGGACGGTTTACAGTGGCTAAAATTAACCCCTAAAACGGACTCCAGTGGCTTTGATTATATTCATGTGGGTTTTAAAAGCGGATTGTTATCTCGTATGTTACTTAAAGACAGCTTTGGCCAAACAACACGCTTATTGTTTACGGATGTGAGCGTTCATACACCGATAGCGGATGATCGGTTTGAGTTTAACGTGCCTGAAGGGGTAGATGTCTTTGAAGAAGCAAGCGATTAATGCAAGCAGTAGAACCTTTAGCGGATAGTTTAAGGCCTAACTCGTTAACTGAATTTGTAGGACAAACGCACCTTTTAGAAGAGGGCAAGCCTCTTTTTGAGGCGATTCGTTCAGGTCAATTACACTCATTAATTCTTTGGGGCCCCCCGGGCATTGGAAAAACAACGCTGGCGCGTATTATTGCGAAGCATGCAGATGCTCAATTTATAGCGTTATCGGCGGTATTAGCCGGCGTGAAAGATATTCGTGCGGTTGTAGAGGAGGCGAAAAATAACCGCTTACAGTTCAAGCAAAGCACTATTTTATTTGTTGATGAAGTTCATCGTTTTAACAAATCAAAGTTACCCCGTTAATTAGAAATATAAAAATGAATTGTCTTTCTTTTAAAGAGCTGTATTATTTGTATCAATATCATAGGACTTTAATTGAATGCATAAACTTTGGTCGGAGCGATACCAGTGCCCTGTATTCTTTCATGGCAACGATTGTCTTCTACTTCCAACATGGTTTAGTGTTGCGATATCAGCACGCCATGCCGTATCAGCAGTGCAGGAGTCTGTCGATAGCTATACCGGTGAAGTGAGAAAAGAAGTTGTTGATCGATTAGTGAAGAAAACAACGGTTACTCAAATCCTCAGCCGGCTGACTACATTCCTCCAATGGGTCGAAGAATATGCTGCCGATAGTAAGACAGTCTCCTTACTAACTCACCATAACCTGCCCGATAAAATTTTGAACTTTTACATTAATGACGTGCTCATTGGTGAACGCGGCAAAGGAGATTCAGCTATAGCTCAAACGATTATGACGTTGAATGCGTATTACATGTATCTGGCGCAGGCGGGGCTAACGACAGCGAAGACTCTATTCATCAAGCCGTCATTTAAAGACATGGCGAGGACAAATACCAAACGTAGAACCGCTGTGAAGTATTTGACACCTGAACTCCGATCAATTCTATACAGGCATACCAATTCAATACGAGATGAGCTGCTCCTTAAAACCGGCGGGGAGCTTGGCTGCCGTTCAATGGAAAACCTGGGGTTCGTACTTAAAGATTTCAATGTGGGCAGCAAGAAGCATAGTGGTATGCTCTCACTCTTTGCAATGATGGAAAGCAACCCCAAGCAGATGGAGTTTGAGTTTCTGTTACAAGGAAGATTCTCTAAGGGAAAAAGGAATAGTGGCGGAGAGTCGAGAGTGCTTTATATTCATCGTGATCTGCTTTCAAGGTTTAATAAATACTACGACCTGGAGCGCCCAAGTACCGATGAAGACAACATGTTTGTTAGCAATTCTTCCACGGTGGTCGGAACACAGATAAGCGCATCAAAAGCGTGTCGGGTGTTTAAGGTAGTACGGGATATTGTGCTAAAAAAGCAAGAGAAGGGGTTACTCCTAGAAGATGGTCAAAAACTGGAGATAGATCATACCCACCATGTACTTCGACATAGCTTCGGTACAGATAAATTCTGGGAATATTCAGAAGAGCAGGGTATGCGGGTAGACGATGTTACGCCTACATCACTAGTATATTTAACGGTTGCAGCTTTGTTGGGGCACACAGCAATGGGTAATAACGTTCCGCAAACAACCATAAACTATATCCGGACCTGTCATATAAAAAAGCATTTTGAACAATAGGTTGCTTAATGGTTGACAAAACACTAGCTCAGACAGGTGCAGATTCGACAGAAGTTGCCGCACTGCTTAAAGAACAACTTGAAATGGAACGTGAATGGCAGGCCAGCCAGCCAGTTTCACCATTGCCATTTGATTGTGCTGTAACACGATTTGTTGTTCCGTCTGTCAGAGATTACATCCCAAAGGTAGTTTCCCTAGCTAAAAATCCAAGTAATGAATTACGTTTGATCTTTGCGGCTCTGTACACCGCGCATTATCTGTATTTCTATACGGATTCATTTTCTAAAACTAGGGCAACTCGATTTTCTTGTTTCATTGGTATTTTGTTAGATTTCCTTAATTCTTACTCGTTCAATAACTCCAACAGAGTAAAGGTGTTGAAGGATTACGAGGCGGAACGCATAAAAAAAGGAAGCTTAAACAACAACAAGAAGAAGCTAAAAACTCAAAGTTCAGGCCTTTCAGCAGTGAAAACAATGATTATTGATGCACTTGACTACCCTGAGTTCTATAAACAGCTAAACGATATTGAGTATAGCTACCTCCTTTCAATTTCAAAGACTAAAATAGCACCGAAAGACTTAGTACGCCAAGCTACTTTAACAGAGTGGTTTGCTCAGCATACCTGGCTACGCAGAGATGATGTAGGAATCGGGCATCAGCTTTATAGTCTTTTGAAGTCGCCAAAGGCATTGATATCATCATTTGAAATGACAACAGTTACATCACTTCTTGAAATTCAACAAGCCAAGTTTGCGATGATTAAGTTTTTCAGGGAAACCGACTGGCGGATTGACGATATTCCAGAGCAAAAGCTTGACTTTAATTCACCAAAAGAAAAAACAAGAGTCATGACGACTCAAGTGATTGCCTTGTTTAATGCTATGCGAGGGCGCTATTGCATATATCCAAATGACCAGCATCTCGATGCTGCAATTAGTATGATGATTACAGAGATGATTCATGAGCCTTTTGCTCTTGATTTACGGCGCAAATTCATGGCTAATGAAGTCATATCTAGAAGTATTCGCTGCGGTGAAAAAAAACGTTTATACGCTCGGGAATCGGCCCGAAATGGTGTTTTTTCATACTCCTACGTTCGAGAACTGCTGGCCTACGCAAGCTCAAAAGGTGGTGAATCGAAATCAGTTCCAACTTGTTATGCCGAAGATGTTTTATTTAGTTGGATAATGGCTATACGGACCGTTCAACCATCTGATATTCCAAAACTCACACAGAAAAATTTCCGCACTATCGAGCGACGAAGTGGAAAAGTTACTCATATTCACTTGAATTATTTTAAGGGCCGTTCAGGCCAAAATCATGAAGTAAAGTCCTTTAGTACTAGGACAGACATTGGTAAAGCAGTTTTGAGATTCCTGCTAGATAAGAAAAATTTCGGGCCAGAAAGTAATTCGATAAGAATTGCTGGGACAGATAAGGGTTTATTTGGAATAAATTCTCTGGCCCCCCTAATTGAATGCTTGATGTCCCATCTTGGAGAAAAGGTCAGGCAACGATTAAGAGAAAAAAATGTTTCCACTGTCTTTATTGATGCTCTAGAGGCCTTTGTTAACAATGGTGTGGTGTATTCAAAAAAGGCCCATCATAATAGGGTTAACTATCTAAATATCGTAGATACTCCAGTTTATAGGTATGGGGTATTTGGGCTGTCTTACATCAAGAACTCAGCAGTGCATTCGAGATCTGACACATTTACACCAACACAGTTATTCAGTTTCCACTCACACTCTAATCATGTAGAGCGAGAAAGCTATCTTTCTCGAGAAAACCAAGAGTGGATAGACAACTGTGGCTTAATTACTAGGGCCGTTATGCAAGATCTCGCTGTAAATATGTTCCGAGCAAGTGAAAAGGCACAAGCGGTGTTTAACTCAGAATTTACTCGAGCAAGCGAGTACATAAACAACCAGCGCCAACATATTTTAGGTCGCCTTAGGCTGCTGACCGAAGAAAAACATGGTCACATAGATGAATTAGGCTTTCTGGAGTATGTCGGTCATTTAGATATTCCAGGTACTATCTATCTAGTCGATTGTCCGGAAACGGTATTAAAGCACAGACACTACGTAAACGAAGTTAAAAAAAAATATAAATTGTTGCTAGAAAACTCGCCGAAGTTCTTGGTCTTTGAGGTGCTGCCAACTGTCGAGTGGATTGAGGTTTTATTTGATGAAAAAAGATTTAGCAAAAGATCGGTGGCGGAAGCTGATGTTTTGTATAAGAAGTATGGAAGTGAACTCCCGCCTTTGTTTATGGAAAAAATCGGAGGTTAAGTATGTCGAAAGTCACGGTGTCAAAATTATCAGTTTATGAGGAACTGAGCTGCCCCTAATTTACTAGACACTTTCTATAGTTATAATTAACTTAACAAAGAAGGTGAATAATTATGCGTGGAAAACGCTATCCAGAAGAATTTAAAATTGAAGCTACGAAACAAGTCATAGATCGCGGGTATAAAGTGAGTGATGTGGCCAACCGGCTTGGCGTTACAACCAAAAGCCTATACGCCTGGGTTAAACGTTACGGCGAACCCAGCCATGAGCGTAAAGAGCTGACACAGCAGCAAGCAGAACTTCGTCAACTCAAAGCACAGTTAAAGCGCGTAACCGAAGAACGAGATATATTAAAGGAAGCCGCGGTGTACTTCGCAAGCGAGTCAAAGCGAAATACACGTTCATAAAGTCTCGACTCAGCAAGTATACCGTCATGATGATGTGTCGCGTACTCGAGGTTAACCGCAGTGGCTTTTATGCTTGGCTCAAAGAACCGGATAGCCAACGAGCAAAAGAAGACAAAAGATTGCTAACTAAAATAAAGCAGTTTTGGATGGAGAGCGGTTGTTCTTATGGCTACCGTAACGTCACGCGTGACCTAAAGTATGATGGAGAGAGTTGCGGTCGAAATCGTGTTTATCGCATCATGCGCAACGCTGGTTTAAGCTCAATGCGCGGATATAAACGACATAAGGGGTTTAAAAACGGACAAGTTAGCCATGTTGCGCCCAACACACTAGAAAGGCAGTTTGAATGCGATCATCCAAATAAGGTTTGGGTCACTGATTTCACGTATATACGAACCCATGAAGGCTGGTTGTACCTAACCGTCGTGATTGATTTGTTTTCACGGCAAGTTGTTGGCTGGAGTATGAAATCAAGCCCCAAAGCTGACTTAGTGATTGATGCGTTATTAATGGCAATATGGCGAAGAAAACCTCAGCAGAAGGTGCTTGTACATTCAGATCAAGGTGTTCAATACACGTGCGGTGACTGGCGGCAGTTCTTACGTGAAAACAACCTTGAGGCAAGTATGAGTCGTAGGGGAAACTGCCATGATAATGCCGTTGCTGAAAGCTTCTTTTCATTATTAAAAATGGATCGTATAAAACGACGGATATTTAAAACACGAGCAGAAGCTCGGGCTGAAATATTCGATTATATTGAGTTTTTCTACAACCCTAAACGGCATCATGGTAATAATGACGGACTGTCACCAATGAGGTATGAAAAGCAGTATTTTGAGAATTTAGAAACTGTCTAAGAAAGTGGTGGCAGCTCAACCTGCTAGGGCGGCGTAAATAACTTTCTTAGAAGAAGATGTCGACATATATAGATTGATAAGACGTTAAGTGAGGTAAGAGGTGCTATTTTAATAGTGCTTATTATCATGTAAGTGAAGTTAAGCTTAAAGGTATTTAAGCGCTTGAAAAGAAAAAGATAAAGCGTGATACTTAAAGATAAAATAATAATAGACATCATTCCATAATGAATACTTCTTCATCAACTCAGTTGCCCGCCGGAATATTTACGGTTATAGCATCGCTTATTCTAATAACGCCGCTATGTGGTTTCTTGTTTGATTGTGGTTGTACATGGCCCTGGGAAGGGTTGGAAAGCCATTGTAATATTCATGACATTAAAGCCGTTCACCAATGCCCGTGGTGTGTTTCTACTTTAGCCGGTGTTGCATCAGTTGGTTTGGCGGTGTTGATAGGCTTTTTGGTGTCTATCAAACCCGCAAACTTAGGTTATGATGTACGCGATTCGGCACTAGCGGGCATTCAAGAAACGTCAGGCCCAGGATTTGTTAAGCGTGTGTTTGTAGGCTTACTAAGCTTTACAGTGGTGGCGGTTGTAACAGGTTGGTTGTCGGGCTATTTGCAGGAGTATCCTTACTTTGTATTTGTGAGTGCTTGGTCAGTTTAAATTAATGATAATTAAGAATTAATGGAACACATAAAGCAGTGGTTTAATCGCGTATTGTCGAACCCCGAGGCATTGGCTTTGGCAGGTACGTTATTGGTTGGGCTTGGCATTATTTTATGGTTTGGTGATGTGCTGTCTCCCGTGCTGGCAAGCATCGTTATCGCATACCTTTTAGAAGGGATGGTGGTTAAGTTTGAGTCGATGGGGATGGCAAGGAAATTGGCCGTTGTCGGCTCGTTTAGCTTATTCATGGCGCTTCTTTCATACATGATATTTGGTTTAATCCCGTTGTTATCCATTCAAGCGGTTGAGCTAGCGCAGCAGTTGCCTACTATGTTGAATCAAGGCGTTGATTTGTTTATGGCATTACCCGAAAAATACCCTAACTTCATCACGGAAGAACAAGTGAAGCTGATTTTCGGTCAAGTCAGTGCTGAGGCAATAAAGTACGGCCAAGGGTTATTATCGTTTTCGGCGACGTCAGTTTTAAATATTGTGGCGTTGGTTATATATTTGTTGTTGGTGCCGATGATGGTGTTCTTTTTCTTGATGGATAAGGACGATATCGTTAAGTGGTTTGCTAGTTTCTTACCCAGTAATAGCCGCTTAACCACAGAGGTATGGGCAACGGTAAACGAACAAATTGCGAATTACGTTAGGGGTAAAATATGGGAAATCCTGATTGTTTGGGCGGCCTGTTTCATTGCTTTTAATCTATTGGGCTTGCACTATGCAGTGCTCTTGAGTTTTTTAGTTGGCTTGTCTGTGCTCGTGCCTTATGTTGGGGCAACGGTTGTAACGATTCCTGTTTTGCTTGTGGCCTATATGCAGTGGAAGTGGGGAGATGCCTTCGTTTATTTAATGGCTGTCTTTTTAATCATCCAAGCTTTAGATGGGTATGTGCTGGTGCCGTTATTATTTTCTGAGGTAGTGAACCTTCACCCGGTTGCGATTATTGTTGCGATCTTGTTTTTTGGTGGAGTATGGGGTTTCTGGGGTGTATTTTTTGCCATTCCATTGGCAACATTAGTGCAAGCGGTATTGGTTGCATGGCCAAGTCGACACGATGTGGTCGCAAGCTAATTCAAATAACTTAAAATTTTATTAAAAGGAAAACATGAAATTAATCCCCCTTGCTTTTTGCTCCTTATTTTTCGCGGCGACGACAGTTAATGCTTTTGAGTTGTCAGATATTACGGATCGTATTTTTAAAGATAATGCCACGGGAATTGAAGGGAAGTTAAAAGATGCAGCTTTCGAGTTCAAAGTAGAAACGGCATTATTGCGTAATGAAACGTTACGCAATGAAACGCATATTGTTGTGCTACGTAATCGTGGATCTGTACTTATTGCAGGGCAGGCAGCCACGCAAGAGTTGAAAGATAAAGTTCAACGTTTAGTTTTGTCGGAAGCTCATTTGCAGTGGAGACAAGGCGACGTTAATCACGTTGAGCCCTCTAATGCGCAAGTGTGCGGCAAGAAGGCTTCTAAAATGGCAGCAAATGACCGACGCAAGTTCAACTTAAAAGCGGCGAAAGAATGCAGTACTGTGAACCGTTTTTATAACGAAGTGCGCGTTTCAACACCAATGAGTGAAATTGAACGCAGTGATGACGATGTGCTACGCGCGACAATTTCAAACAAGTTGTTACACGCGAAAATCATTAAAAAAGCAGATACCATTAAAATATTGGTGTCAGATAAGCACGTATATTTATTGGGCGACGAACTTGATCAATCAACTGCGCAGCGTGCAACAACGTTTGTTAACGATATGCTGGCTGTTGAAAAAGTAGTGCCGCTATTTAGGTTTTAGGTCGACTAAAGAGCCGTTGCTGATGCGAGTACCTCGGCAACGTGTTCTTTAACTTTCACCTTACGCCACTCTTGTACTAAAACGCCATCGGTATTAATTAAAAAGGTACTGCGTTCAATACCCATATATTCTTTGCCGTATAGCTTCTTGAGCTTGATGACGTCAAATAGTTTACACAGAGACTCATCTGGGTCGCTGATTAATTCAAATGGGAAACTGTGCTTCGTTTTAAATCCGTTATGAACGCGAACAGAGTCACGAGACACACCAAAAATTTCTGTATTAGCCGCTTGAAAAGCACTGTAGCTGTCACGAAAATCTTGACACTTCTAGTGTGCAGCCCGGCGTGTTGTCTTTGGGGTAGAAGTATATAACAATATTTTTACCCTGAAGGTTGTCTAGAGTCAGTGCTTCTTCGGCTGTTGTGGCGCAAGTAAAGGCGGGAACGGGTTGATTTAATTGAACGGTGCTCATTATTAGATCCTAAAAGGTGATTGATTTTGACGGTATTTTAACAGACTGGTTTTTAGTTGTAGTGTCGATGTATGTATAATGAGCGGCTCATTTGGCTATTTGAAGAACCGCTTCTAAATAGTCATTAATTTCGTTTTAAATTTGGAATCAACTATGTTTCAAGGCAGTATTGTAGCGCTCGTTACCCCTATGCATGAAGATGGCTCGTTAGACGAAGCAAGTTTGCGAAAGCTAGTTGAATTTCATATTGAACAAGGCACGAATGCAATTGTTGCAATGGGCACAACTGGCGAGTCGGCAACGCTCAATGAAAAAGAACACTGTCACGTTATTCGTCAAGTAGTTGATATTGTTGCGGGACGTATTCCCGTGATTGCCGGAACAGGCGCAAATTCAACAACCGAAGCCATCGATTTGACGCGTTGTGCCGCGGATGCGGGTGTGGATGCGTGCTTATTGGTTACGCCGTATTATAATAAACCAACGCAAGAAGGGTTGGTACTGCATTACAAAGCCATTGCAGCGGCGGTAGATATTCCGCAAATTTTATACAATGTACCGGGTAGAACGGCCTGCGATATGCTCCCTGAAACGGTAGCCCAATTAAAAGATGTACCCAATATTGTTGGTATTAAAGATGCAACTGGCGATATGGCTGTTGGTAAAGCACTATTGGCTTTGAGTGATGATAACTTCGCCGTGTATTCAGGTGATGATGCTACATCATGTGAGCTCATTTTAATGGGCGCAAAAGGTTCGATAACGGTAACGGGTAATGTTGCTCCAGCGAAGAATAGCCAGATGTGTGCTAAAGCACTAGCGGGCGATTCCAAAGGTGCTAAAGCGATTGATGATGAACTTCAGCCTTTGCATAACGACTTGTTTGTACAGGCTAATCCTATTCCTGTTAAATGGGCTGTTTGCGAATTAGGTTTAATTGAAAAAGGTATTCGCTTACCAATGACATGGCTAACGGAAGACTGTGAGGCAGTTGTCAAAAAAGCAATGTCCGCTGCGCAATAAAATTAATAAAGGTAAAGAGTAATGAATATTCAAATGAGTGTGAGCAAATTCAGTTGTATTGCTTTACTTGGCTTAGGGTTAACTGCTTGCAGTAGTTTGCCGTCAATGGATGGTGTTTTTATTGACCAAAAAGAAGAGTATAAAAAAGCACACGAGCTACCTGTTCTTGAAGTCCCGCCTGAATTATCTGCAGGGAGTGTGAGGGACGAATACGATGGTAGTGCAAGAGGAACATTGCCTATACCGAGTGTTAATGCTGTCGTTCAGACTGCGCCATTAGGTGACGAGCAACCAGCGGTCGAGTTAATGAAAGGTGGTGTTAATACGTACTTATTAGTGCGTGATAGTTTGCGCAATACATGGCGTAAAACGATCAGTGCGCTGGAAGAATTAGATTACGATATTGAAGATAAAAACCGTCAACGTGGAAAAGTGTATTTAAATATAGCTTCGGAAGGAAAGTCAGGCAATATGCTGTCGAGCTTATCATTCTGGGAGAAGGCTGACATAACTGTGTATGTGCTTGCGTTAGATCACCAAGAAAATGGCGTATCCATTCGTGTCTTGAGCGAAGAAAAAGGCCGTATTGATAATAAAGTTTCAAAAAGAATTTTATCTGATTTGATTGGTCAGTTAGAACCGTGAGGTTCGCCTCCCTTGGTAGCGGTAGCCGAGGAAATGCAACCCTTGTTCAGCAAGGTGATACGTTGTTGATGGTTGATAACGGTTTTTCTATTAAAGAAACCGATAAGCGTATGGCTAAATTTGGTGTTTGTGGTGGTGACGTTAGCGCGATTTTAGTTACTCATGAACACGGTGACCATCTTGGTGGTGTTGTGCGTTATGCGAGTCGTTATGATATTCCTGTTTGGGCGAGTCATGGCACGGCGACAATGATCAAAAAGCTGGAAACAGTGCAATGTTTCAACAGCCACAAACCATTTGATATAGGCGGCTTTTCGATAGAGCCCGTTTTAGTGCCGCACGATGCGCGTGAGCCAACGCAGTTTGTATTCAGAACGAATGATTTGCAGTTTGGCGTGATGACGGATACAGGGTCTATTACGCAGCATATGGTGGATGTATTAATGGATTGCGATGCTTTGTTGCTTGAGTGCAATTATGATCGTGACATGTTGATTAATGGCGCGTACCCCGAGTCACTAAAGCGACGTGTTTTAGGTGATTGGGGTCACTTAGATAATCAGCAAGCGATTGAATTATTACAACGAATTAATACTGATAAATTACAACATTTAGTGCTGGCACATGTCAGTGAAAAAAATAACAGCCATGACCTTGTTTTAGACAGAGTCAGCATGGCTATTCAATGTGACCGCGCGTGGTTGAAAGTCATTGATCAAGATGACGGTTTAGCTTGGTGCGAATTAACAACAAATATTAAAAGTAAAGAGACACTCCATGCTTGAACTTATTGGCAGCACTGCCTTATCTGCTTTTCGTAAACAACGTTTATTAACAAAGCTCAATCAAGCTGTTCCGCAGTTGAGCGATGTGAGCGCTGAATATATTCATTTTGCGGATGTAGATGGAACGCTTACAGAAAATGAAATGAGCACTCTTGAGCGTGTTTTAACGTATGGCCCTAAAAATACAGCCATTGAGCATGCCGGTGAGCGTTTGCTGGTTGTGCCGCGAGCAAGTACTTTATCGCCGTGGTCGAGCAAGGCAACGGATATTGCACAGCATTGTGGTCTGACGAAAATTAAGCGTTTAGAGCGTGGTATTGCATACTATGTTGTAGGTGATTTGAACGAGCAACAGCTCGAAGAAATAGCGGCTTTATTGCACGACCGTATGACCGAACGTGTCTTACGCATCGACCAACAACCCGACGATATGTTTGTTCAAGCAGAGCCTGGTGAGCTGGCGTCAGTCGATATCATCAGTGAAGGCAGACAAGCATTAGTTGAAGCGAATCAAACGATGGGCTTGGCGTTATCCGATGATGAAATTGATTACTTAGTAGAAAACTTCAATGCATTAGGTAGAAACCCCAATGACATTGAATTGATGATGTTCGCGCAAGCAAACTCAGAACATTGCCGTCATAAAATTTTTAATGCTGATTGGCAAATAGACGGTGAGCAAAAAGACGAAAGCTTGTTTGGCATGATCAAAAATACGGCTAAACATAGCCCTAAAGGCATTATTTCTAAATACAGTGATAATTCGGCCGTAGCGGAAGGTAGCGATGCCGATGTGTTGATTCGTGACCCGAAAAGTCGCTCATACGGTTTTATTGAAGAACATGTGCCTTATTTAATGAAAGTGGAAACGCACAATCATCCAACGGCTATTTCCCCTTACCCCGGTGCGGCAACTGGTTCCGGTGGAGAAATTCGTGATGAAGGCGCAACCGGTCGAGGTTCACGTACCAAAGCAGGTTTAACTGGCTTTACCGTGTCGCATTTAAACATTCCTGATTTTGAACAACCGTGGGAGCAAAGCATTGGCAAGCCCGAGCGGATCGCTTCAGCTTTAGATATTATGTTGGAAGGCCCTTTAGGTGGCGCAGCATTTAATAATGAATTTGGTCGGCCGAACTTAACCGGTTACTTTCGTACATTTGAACAAAACACGCCCGATAGCAACGGGCAAAAAGCACGCGGTTATCACAAGCCTATTATGTTAGCTGGTGGTGTGGGCTCTGTTCGTCCAATGCATGCGTTGAAACAAAAAATAGAACCCGGCTCGCTGATTATTATTTTGGGCGGCCCTGCCATGCTCATTGGTTTAGGCGGTAGCGCCGCATCTTCTCAAACATCAAGCGAAGGTTCAGAAGACTTAGATTTTGCCTCAGTACAGCGTGAAAACCCAGAAATGCAACGCCGCTGCCAAGAGGTGATAGATGCTTGTAATGCAATGGGTAACGACACCCCTGTTATCTCTATTCACGACGTGGGTGCTGGTGGTTTATCCAATGCGGTGCCAGAAATTATTCACGATTGTGACTTGGGTGGCCGTTTTGAATTACGCGATATTTTGTGCGCAGATAGCAGTTTGTCGCCCATGCAAATATGGTGTAACGAGTCGCAAGAGCGTTATGTGATTGCTTTAAAAGCCGACCGTTTAGAAGAATTTGCTGCTTTATGTGAACGTGAACGCTGCTTGTTCGCGCATATTGGTGAAGCGACACTTGATGAGCAATTGATATTGAATGACCGTTTATTCGATAATCAGCCGATTGATTTGTCGATGTCTCTTTTATTTGGCAAGCCGCCAAAAATGGAACGCTCGGTCACGCATGTAGAAAGTAATGTTCCTGCCTTTGATGCAGCAGCGTTTGATTTGAAACAAGCGGCATATCAAGTGTTACGTTTCCCTGCGGTTGGAGATAAGTCGTTCCTTATTCATATTGGTGATCGTTCAGTAACCGGTTTAGTAGCACGTGACCAAATGGTTGGCCCTTGGCAAATTCCTGTTGCTGACGTAGCGGTTACCAGCAGTGGTTTTAATCATGACACTGGCGAAGCGATGTCACTGGGTGAACGTACACCATTGGCGTTGATTGATGGCCCAGCCTCTGGCCGTATGGCGATTGGTGAAGCGCTGACTAATCTAGCCGCATCAAATGTTCGTGGTTTAGATGAAGTATGTCTATCTGCAAACTGGATGGCCGCTTGTGGTGAAGCAGGTGAGGACGCGAGCTTGTTTGATACGGTGCATGCTGTGGGTATGGAATTATGTCCAGCATTGGGCTTAGCAATTCCTGTAGGCAAAGATTCAATGTCGATGAAAATGGCATGGAAAGAAAACGGCGATGAAAAAGTGGTTAGCTCACCGTTATCTCTTATTATTACCGCCTTTTCACCGGTAAAAGACGTACGTAAAACCTTAACGCCAGAATTAAAAACAGACGTTGATAACAGTTTGATTTTAATTGACCTAGGTGAAGGAAAGAATCGAATGGGCGGTTCCGTATTGGCTCAAACTGAACAAATGATGGGCGAGCAAGCCCCCGATTTAAATGATGCATCTTTATTTAAAGCATTCTTTAATACCATTCAACAGTTAAACGAAGACGGTAAGCTGATGGCTTATCACGATCGTTCAGACGGCGGTTTGTGGGCAACACTCAGTGAAATGATCTTTGCTGGACGATGCGGTGCAACCATTGATATTCAAGGCGATGTACTTAACACCTTGTTTAATGAAGAGCTCGGCGCAATTGTACAAGTGAGTCAAACGCATGAAGCGGCTGTGCTTAAAACGTTTGATGAGGCAGGGCTTGGGCAGTGTGTCTCGGTTATCGGTACGGCGTACACCTTCCAGCGTTTGGTCATTACGCAAGCTGGTGAAACACTGTTAGATGAAACAAGAGCTGACTTGCAACAAGCATGGTCCGAAACGTCCTATAAACTTCAGGCGCTTAGAGATAATCCTGAATGTGCAAAACAAGAGTTTGATCGAATTGCCAATAATGCCGATGAAGGTTTGTTTGCCAACCTTAGTTTTGACACGAGAGATGATTTCGTTAGGTCATTAAATAAAGCGAATGCGTGTCCAAAAGTCGCTATTTTACGTGAACAAGGCGTAAATGGTCATATTGAAATGGCAGCTGCATTTGATAAAGCTGGCTTTGAATCGATTGATGTTCACATGAGTGAGTTAATTTCCGGCAAAAAAAACCTATCTGAATTTGTGGGCTTAGCGGCTTGTGGTGGCTTCTCTTACGGTGATGTGTTGGGTGCGGGTGAAGGTTGGGCAAAATCTATTTTGTTTAATGAGCAAGCACGCAAAACGTTCAGCGATTTTTTTAACCGTACAGATACCTTTGGTTTAGGCGTGTGCAATGGTTGCCAAATGTTATCTAACTTACGCGAATTAATACCGGGCGCACAAAGTTGGCCGCATTTTGTACGTAATGAATCGGAGCAATTTGAAGCGCGTGTTGCGATGGTAGAAATTCAAGCATCGCCGTCTATATTATTAGCGGGTATGGAAGGCTCACAAATGCCGGTTGCTGTGGCACACGGCGAAGGGCGTACAGAATTTAAGAATGATCAAATCGATGGCAATGTTATCCTGCGCTATATTGATCACGAAGGTGAAGTCACCGAGCAATTCCCGTTTAACCCTAACGGTTCAGCGCAAGGGGTTACCGGTTTAACAACCGATGATGGGCGTTTTACAATTATGATGCCGCACCCAGAACGTTGCTTTAAAACGGTTCAAAATAGCTGGGCACCCGCGTATTGGGGTGAAGATGGCGCATGGCTGAAAATGTTTAGAAACGCGCGTAAATGGGTGGGGTAAAACCTACAAGTCTTTAAGACGGCGCTGATGTTCTTCAGCGCTTATTTCGCCTTCTTTTAGGCGTTTGTCGAGAGATTTTTTCATAACGTCACGTGTAGCAGGGCTCCGCTTGCCTTTGCGGTTAGCCCACTTTACCGCTAAAAAAATACTGCCAATTGCGCTTGTCCAAAATGCAAACATAGCGCATACGCCAAAACTGTTAGCGTCCATAGTATGTGTTAAATGCTGTAATCAATAACGTGTCGGCCATTTGTTATGGCACCTATAAAAGGTAAAATCTTTTGGTGTTCAGGGTGGGCTTGGTAGCGTTTTAGCGCGGCTTCATTCGCAAAAACTGAGTAAAGTGATAAATCAACAGAACTGCCTTGGCCAACGTGGTTAACGCCTACTTCAATGTCTATAATTTCAGGGATGGTATCTTTGAGTGCCTCTAACCTACTTTTAGCAAGTAGAGCATTCTCTTCTTTTGAATTACCTTCGGCGCTATCGTGTAACGTCCATAAGACGATGTGTTTAAGCATAAGTTGATTGTGTTCTTAAATGAGGTTAATTAGCGATGGTGATTTTGTTTTTTCCACCATCCTTTGATTGATACATGGCTTTATCAGCCCGTTTAATAAATTCTTCTTTATCTTCTTTAATAATGTACGTTGATAAGCCTGCGCTGGTAGTGATTTTAACTTTTTCGCCATCGTCTGTTGTGAAGTCTGCTTGTGCTAACTGCAAGCAAATTTTTTCAACAACAATGGCTGCATGATGAGCTATAACAAAAGGGAATAAAACAACGAATTCTTCACCACCATAGCGAAAGGCCATATCAACATGGCGAATATTTTTTTTAATGATTTTTGCAAATTCTTCAAGAACGGTATTTCCAAATTGATGCCCATATGTGTCGTTAACAATTTTGAAGTTATCTAAATCAAAGAGACAAAGGGATAAAGATTGGCTATAGCGATTGCAGCGATCAGTTTCTCCACTGACTTGTTCGAAAAAATGTCTTGCATTAAATAGCTTAGTTAAATCGTCAATTGTGCTGAGTTCGCGGTATTTTTGTTGGCTATCGATCAGTTTTTGTTCGGCGTGTTTTCTGTCGCTGATAACAAACAGCGTTTCAACTGCGCCAATCATATTATTGTTATCATCAATAATCGGTGCGGCGGTAAAAGAAAGCCATTCGCCACTTCCCATTGCAGGGAAAAAATCCTCGGCTTCATATGCGTTGTCTAGCACACTCGATTTGTGATATTTATTGGTGTAGAACCTTTCAACGGACTCATCACGGGCGCCTTCAACGATTAAATCAGACATTGTGGGCCGTGGGTTCGGGTAAAACGGTTTCCATTGGTTTTTTGTGCCAATCATCTCAACAGCTGAGAGCCCAGATGCTTTTTCTATAGCTCGGTTCCAGTGTGTTATTTCGTGCTCGGTATTAATGGCAAAAGTAGGTATTGCGATACTATCCAATACATTAGAGGTCTCTAATTGGTTGGGTTGTGGATTTTTTTTCTGATGTGCCATTTTTATTATATATTTTCAGAACTTGATTTAATTATGCGCCTATAAATAAGGTAATCAAGCTTGAATAGCGTTTATTTCTATTCGTGCATGGCAGTGCTTAAACTTCTTACCGCTACAACACCAACATGGTTCATTCCTTTTTATTTTTAAATTAATGTGTTCGATGTGTGAATTGCCTTCTAAGTAAAGCCACTGAGCGGCTTCTTTAATAAATGAGGACGTTTCTCGCAGTTCAAAGAACTGTCCGTTTTCGTTAAAAAATGCTGAAAATTCTACTAAGCCTTTGTCGTTATTGGCTAAACCTAACTTAATACGGTGAATGGTTAATTTAAACCACGTTGTTTTGTCGCTACCGCTTTGCAATTCTAGTAAGTCAGTTGTTTGTCGTTTGCTGGGGTGGTGTGTGTCTATCAAATATTGAAACTCATGCAGGGTAAATGCGGTAAAGCGTGACCGCATGAGTTGTTCGGCTGTTTCTGGGTTAGATAAGCCATGAATAAAAGGCTCGCAGCATTGGGCTAAAGGCTTCAGTGAGCCACATCGACAATGTGAATCATTCATATTGAATATCAGTAATGATGTAGTGGATTTTACCGGCAGGTGTGGTAACGCTTACGTCGTCATCTAAGTGCTTTTTAAATAAAGCCTTCGCAACGGGTGAATCCATGCTGATGTAATGAGTGTGGTGGTCAATTTCATCTGGACCAACGATACGGTACGTTATTTCGTTACCTGTATCGTCTTCTAAAGTAATAAGAGCGGAAAAGAAAACTCGGTCAAGGTGGCTCGGTTTTTCAACAACAACTTTAAGGTTGGGTAAGCGTTTTTGTAAGTAACGAATGCGCCAATCGAGCCCCCGTAATTCTTTCTTGCGGTAGATGTATTCTGCGTTTTCAGAGCGATCGCCTTCAGCGGCAGCAGCGGATAAGGCAGAGACAACCTCACGTCGTTTCAGCCATAAGTTTTTTTCTTCATTTTGAAGCGCCTCAAAACCTTTTTTAGTGATGTACGGTGATTTTGGCGGTGCGGGTGGTCGGTAACGGCCCATGCTGCTATTGAATAAATGAGAGTATGCCAATGATAACGATATTTAGGATTATTAAGTAGTAAAAAGCAAAGCACACGCTTCATTTTCTTATGGCTGAAAGCATTTGCGATAAGATAAGGTCTACAGGTGGGACAATGAGAAAACAGGGACAAAAATGATCATTAAGAAACCAGCTCTTATTAGCGAGAATGATGTAACACCAAGAGCCGATTTTGATAACAGTCGAGCATTAATTTCAGCCTCGCGTCGGAAGTTTTTATTGCAAAGCTCTACAGCAATGTTGGCAGGTGGTTTAGCACCTAGCACTTTGTGGGCAGGTAATAAAATTGAAGGTGTTAAAAAAAGTCCGTTGTCTATTGATGTTCCAACAACGCCGTATGAATACGTGACGACGTATAACAATTTCTATGAATTTGGCACAGCCAAAGGTGACCCAGCAGTTAATGCGCATTTGCTAAAAACAAAGCCATGGAGCGTGACCGTTGAAGGTGAAGTGGGTAAACCAGGCGTGTACGATTTGGAAGACATTCTAAAGCGCCAACAGTTAGAAGAGCGCATTTACCGTTTGCGCTGCGTAGAGGCGTGGTCAATGGTTGTTCCTTGGGTTGGCTTTTCACTGGCTAATTTAATTAAACAAATGGAGCCAACATCAAAAGCAAAGTATGTTGAATTTACAACGCTATACGACCCTGAACAAATGCCAGGCCAAAAGAGTCGATCACTGAAATGGCCATATACTGAAGGTTTAAGAATGGATGAAGCTATGAATCCACTCACATTAATGGCAACGGGCTTATACGGTGAAGAGATGCCAAATCAAAATGGTGCGCCGCTGCGTTTAATCGTGCCATGGAAGTATGGTTTCAAAAGTATCAAATCTATCGTTAAAATTCGGTTAATGGAGCATATGCCAAAAACAACGTGGAACGAATCAGTTGGGCGTGAGTATGGCTTTTATGCCAATGTGAATCCGCAAGTTCCACACCCAAGATGGAGTCAAAGTAGGGAGCGGGTGATAGGCGCGCCATTATTTACACCTAAACGCGATACAGAAATGTTTAATGGTTATGGTGAGCAGGTTGCCAGTTTATATAAAGGCATGGATCTTAAACGGTTCTTTTAAAGGCGCATATTAAGTGGCAAGAAAACGACTTTCTAAAGTTCAATTAGGTATTTTAAAAACAGTTGTTTTTGCAGTGTGTTTGTTGCCGATTAGTCTTATTATTTTGGATGCAGTTAATAACTTATTAGGTGCGGACCCTATTCAAACGCTACACTTTAGAACGGGTGATTGGACAATTCGTTTTTTGCTCATAACGCTAACGATGACACCTTTGCAGCGTATGTTTGGCTCATCCTTGCCGATACGTTTTCGCCGTATGCTTGGCTTGTTCACGTTCTTTTATGCCAGCATGCACTTGCTTGTTTGGTTAGTATTGGACCAGTCATTAAACATCGACAATATGTTGGAAGATGTTCCCGAAAGCCCCTATATTATTTTAGGTTTGCTGGCCTACAGCATGCTGCTTGCTTTAGCAGTAACCTCAACGATAGGTATGATGCGTCGAATGGGGAGCAGCTGGTTTACCCTACATAAACTTATTTACCTCATTGCTGTTATGGGCGTTGTACACTTCTTTTGGCTAACAAAATTAGACTACAGCGAGCCAGTCATCTATGCCGTACTTTTGGTGGTTTTATTAGCGTTCAGGTGGAATGTGATTAAAGAGTTTTTCGTAGCTAAGGTAAAGGTTGCTTAATGGCTCGTTCCACTTTTGTTCCTGCAAAATGGTTAGGCAATGCGCATATGCAAACGTTATGGCCATTCGCTTTTAGAAAGCCCCCAATTTTATATAGAACGCGTGAACGTTTCAACACGCCAGACGGTGACTTTTTTGATGTGGATTGGTATGGAAGCGGCGAGAAAGGTACAGTCATTCTCATTCATGGCTTAACAGGCAGTTCTAGCTCACGTTATATATTAGGCTTGCAGCAAGCGTTAGATCAGCAAGGTTACACAACCGCCGCATTAAACTTTAGAGCCTGTAGTGGAGAATCTAATTTAAAAGCCGGTAGCTACCACGCAGGGTTCACTGATGACATTGATCAACTCTACCAAGCTATTCGAAGTAAAGCCCCTGCAATGTCGCTGTACAGCGTTGGTTTTTCATTAGGCGGTAACATCATGCTTAATTGGTTGAGTGAAAAAGCGGATACATTAGAACTCAGTGGCTCTGTTGCCGTATCTGTACCGTTTAAACTCAGCAACTGCGCGGATAAGGTTGATCAAGGTATGTCCCGTATTTATCGCTATCATTTGATCAGTGAAATGAAAGAGAAATTAGCGAATAAAATAACGTTTTTTAACGCAAACAACTTATTGGTTGAAGCAAAAAAACTTGAAGACCTTGGCAACATAAACCACATCAAATCATTTTGGGAATTTGATAACGATGTTGTAGCGCGCTTGCATGGCTTTGATGATGTACATGACTATTACAAAAAAAGCAGCTGCATCGCGAAGCTCAAAAACATTAAAAATAAAACACTGCTTATTCAAGCATTGGATGACCCTTTCCTAACACCCAGTGTGATACCTAAATTGACTGAAATATCAGCCAGTACACAACTAGAAGTAACCGAAAAAGGTGGGCATGTAGGGTTTATTTCTAAAGCAAAAAATGGACAGCTCAACTATTGGCTAGAAACAAGAATTCCATTTTTTATAGAGAATGAAACTGGTTGAAGCGGCCGGAAAGTTTATGGTTCTTTCAACGTGCTGTTATGTAAGTCAGCGCAACGGGCACAAATACATGCTTTGTTTTTTAGCTCAGGTTTAACTGAATCAACCAGCGTCTGAGGGAAGCTCTTATCAATACACCAGCAGGGCTCGCTTGAATTAACCATACAGTGATTAAGCTCTTTACATAAAGGGCATTCTTTTTCGTTTATTGTCGTATTCATGACGTTTGGCGCGTTATTTTGTATGGATTAGGGTCTAAGTGTGACTTCTTATTTAATAAAATATCAGCCATAAGTTGTGCACTGGCGGGGGCAGTAACGATGCCATTTCGATAATGCCCAGCGTTTAAACTTAGGTTTTTATAAGGCTCTACACGGCAAATATAGGGAATACTGTTGGGTGTGGCGGGTCTTAACCCTGCCCAATGCGTATCGGGTTCAACATCGGTAAGAGCTGGGTAAAGTTGCTGCGCAAAGTCGCGTAGTTCATTAAAGGCTTGTTGCGTGGTGTTTGCATCAAAGCCGGTGTGTTCACGTGTGCTACCTACAACAACACGGCCATCTTTTCTGGGGATGATATAGCGATTGCCATCCATCACCATGCAAAGGCTTGGAATATGCGTGGGTGGGAAGCAAATCATCTGTCCTTTAACGGGGCTAATATCGGGTTGTTCAACGCTGCTGGGTATAAGTTGGCTGCTCCATGCGCCACCACAAATAATGTATTGTTCTGCTTTAACGGCACGGTTGTTTAGTTGCACTGCGGTTACTGTGTTTTTGTTGTCTACTAAAAGACGTGCATGATTATTGAAAAAAGTAACGCCTTTTCGGGTTAAATAGTCGGTTAATGCGGCAAGTAATTTATGTGGCTTAATCGTCGCTACATTGGGGCGTAATAATGCGGGTTCATGTAACGTTTTTAAATGGCTAAATTGTGTTGCAAGCTCGGCAGTGGATAATAATGTGTGGCTATCATCATTAGCCTTACACCAGTTAATGGCCGATGCCATATCATCATCGTTAAGTATCAACATGCCCGACAATACCCATTGCGGGTCTATGCCCGTTTCTTCCAATAGCTCGTTAGATAGCTGTTGGTAAATGGATTGGCTGATAGAGCTAATGGCATTAACAGCATCACAATAATGCCAAGGACGCATCGGCGATAAGATACCGCCAGCCGCCCACGTTGCTTGTTGCCCTACGCTGCTCTTTTCAATAATGGCAACATTTGCGCCATTGTTTTGCAGCTCTTTAGCGGTTAGTAAACCGATAATACCGCCACCAATAATGACAAAATCGAACATTCTTTAGGGAGTTTGAAAAAACGTTAGTATAGCGTAGTCTATAAGGCTAATTATTGATCCTTGTCAGACTTATTTCATGTTGAAAAAATTGTATCCGAGTATAGAACCTTTCGCCTCGCAATGGTTAGACATGGGCGATGGTCATGAAGTGTATGTTGAGCAAGTGGGTAACCCTAACGGTGTTCCGGTGATTTTTTTACACGGCGGGCCAGGGTCTAGTTGTAAAGATCATCACCGATGTTTTTTTAACCCTGAAAAGTATCACGTTATTTTAATGGACCAACGCGGTGCAGGGCGTTCCAAACCATTAGGGCGTTTAAAGAATAATACAACGCATCATTTAATAGCGGATATGGAGCGTATTCGTGAAACGCTTGGCATTGAGCAATGGCTGTTGTTTGGCGGTTCGTGGGGTGCAACACTGGCGTTGTTGTATGCGCAGCAATATGTTCAAAAAACATTGGGGTTGGTTTTACGTGGCACGTTTTTAGCGCGATCAAAAGATGCAGACTGGTTTTTAAAGGACGGTGCTAGCCGTTTATTTCCCAAGGCATGGTTGCGATTTACACAGCATATCTCAACGAATGAGCGTAAAAATGTATTGGCGGCGTATTACAACCGTCTAAGTATTGACGATGATGAAATACGCCAAGAAACCACGCGTGAATGGGATGCATGGGGTGGTGCTGTGGTATTAGGTGATGATTTTAATGCGGATGAGTTAAACGGTGATGTGTCTGAAAAAGCGATTGCACAAGCGCGAATAGAAACGCATTACGCAATGAATAATTACTTTATTGAAGCAAACTATATTTTAAAAAATACGGTTCGGTTGCAGGAATTACCGTGTACGATTATTCATGGAAAAAAAGATTTTATGTGTCCCATAGAGTCGTCATTTACCTTGGCGCAAGCGTTGCCGAAAGCGCAATTTGTGGTGTTGCCAAACGCCACACATTTAGCGCATGGTGATGAGATGATTGATGCACTAGTGGGTGCTGCGGACGATATGTTGTAACAAGATGAGTTGAGTAATGCCTTACGCTATTTAGGTGGGTGCAAAAAAATTAGCTAAGTTAGCTTCATTTAATTTTAGGGTGTAGATATGCTTGCAAGGAAACAATTTACTATTTTCGCGGTGGCGTCACCGGTCGTTATTTTTGCAATAAGTTATTTTTGGCCAGCTTTACTTTGGGTTTTTGTTATTACCTTGCCGCTAACGGCGCTGGGCGTTGTGGATATGCTACAGCGGAAACGAACTATTTTACGGCTGTACCCTGTGGTGGGACATCTACGTTTTTTCTTTGAATCAATACGGCCTGAAATTCAGCAATATTTTGTTGAAAGTAATACTAATGGCCAGCCGATTAGCCGTGAATACCGATCGTTGGTTTACCAAAGAGCGAAGGGGCAGCGGGATACGCGTCCCTTTGGGACGCAGTTTGATGTATATGAAAATGGTTATGAATGGATTAATCATTCGTTAGCACCAAAGTCAGGGCATGAAAAAAACCCACGAATTCGCTTTGGCGAGGGACAGTGTAGCCAACCGTACGATGCGTCGCCGCTGAATATATCAGCCATGAGCTATGGCGCACTGAGCCAGAATGCCATTATGGCTCTGAACAAAGGTGCAAAAATAGGCGGCTTTGCACACAACACGGGCGAGGGAAGCATTAGCCCATATCATTTAAAGCATGGTGGCGATTTAATCTGGCAAATTGGTACAGGCTACTTTGGTTGCCGCGATGATGAAGGCAATTTTGAGGAAACGTTGTTTGCTGAAAAATCGAAACAAAGCGTTGTTAAGATGATTGAAATAAAACTATCCCAAGGCGCAAAGCCAGGTCATGGGGGTATTTTACCGGCGGCTAAGGTGACACAAGAAATTGCTGACATTCGCCACGTTCCATTGGGTAAAAGCGTTATTTCTCCTCCGGCTCATTCAGCGTTTGATTCACCGATTGGCTTATTAGAATTTGTGCGGACATTGCGCGAATTATCTGGTGGTAAGCCGGTTGGTTTTAAACTGTGTATTGGTCGAAGGTCTGAGTTTCTGTCTATCTGTAAAGCGATGGTTGAGACAGGTATTACGCCTGACTTTATTACCATCGATGGCAGTGAAGGCGGCACAGGTGCAGCGCCATTAGAACTGACAAATTCAGTGGGTATGCCGTTACGTGATGCCTTACTGTTTGTTGATAATGCGTTGATTGGCGTAGGCTTACGCAAAAAAATACGGCTGATTGCGTCGGGAAAGGCTATGTCTGCTTTTGATATTTTACGGTTGCTCGCATTGGGTGCTGATACGGTTAATGCAGCACGTGCCATGATGTTTGCTTTAGGCTGCATACAGGCGCGGCATTGTAATGAAGATAATTGCCCAACAGGTATTGCTACGCAAAATCCTGCGCGTTTTAACCAATTAGATGTAGAAGATAAGTCGAAAAGGGTCGCTAATTATCACGAGGCAACCATACACAATATGATGGAATTAGTAGCCGCTGCTGGTTTGGAACATTTAGATGGTCTTCAACCGTGGCATATTAACCGCCGATTAAGTGCTAAAGAAGTGAGTACGTATTCTGAGGTGTATCCGCTTATTGAAGAGGGTTGCTTGCTGTCAAACGCGGGGATTCCTGAAAGGTGGCGAAAGGTTTGGCAGCGTGCTTCATCTGAGAGTTGGTAAAATAATGGTTGGCGTTTTTGTGAATAATGACGGGTAAACTTGAAAATGCTTTAGAGCGTTTAACCAATATTTTACCGCTGATAAAGAGCCAGCATGAATGCGACCCTGCACTAAAAGAGCTTCATCAGCAGATACTTCGCTCGTTTGTTGCCAATGGTCGCGCTTTATTGAAAGAGGAAATGGCAGCTTTCGTGAGCAATGTTCCAGAAGCGCTGAATGAGCTTTCTGAACGTGAGTTGGTGGTGCTGTCTCAATCTGGTGAGTTGACGGGAATCTACCCATTTTCTACGCAGAAACGTAAACACTCGGTTTTAATTAACGGATACAGGGTCTACGCTATGTGCGCTTTAGATGCGTTAGCGGTGGCCCCATTATTCGATGAGTCTACGGTGGTTACATCTACTTGTCAGGTGACCGATAAACCAGTGCTCATAGAAATGCGGCGAGGGGCTGTTCAAAATCTAGAGGATGTTAACGATGTGCATATCGGCATTACTTGGAGTGCGGTGGATATGACGTTGAACTGTGCCGATAGCTTGTGTTTAGAGATGGTGTTTCTTATCAACAAGCAAACGGCTGAAGGATGGCAGAGTGCTGAAGTTAAAGATCGAGAAGTATTTGCGCTAAATGAGGCGGTTCAATTCGCTAGTCTATTTTTCAAACCTTTGTTAACTTGAATAATAGACGGAGCTAACTCTAAAGCGCTTTGGAGTTTTTACTATTTCTGAAGACTAACGGTTTTTCTGAAGGCGCTGCGGCTTGTTCAATCGCTTCTATCACTACGTTGTGATGTGGCGATAAATCACATACTGGATCAGCGTTGGTTGCGTCACCGGTTAGTAAAAATGCTTGGCAATGACAGCCGCCAAAGTCTTTATCTTTTTCAGGGCAACTTCTGCATGGTTCTTTCATCCAATCATCGCCACGGAAATAGTTGAAGGCGTTGGACTCGTTCCAAATTTCACTAATGGAATGGTCTCGTACACTAGGGCAATCAAAGTTGGGTAGTTGTCGCGCAGAGTGACAGGGTAGTGCTAGGCCATCGGGTGCTATGGTTAAAAAGGTTGTTCCCCAGCCGTTCATGCAGGCTTTTGGACGGTTCTCGTAATAATCAGGAATCACGTAGTAAATTTTCATTTTGCCGGCTTGTGACTTTTGATATTCCTCAGCTATTGCTTCGGCTTTTTTTAGCTGCTCTTGCGTGGGCATTAATTGGTCGCGGTTATGATGCGCCCAGCCGTAATACTGCGTGTTGGCGAGCTCTACAAAGTCTGCGCCGAGTTCAATGGCCATTTCCAAAATGTCTTTCATTTGATGGATGTTTTCGCGGTGTAATACCACGCACAAAACCATGGGGTAGCCGTGTTTTTTAATCAGTTTGGCAACAATTTTTTTGTGTTCGAAGCTTTCAGTGCCGGCTATAAAGTCATTCAGTTCTTTTGAGCTGGCTTGTAGGCTAATTTGAATGTGGTC
Source organism: Cycloclasticus sp. symbiont of Bathymodiolus heckerae (assembly GCA_002101235.1). GTDB lineage: Bacteria > Pseudomonadota > Gammaproteobacteria > Methylococcales > Cycloclasticaceae > Cycloclasticus. Next base: position 49,160 of record LWTL01000118.1, on the reverse strand, counting down.
GAGTCCGGCTTCTTTTAGTTCTATAATTCTAGCTTCATCCATGTTGTAGCCGGATGTAATTAAATTGATGTAATAACCTAAATCGTGTGAGTAGCGAACGAGTTCCGTCAGGTCTTTTCTAACCAGAGGTTCGCCACCGGAAAAGCCGAGTTGTACTGCGCCCATTTCACGTGATTGTTTAAGCACGCGTTTCCACTCTTCGGTATTGAGCTCTTTGCTGAAGTTTGTATAGTCGAGAGGGTTAGAGCAATACGGGCACTGTAAAGGGCACGAGTACGTGAGTTCTGCCAGTAACCAACGTGGCGGGCTAGGCGCTTTGAGTGATCCAGCCATTGCCTAATGCCGTATTTAAAAAGTTGTTGATGTCGCCTTCAAGTCCAGAGACGGAGAATTTTTTTTCCAAGAGTGTGACGATGTTCGCCTGTGTGTTTTGACCGTCGCAGACTTGCAGTATTTCTGCGGAGCTTTGGTTTAGCTCAATCAGTCCCTCGGGGTAGAGCAAAACAAACATGTTTTGTGCTTCTTCCCATTGTAAGCGGTATGTTGGGGATAGTTTAAACGCCTGTTCGATGTTTAAGCTCATGACTTAACCGTAAAGTAAGGCGGCATTTTGTGTATGTAAGCCATGTGCATAGCATCAGCCATTGTCCATAAAATATCGAGTTTGAATTTTAAAATGCCAATCATTTTTTCTTGCTGTTCACGTGTTTTGTAGTAATCGAGCGTGATACGTAAACCATGCTCTACATCGCGACGCGCTTCAGAGAGGCGTTTTTGGAAATATGTTAAGCCGTTTAAATTAATCCACGGGTAATGCTCTGGCCAGTTATCTAGGCGCTGTTGGTGAATTTTAGGTGCAAATAGCTCCGTTAACGACGAACTTGCGGCTTCTTGCCACGTTGCTCGTCGTGCAAAATTTACATAAGCATCTACCGCAAAACGAACGCCGGGCAGTACGTGTTCTTCTGAAAGCACTTCTTCACGCGTTAAGCCAACAGCTTCGCCGAGTTGTAGCCATGCTTCAATACCACCAATTTCACCGGGTGCGCCATCGTGGTCAAGAATGCGTTGAACCCATTGAGCGCGGGTGTCGCGGTCGGGGCAGTTTGCCATAATCGCGGCGTCTTTTAATGGGATATTAACTTGATAGTAAAAACGGTTTGCCACCCAACCACGAATTTGTTCTTTGCTAAGAGTGCCTTCATGCATCATCACGTGATACGGATGGCTGATATGGTAGAAACGCTCCATATCGCGAATGCGTTGTTCAAACTCCTCTAGTGACCAAGGCGTTTTTTCTATTAAGTCGGTTGTCATTTTTACAGCTCAATATTCATATTGTCGTACGACACTTCAATGCCGTGTTGGGTCAGTATATCGCGTTCTTTTGACTCTTCGTTCAAAATTGGATTGGTATTATTGATGTGAATCAAAATTTTACGTGGTTTATCGAGTGTGTCTAAAAACTCAATCATGCCACCTTCGCCAGACTGCGGTAAGTGACCTATTTTTCTGGCCAGTAATGGTCGACCAACGGATGCTAGCTCATCGTCCGTCCAGAAAGTGCCATCTACCAACACGCAATCCGCATTGCTCATCGCTTTTTCAACGTGGGGTTCAATTACGCCTAAACCGGGTGCATAAAAGGTTGTTTTGCCGGTTGATACTTGACGAATAACCATGCCAATATTATCGCCTTCGTGTGGGTCGTTCCTATGCGGCGAATAAGGCGGTGCTTTACTTTTAAGCGGTAGTGCAGTGAACTCTAGATCGTCTATATTTGGAATAGTAAACGCGTCGCCATTGAGTGGGATAGGGTGATCTATCACGCCACAAAAGTGTTCCAAAATATTAAAAATGGGGAAACCACTGGTAAGGTCTTGTTTGACCATCTCGGTGCAATAAATAGTAAGCGGGTCACCTTCACGAAGAATTAACAAACCTGTTGCATGATCAATTTGTGAATCGAACATCACGATGGCTTCTATACCGGTACCGCGGACTTTGTTTTTTGGGTGAATTTCTGGGAAACCCTCTAACTGTGCGCGCACATCAGGCGAGGCATTAAATAAAGCCCAGTGTTCACCATCAGATGAAACAGCAATAGACGATTGATTACGAGTGGTGGCTTTTATAGAGCCTTCTCTTACTGCTTTGCAATTTGGGCAGCTGCAATTCCATTGTGGAAAACCACCGCCAGCACCAGAACCTAGAACACGTATTTGCACGTCATTACCTTAAAATTTAATAGCAAAAATAAAAAAGGGGCTCCTTCCGGAACCCATTTTTAGTGTTTGGGCTGATATCTATTTATTGTAGATATACATTGTTACTTCAAAACCGAAACGTAAGTCTTTGTATGTTGGTGTTTCCCATTTCATGCTGTTCTCCTCTAGGTTTTAAAACTTAAAATTATGTACAGTTTTTAGCTGTATGCCCTCTAAAATATCGTTTTTTAGTGCTTATTGCAAGTGTTTTCCCTTATTCACTGCTGGAGCAAGTGGGGCATTTTGGGTTACGGGGTAATTGCATGCTTTGCCATTCCATGGATAAGCCGTCTAGTAACAAAACGCGCCCACTGAGCGTTTCGCCTGCACCGGTTAGAACTTTTATGGTTTCTAAGGCTTGCATGCTGCCAATAATGCCAGTGATAGGTGCTATTACGCCATTTTCTGAACAGCTTTGAGCGACGGCACCATCACGCGGGTAAAGACAATTGTAGCAAGGGCAACTTTCATCGCGCGAATCGAAGACAGATATTTGCCCTTCAAACCGTATGGCTGCGCCAGAAACTAACGGTGTTTTAGCGGCAACACAGGCATCATTAATGGCAAAGCGTGTTTCAAAATTATCGCAACAATCAACAACCACATCAGCGAGCTTCACTTGTTCTAAAAGCTCATCGCCTTCTAATTTTTTATTAACGGCGGTTATTTTTATTAAGGGGTTAATGTTTTCAAAAGTTTGTTTGGCCGATTCAACCTTAGATAAACCAATGCTGTTGGTGTTATGCGCAATTTGGCGTTGTAGGTTTGATAGGTCAACCTCATCAAAATCACTGATGACCATGTGGCCAATGCCAGCGGCAGCAAGGTATAAACCAACGGGGCTACCTAGGCCACCCATACCTATAATAAGAGCGCGGGAGTTAAGCAAGGCTTGCTGTCCTTCTATTTCTATAGAGGGGAGCATTATTTGGCGGCTATAGCGCAGTAGTTGTTCATCATTCATAAAGGCTAGTCTACTGCTAAATGTGGCGTCTTGACAGGCTAAGTTCAATCGCGATAATTAGCAGCCTTTGTGGCTGAATACTAATTATCAGCCCATTAATTTTCTCAAGGGGTTGAATTTAGTTAAAGCCACCCCATATTTAACGTTCATACTATTTATTAAGGAGATTTACATGAATTTACGTCCACTAAGCGATCGCGTTATTATTAAACGCGTTGAAGAAGAAGCAGTAAGCGCAGGCGGCATCGTGCTTCCAGATTCAGCTAAAGAAAAACCAAGTCGTGGCGAAATTCTTGCAGTAGGCAATGGCGCAACAAACAGCAAAGGCGATTTACAACCAATGACTGTAAAAGTGGGCGATAACGTATTGTTCGGTAAATACTCTGGTACAGAAGTTGAAGTAGACGGCGACGAATTATTGGTGATGCGTGAAGACGACATCATTGCGATTGTTGAATAAAGCTGAATTAATTGGAAGCGTTGAGCTTCCCATTCAATGAAACTTATGGTCTGTGACCATAACAAAAGAATTTTAGATAAGGAATTATAGACATGGCAAAGCAAGTAAAGTTTGGAGATGACGCACGCAGCTTAATGGTTGAAGGCGTTAATATATTAGCAAAAGCAGTTAAAGTAACATTAGGTCCTAAAGGCCGTAACGTTGTTTTAGATAAAGGCTTCGGCGGCCCAACAATCACTAAAGACGGTGTATCTGTTGCGAAAGAAATTGAATTAAAAGACAAGTTCCAAAACATGGGCGCGCAAATGGTTAAAGAAGTTGCCGCTAAAACATCCGATGTTGCCGGTGACGGAACAACAACAGCGACTGTATTGGCTCAGGCTATTTTAGTAGAAGGTATGAAATCAGTTGCTGCTGGCATGAATCCTATGGATTTAAAGCGTGGTATTGATAAAGCTGTTATTGCAGCGGTTAAAGGCTTGGAAGACTTGGCTATTCCTTGTACTGATACGAAAGCAATTGCACAAGTAGGTTCAATCTCAGCAAACTCTGATGAGTCTGTTGGTGAAATCATTGCAGAAGCAATGGACAAAGTGGGTAAAGAAGGTGTTATTACCGTTGAAGAAGGTTCTGGTTTAGAAAATGAATTAGACGTTGTTGAGGGTATGGAATTTGACCGCGGTTACTTATCACCTTACTTCATCAACAACCAAGAAAACATGGGAGTTGATATGGATGATCCGTGTATTTTATTGCATGATAAAAAGATCTCGAACATCCGTGATTTACTACCAATTTTAGAAGGCGTTGCAAAAGCAGGCCGTCCATTATTGATTATTGCTGAAGATATCGAAGGCGAAGCGTTGGCAACATTAGTTGTTAACAATATGCGTGGCATTGTAAAAGTAGCCGCTGTTAAAGCACCTGGTTTTGGTGATCGTCGTAAAGCGATGTTAGAAGATATTGCCATTTTGACTGGCGGTACAGTGATTGCTGAAGAAGTGGGCTTAACGCTTGAAAAAGCAACGTTAGAAGACTTAGGTTCTGCTAAACGCGTTCACATCAATAAAGACAACACAACCGTTGTTGATGGCGCTGGTACAGCAGCTGATATTGAAGCACGCGTATTACAAATTCGCGCACAAGCTGAAGATGCAACATCTGATTACGACAAAGAGAAACTTCAAGAGCGTATGGCCAAATTGGCTGGCGGTGTTGCTGTTATCAAAGTGGGCGCAACAACAGAAGTTGAAATGAAAGAGAAAAAAGCACGTGTTGAAGACGCGCTTCACTCTACTCGCGCAGCAGTTGAAGAAGGCGTAGTACCTGGCGGCGGAACAGCATTAATTCGCGTATTAGAGGCGGCAAGCAAAGCAGAAGCGGCCAATGATGACCAAGCTATTGGTATTAAAATTGCATTACGTGCAATGGAAGAGCCATTACGTCAAATTGTAACGAATGCAGGCGAAGAAGCGTCAGTTGTTCTACAGGCCGTTAAGCAATCAAAAGGTAATGAAGGTTATAACGCAGCAACAGGCGAATACGGCGATATGATTGCGATGGGTATTCTTGATCCTGCAAAAGTAACGAGAACAGCGCTTCAAAACGCTGCGTCTATTGCGGGCTTAATGATCACAACAGAAGCGATGATCACCGGCGAACCTGAAGAAGCCGGTGCTGGTGGCGGTATGCCAGATATGGGCGGCATGGGCGGCATGGGTGGAATGGGCGGTATGATGTAAAAATCGACTTCCACGTCGTTTAGAGTTAAAAAGCCCCGCTTTATGCGGGGTTTTTTTATGGGCGCTCCTTATATATTTTTCTGTTGTATCGTCTACACTTAAATGTAATTCAAAAACAAAAGGGTTACAGCGCCATGCTTGAAGAGAAAAGCAGTGAAATGTACGCTTACTTACAAGACGATAATGTCGAGGCTTTTAATAAAGGTCGAGAGGAAGGCAAGCCGGTTGACCTAACAAACTTGAGATTTAGGTCGTTTGACTTACGAGCTGCTAATTTAAATGGTTTGAATTTATCCGGCGTGTACTTCAAAAACTCTGACTTGAGAGGTGTAGACCTTAGCAAGAGTAAATTGGCTGGAAGTAGTTTGTATAATGCAAAAATAAGCGGTGTGCACTTCCCGTCTCACTTTAGCCCAGAAGAAATCACCATGTCGCTTATTTACGGTACGCGTTTACGGGTTAGTAAATAATACATATAGAGTTTTCTTAATCAAAATTCACGGTAGTGATACACTCTTCTCTTTAGAAATATTGCTGAGAAGGTTGCGTCATGATAGGTCTTATTTCAAAGGCTAACACCGGTTTTCAAATAGGCATTCTATACGCTAAATCAGGCGTGTTTGCTTTTCAATGCACAGCTGTAGATATCAAGTATCTACGTTCACCTTTCGCTGTCCTTTAGTTGTAACCAGATGCGTATCTTAGGCATAGATCCAGGCTCTAGAGTCACAGGCTACGGCGTTATCGAAGTGACTGGACGTACTGTGAAATACGTTGACAGTGGTTGTATTAGAACAGGTGGCGGGGCTTTGCCTGATCGCCTGAAAAAAATCTATCAAGGTGTGCAGGAAATAAGCCAACATTACCAACCTCAAGAAATGGCCATAGAACAAGTCTTTATGGGTAAAAATGCGGATTCCGCACTAAAGCTTGGGCAAGCCAGAGCAGCTGCTATTTGTGCGATTTTCGAACAGGATGTGCAAGTGTTTGAATATGCCGCGCGACAAATAAAACAAGCGCTGGTGGGCAAAGGCAGTGCAGATAAAACACAAGTTCAGCACATGGTTAAAATTTTATTAAAACTTCAAGGGGATCCACAAATGGATGCAAGTGACGCTCTAGCGGTGGCGCTTTGCCATTTTCATACGGACCAAACAAACCAAGCAACAACACAGGCATTAGCATGATTGGTTTTCTTCGAGGTACGGTGTTTGAAAAGCAAGCGCCGCAAGTGGTTATAGATGTAAGCGGCGTGGGTTATGCGGTAGAAACGCCGATGTCTAGTTTCTTTAATTTACCCGCGCTGGGCGAGCAAGTGATGCTTCGGACGCACTTAGTTGTACGAGAAGACGCGCACATTTTGTACGGCTTTTTAACGGAGCAAGAACGTGCTTTATTTCGCAGTCTTATTAAAGTAAATGGTGTAGGGCCTAAGGTTGCATTGGCTATACTGTCCGGTGTGAGTGTTGACGATTTTTGTTTATGGATTAGCGACAATAACGTAGCGGCATTAGTGCGGTTACCCGGCATAGGGAAAAAAACAGCAGAGCGGCTTATTATTGATATGCGTGATCGCCTCCCCGAGCAGACGAGTGATTCCTCAACGGGCTCGAAGGCTGCGACGACGCAACGCATATCGCCTATTGAAGAAGCAATCAGTGCATTGGTTGCGCTGGGTTATAAACAGCAAGATGCTGAAAAGCGTGTGCGCGCCGTTGCCGATGATGATGCAAACAGTGAACAAATGATACGATCTGCATTACAATCAGCGATTAAGAAATAAAGCCCTGAAAAAATGATAGAAAGTGATCGCTTAATTAGCTCAGACAACCTGCTTGACGATGAAGCGGTAGACCGCGCTATTCGCCCTAAATCATTGGCGGACTATATTGGCCAACCAGCGATTCGTGAGCAAATGGGAATTTTCATGACAGCGGCTAAAGCGCGTTCAGAGGCGTTAGACCATGTGTTGATATTTGGGCCTCCGGGCTTAGGGAAAACAACCTTGTCGCATATTATTGCTAATGAAATGGGTGTTAACTTACGTCAAACGTCTGGGCCGGTATTAGAAAAAGCAGGCGACTTAGCCGCCTTGCTAACAAATCTTGAAGAAGGTGACGTGTTATTTATTGATGAAATACACCGCCTAAGCCCCGTTGTAGAAGAAATTTTATACCCAGCAATGGAAGACTATCAATTAGATATTATGATTGGTGAAGGCCCTGCTGCACGCTCAATTAAATTAGATTTACCTCAATTCACCTTAGTGGGCGCGACCACTCGAGCTGGCTTGCTCACATCACCGTTGCGTGATCGTTTTGGTATTACTCAGCGGTTAGAGTTTTATAATAATGAAGATTTGGCGAAAATCGTCAAACGCTCCATGGATATTTTGGCGCTAAAAGCAGATGAAGCGGGTGCAGAAGAGATTGCCGTTCGTTCACGCGGGACACCTCGAATCGCGAACCGTTTATTACGACGAGTAAGAGATTACGCCGATGTAAAAGGCGATGGCGTGATAACGGCGGATATTGCGAATAAAGCGTTATCGATGCTTGAAGTTGATAAAAGCGGTTTTGACAAACTAGATCGACGTTTATTGAGTGTCTTGATTGAAACGTTCGATGGAGGCCCTGTTGGTGTAGATAGTTTAGCTGCGGCGCTAAGCGAAGAACGAGGAACTGTAGAAGACGTATTGGAACCGTACCTTATTCAAAAAGGTTACATTATGCGAACACCGCGCGGCAGAATGGCAACGCGCCATGCGTATCAGCATTTAGGTTTGAAGGCACCGGCTAATAGTCAGGCTGAAACATTGCTTGACAATGCCTTTTCTGACGACAGTTAAGTTTGAAAGAAAATGATAGTTTGAGTGATCTTATGATGCAGAATGTACATCAATGGCCTACCCGAATTTATTATGAAGATACGGATATGCAAGGCATCGTTTACTATGCCAACTATTTGAAATATTTAGAAAGAGCGCGTACGGAGTTTTTGCGTGAAAAAGGCTTCGAACAAGATGAGTTAATTAGTGAACAAGGCGTTGCTTTTGCTGTTAGAGCGATTCAAATGGATTATTTGAAACCGGCTAAATTTAATGATGAGTTGTTAGTAACAACTGAAGTAGCAGAAGTGAAACGTGCGTCACTCATTTTCCATCAAACGATTGTGCGAGCGCAATCGAAGCATGAAATAATAAACAAAGCGGTAATAAAAGTCGCTTGCCTTGATGCGCAGAGCATGAAGGTTAAAGCCATTCCACCTATGATGATTGAGCAACTAACATGAGTACAGATTTATCCATTGTCCACTTAATTATGCAGGCAGGCCCAATTGTGAAATTTGTGATGCTCGTGCTTGTCATCGCATCCTTTGTTTCATGGACCTTTATTTTTGCGAAACATAAAGAATTTAAATCGGCTTTTAAAGTGACGAATACGTTTGAAAAACGCTTTTGGTCTGGTATTGACCTTAATGAGCTTTCGCGGCAAATTGGCTCGGATCATTACGATAGAAAAGGAATGGAAAGTATTTTCCATATGGGGTTCCAAGAATATACCCGCCTGAATGCACAAAAAGGTATGGAGCCAATGCACGTGGTTGAAGGTGCGCGCCGTGCAATGCAAGCGCAATACACGCGTGAAATGGATGTGCTTGATAATCATTTGCCATTTCTTGCAACGGTGGGTTCAACCAGTCCGTATGTGGGTTTGTTTGGAACGGTGTGGGGTATTATGAGTTCGTTTCAAGCATTGGGAAACATGAAGCAAGCAACGTTAGCGCTGGTAGCGCCGGGTATTTCAGAAGCATTGGTCGCTACGGCGATGGGTTTGTTTGCAGCCATTCCAGCGGTAGTCGCCTATAACCGTTATTCAACCAATGCTGACCGTTTGGCGACGCGGTATGAAACATTCATGGATGACTTCACTACCGTGTTACAGCGCCAAGCTCATATCAGCATGCTAGAGAAAAATAATGGCGCGTAGTACCAAACGTCGCCCGATGGGGGAAATTAACGTCGTGCCTTATATCGACGTGATGCTCGTTTTGTTGATTATTTTCATGATCACCGCACCGCTTATTCAACAAGGTGTAGAAATTGATTTGCCACAAGCAGCAGCCGAGCCAGTAGAAGAGAATAATCTACAGCCGCTTGTGGTTAGTGTGGATAAACAAGGTAGGTACTTTTTAGATGTAGGTGAAAATACTGATCAACCGATAACGACAGAAACCTTACAAATTAAAGTGGCGGCTGTTTTGCGTAATAAGCCAAAAACACCGGTGATGATTCGTGGTGATAAAGGTGTAATGTACGGTGAAGTGGTTCGAGCCATGACAACGTTGCAAGCAGCTGGTGTGCCGAGCATTGGTTTATTAACCGATCCGAGTGAATAGCGAATAACCATGATGGATGTATTTAAAAAACACCCGTTGGCTGCGGTTTTGTCGATTATTTTTCATTTGGCGCTTATTGCTTTTTTTGTGTTTGGTATGGATTTTGGTGAAGAAGAAATACACAGTAAACCACCGGTTAATGTTGTTAAAGCCACGGTGATTGACGAGTCTAAAATAAAAGCTGAAGCTGAAAAGTTAAAAAACATAGAGAAGAAAAAAAATCTGAAAGAGAAAAAACGCTTAGATGATCTGAAGAAAAAGCGTTTAGCAGAAGAGAAGAAGACTGCGGATTTAAAAAAGAAAAAAGCGCTGGATAAGAAAAAACTAGATAAGCAAAAAGCGGATGCAGCGGCGAAACAAGCCAAGCTTAAAAAGCAGAAGGCGTTAGCTAAAAAGAAAAAAGCAGAAGTGGCTAAGAAAAAGAAATTGGCTGATGCAAAAATAAAAAAAGAGCGTATAGCAAAGGAAAAAGCCAGAATCGCTAGAGAGCAAGCAGGTAGGGAGCAAGCTTTGCGTGCAATGGCGGCTGAAGAAGAAAATGAGCTTCGCGCGCAAGCTGCGGTCGCAAGTTACACTGATTTAATTCGGCAAAAAGTAGAGCGAAACTGGATACAGCCGCCGGGTGATATTTCAGGATTATCGTGCGTCGTTCGGGTTCGTTTAATTCCCGGTGGTGATGTGATTGATGCACAGGTGATAAAATCAAGCGGCAACACTTTTTTTGACCGCTCTGTTGAGTTAGCGACAAGAAAGGCGGCGCCGCTGCCATTGCCCAGTGATCCCAGTATGTTTAACTACTTTAGAATACTTGAATTTTACTTTAGGCCAGGAGGCTAACAAAGGATGCAAAGAGTAATTAAAAGCGCGTTAATTTTAAGCATTATGTTCAGTTTTAGCGCGTTCAGTGCGGCATTAAAAATTGAAATAACACAGGGTATATCTTCTGCGCAGCCCATCACCGTTGTGCCATTTTCGAGTGTGCAAATTGTGGGTGGCTTACCGGTTGATATTGCGCAAGTGGTGAGCGATGATTTAGCGCGTAGTGGCCGTTTTAAGTCCTTGTCACGTTTAGATATGTTGAGCAAGCCGTCTACGGCAGAGCAAGTTAATTTTCGCAATTGGCAGGCTTTAGGGCAAGACAACCTTGTGATTGGTAAGATTGTGCCAGATGCTAATGGTATGTTGCTTGTTCAGTTTCAATTGTTTGACGTCTACAAGGGGGAGCAATTAACAGGTTTTAGTATTCCTGCGAGTCGCTCGGGTCTTAGAGGTGTAGCGCATCGAATTAGCGATTTGATCTATGAAAAACTCACCGGCCAAAAAGGTGCATTTAGTACACGCATGGCATATATCACGTCAATGCGTGAAGCGAATGGTAAAACAGAATATAAAATTCAGGTGGCGGATGCAGACGGTTACGGAGCAAAAACGATCGTTACGTCTTCAGAGCCGTTGATGTCACCGTCGTGGTCACCTCGCGGCGATAAACTTTCTTATGTGTCTTATGAAGGAAGACGCTCTTCTATTTACACACAAACATTAAGGACGGGTCAACGTGAAAAGTTGCGTTCGTTTAAAGGTATTAATGGAGCGCCGTCTTGGTCGCCAGATGGTAGTCAGTTAGCGTTAACGCTTTCGAAGGACGGAAGTGCGGATATTTATATTTATAATGTGATTACTCGCTCATTTCGCCGTTTAACAAGAAGTTATGCTATTGACACAGAGCCAGACTGGTCGCCAGATGGACGTCAAATTATCTTTACCTCAGACCGAGGTGGCAAGCCGCAAATATATAAGATTTCCGCTAATGGTGGGCAAGCAGGGCGAGTAACCTTTGAAGGTTCTTATAATGCTAGAGCAAGTTATTCACCGGATGGAAAAAACATTACGATGGTGCATCGAGTGAATGGGCAGTATCGTATTGCGACGCTAGACTTAAAGACAGGGTTTACGAATATTTTAACGGATGGACGTTTAGATGAGTCACCTAGTTATGCCCCAAATGGCAGTATGATTCTATATTCTACCAATGATGGCTTGAAATCCATATTGGCTGCGGTATCATCGGATGGCAAAGTTCGACAAAAACTTCGGCTGCAAGGTGGAGAAGTAAGAGAGCCCGCGTGGTCACCTTATAAAGCGAGATAAGTAGGAAGGCTTGCTTCCTATTCGATGAAACTTATGGTCTGTGACCACAAACAACAATAGAGGAAAGAAAAAAATGAAAACATATCAAAAACTAATTGTCAGTTTATTCCTATCTTCAGCCTTAGCGGGTTGTAGTATGTTTGGAGGCGGTGAAGAGACCGCAGGTGAAGGCATGAACGGCGGCGCAAGTACAAATGGAGTGGATGATGGTAGCAACTATTCTGGACACCCATTAGATAACCCTTCGAGCCCTCTATCTACTAAAGTTATTTACTTTGCTTTTGATAGTAGTGCGGTTGAGCCTCAATACGAAGCTGTTTTAGCAGCACACGGCGCATATTTAGCAGCTAATACAGATGTTTCAGTTTTTGTGGAAGGTCATGCTGATGAACGTGGTACACGGGAATATAACGTAGCGTTGAGCGAAAAACGTGCGAAAACGGTACAAAATTTATTGAGCCTTCAAGGCGCGTCAGGTAACCAAACAGAAGCAGTGGCAATGGGTGAGGAGAAGCCTGTTGCCGTAGGCCATGACGAATCAGCTTGGCATTTAAATCGCCGTGTTGAGCTTATTTATCCAGCGCATTGATCAGTAAAAAGCTAAAAGGGCGGTTCGCTGCCTTGATGTTAATAAGTGGGGCTGCTTCGGCAGCCCTACCTCCAGTTGTCGATGGTAATGGGAGAGTGTCGGCTGCTCAAACATCAGCCGCTAGCATGCTTGGAATGTATAAACGGCTTGAGCAATTGCAGCGAGAAGTGCAGCAGATGCGAGGCCAGATAGAAGAGCAAACCTACCTTATTGATACCTTAAAAAAGCGTCAACGCGATTTGTATCTTGATACGGACAGACGAATTGTTCAACTGGAATCAGGCGGGAAGATGGCTGTACCAAATCTTGGTTTTAGTCAGCCAAAATTTCCTGTGAATACAGGGAAGAAAGCGGGTAAGCCTACAATGGTAGTTCAAGAAGCCGCAGTATCAAGCGGTTCGCAGGATAAGCTGTCATACGACAAAGCATTTTCAAGTTTAAAATCAGGCCGCTATCAGCAATCCATTGCAGATTTTTCTGATTTCGTAAATAAATTCCCAAACAGTACTTACTTGCCCAATGCTTTGTACTGGTTAGGTGAAGCAAGTTATGTTGGTCGTGATTTTAAGCGAGCGTTAGAGGAGTTTAGTAAAGTGGTGTCTCAATACCCGGCTCATTCCAAAGCAAAAGACGCATTATTGAAAATAGGTTTTATTCAATATGAAAACAAGCAATGGAAGCAATCGAGAGAAACGTTAACGAAAGTTTCTACGTCTTACCCTGGAACAACGGTTGCAGGTCTTGCGCAAAAAAGACTCGATCGTTTACGCCAAGAAAAACACTAAACACCTTCAAGTTCTCGTTTTATTGATATGTCTAAAGATAGTCTGCGCATTACCGAAATATTCTATTCGCTTCAAGGCGAAGGCAAAACAGTGGGTTTGCCAACAACCTTTATTCGCTTAACAGGTTGCCCGTTAAGGTGTGGTTATTGCGATACAGAATACGCTTTTCATGGTGGTGAGGTGCGTTCTATAGATGAAATTCTTGTTGAGGTGGATGGTTTAGGTGCGCGATACATTAATGTAACCGGTGGCGAACCCCTTGCGCAGAAGCGTGTGCATGAACTGATGGAAAGGCTTTGTGACGCGGGTTATCAGGTTTCACTTGAAACGAGTGGTGCCTTGGACGTGTCGGAGGTGGATGTGCGAGTTACTAAGGTACTCGATGTTAAAACGCCTGGCTCCTTAGAAGTTGATAAAAACAAGCATGCAAACTATCAATATTTAACTCAAAACGATCAGGTGAAATACGTTATTTGTGATGTGGAAGACTTTCACTGGTCAAAAGAACATATGCGAGAACATGCATTAAATGACAAATGTGAAGTTCTATTTTCACCTGTTCAAGGCAAGTTAGCAGCAACAGACTTAGCAAATTGGGTGTTAGAAGAAAAGTTGCCCGTACGTTTTCAAATTCAACTCCATAAGTACCTATGGGGCGATGTCCCCGGCAAGTAAAACACTCTCATGACGATTAAAAAAGCGGTTGTATTATTATCCGGTGGATTGGATTCTGCCACTGTATTAGCTATTGCAAAAGAGCAGGGCTACGAGTGTTATGCACTTAGTTTTGACTATGGCCAGCGCCATAACTCTGAATTAGAGGCGGCGAGTAAGCTATCTAAAAAATTTGACGTTGAAGAACATAAAACCATCAAATTAGGGATGGGTGAATTCGGCGGCTCTGCGTTAACAGATGATGATATAGATGTACCCACGGAGAAAGCTAGCGGAATTCCTGTTACTTACGTACCGGCTCGTAATACCGTATTTTTATCCATAGCCCTAGGCTGGGCGGAAGTGCTTAATGCGTGGGATATATTTATTGGTGTTAATGCGGTAGATTATTCGGGTTACCCAGATTGTCGCCCTGAGTTTATCTCGGCTTTTGAGAAGCTGGCTAATTTGGCGACAAAGGCAGGTGTAGAAAAGGGTGGCTTTAGAATTCATACGCCATTAATTACTTTAAGCAAGGCGCAAATTATCCAAAAAGGCTCCACACTCAATGTTGATTATAGTGCGACAGTATCATGTTATCAGGCCAATGTTAAAGGCGAAGCATGCGGTGAGTGTGAATCGTGTCGCTTACGCCAGCAAGGATTTGAAAAAGCAAAAATAGCTGACCCAACAAGATACGAAGTTAAATAAATAGTTATCAAGATAAATCTGAGCTTAAAGGCATATACGACTTGCCTTTTTATTCCAATAAGGTATCATTCTCGGCTCTTGGAGGGTCGTTAGCTCAGCCGGTAGAGCACCGCACTTTTAATGCGATGGTCGCGCGTTCGAATCGCGCACGACCCACCATCTTTCTCTTATTTATCAACCACTTGAAGAAGCGACTTTATTTTTGATCAAAGTCATTGTGGGGGATTTGTGGGGATTTTCTCCCACTACCCGTTCAGCAGCTTCAATCAACTCTTCTATTTCAGCAGCAGAGTAATGTGACGTTATATCCCCGTTGGTATGATGCAGCAATACCTTGCGAGTTTCTAACGGTACACCGACTGCCCTTAATCGTCTTCCAAAAGTATGTTTCAAGTTATGAACACCTTTTGTATAACGACCATTATTTGGCAGTCCAGCTGTTACCCAAGCGGTCTTCCATGCTGATGTATTGATATTGTTAACGCGATGGCCATTAATATGGAAAACGTAATCAGCGTGTTTGCCTCGTTGCCCTTTAATAACCGAGCGACTAATTTTGTTCAATACTACAACTTGGTCCTCTCCGTTCTTCGTTCCAAGCCAAAGCCCATCACTGTACTGTTGAGATCTACCCGGTATTAAAAAAATGTTGGCATTAATTTCAGGGATTTTAATTTCCCAATCCCAACGTAACCAGCAGACTTCTTGCTCCCTTAAGCCTGTGTTGACCTTAAAAAGCGCCATATTAGCTAAGTAAGCCGGAAGAAGATTAAACAGCGTTGCCTGTTCATCCCAATTCAATGGATAAGCTTGAGCCGAGTCACGCCAATCTGGCATCACTATCTTCGGCACACCCATCAACCAAGGCTTGTCGTTTTCATCTCTCCAAACACCAGATGCTAAATTAAGTATTTGTCGGACCACGGCAAGCTCACGCTTAACAGTGGCACTTTTAACACTGAGCTGCCGGCTATTATCAATAAATGCTTGAAGTGAGCCCATGTGAACACTTTCAATGGCTAAATCACCGATGAAAGGATCAAGCTTTTTCAAACAGTCTGCATCACGCCTTAAACTCTTCTTCGTGCTTTCCTTTAAATACTTAGTCGCTGCTGACCGAAAAGACCGTACGGCTTGAATACCGTATATCTTTTGTTGATGCATAACAGCCAGCTTTCTAGTCAGTACAACTTCGGCTTCACTCAAGAGGCTTGTTCCAGTACTTTCTCGAATTCGACCGATTCCTTTGACTTGCTTATCAATGTGCCAGACCCCATTCCTGAGGAAGAGTCCCGGCATTTTCTTTCGTCCCATAATTTATCTCCTACTAAACAGGGACGTCCGTTGCGCGACTTATATTCCTCGAACCACTCATCAAGGTCAAGCTTATCGAAACAAATGCTTTTAGATCCCATTGCTATCTCAGTAATGCAAGGGCGTACCTCGGCATTAAAACGATTCTTGTCCATTCCAAGATAGGAAGGGGCATCTCTAAGCCTGATAACTCGTGGGGAAATAGCCTGCATATTGGTCTTAACGTTCGCATTGCGTCTTCTGTTTTGGTACTACCAGAATATCCGATTAATTTAAATCCGTTAAGGGACGTGTCAACCGGGTGTGCGTTTAAGTGTTTGTATTCGTTGAGATTTCAAAGATGCTTTATAATGGATGTTCGTTTTTTTAAAAACACCAAAATAGTGTGAATACACCCCCTGTGAATCATATTTTTTGTTTTTTATCGATGAATCGTAACTAAAATACGGTCGGCAACGCTTGCCGTTTTAAACGCACGTTTTCATCTAATTGGAGATAATAAAACGCTATTTATGAAGATCTAGCACCATCATCGTCATCATTAAGCTCGTTTTGTTGCTCCAGTAAGACTTTCTCGACCTCAATATCTAGCCTAATAGCTTTTTGCGTGGATAGTTCCAGCTTATTAAGGCTTGCTCCTAGTTCTTCTTTAGTTTGGCTCAATTCGCTTTTAGTGAGCCTAAGTTCTTTCTCCTTCAATTCTACTTCTGATTGCACTAAAGCAAGTCTCTCACCACTGGCCTTAGTTGCCCCTTGTAGGCGGGTGGATTCTTTTGTGAGCTTTTCTTGTAGCGCCTTAAGCCGCTCAGCCTCGGATTTAGCTGAAACTTTAAGACGCTCAGCATCAGCTAACTCGGCCTCAGCAGATATAAGCATCGCATTATTGTTATCTAAACTGGCCATAGAGACATTAAGAGCCTGTTGGGCGTTGGACGTTTTTAATTGAACCTTATCGAGTTTCTTCTCAGAACGCTTGGTGGTACTTTGAACGCGGTCTAAATGCTTCTCCGCTTTAAGGGTTAACAACGAACACCTATCAAGCTCAGTTTCCGCCTCAGCAACTTCCCTAGGTAAATCCTCATGTAACTGCTTCACCGTCCGGTTAATGTATTTATGTATCGGTTCACCGTTATCAATACGCTCTTGCTTAGGTGTACCTCTGTGTATACCCATAGAAGAAAACGCATCACCTGCTAAGTCTTGCAATTCAGCGCACGCATCACGATCAAAAGACCGTCTCGCTGATGTCGTATCTAACCGTTGGTTCTTCAGCATAAAGTGATAATGAGGCCGAGTCTCATCCTCGTGCCTCACCATCTCAATCAACGCATCATCCCTTAACGCATGCTGTTTAATAATCGCATCCATCGTCTTTAACGCACACGCATCTAACGCATCCTTATCCGATAAATCAGCAGAAGACGAAAACGTTAAAATCCCATCAATGAAATGACAAGAATTACTTTGCCACTTACGCCCAATCGCCTCTTTATAGCTTGACTCAATATCTTCAGCCATCGAACGAAGCGACACCTCACGAATCACCTCATCGCCATTACGCTTCGTATACGTCTCAGTTGGAAACGCCTTCAAGATTTTATTCATCCCAATACGGGAAGGGTCAGAATAAGAGGGCACTTTTGATCGATCATTATGTCGATGTTGCCCCATTGCTTGCTTAACCGTTTTAAACTTAATTCGTGTGCTTAATTGACCCATATACCCGTCCCATAGAAAAACCTGATTTACTTTTATTCACTGCGTTCATGTAAATCCTCAAT
The DNA here is from genome assembly GCA_002101235.1 of Cycloclasticus sp. symbiont of Bathymodiolus heckerae. Classification (GTDB taxonomy): domain Bacteria; phylum Pseudomonadota; class Gammaproteobacteria; order Methylococcales; family Cycloclasticaceae; genus Cycloclasticus. Next base: position 31,347 of record LWTL01000118.1, on the reverse strand, counting down.
AAGCAGTTAGTCCGTATAAAGCAAAATTGGTTCAAATCTTCCCTTAACCTACTACACACTTATCAACTAAAGTTTCAAAGTGTCGTAGGCTCTGCGAGGCTTAAGTGCATGTTAATTATGTGGGGTTGGGTTAAGAATAAGTTACCGTGACTAAGTGTTTGAATGCAATAAAGATTCTGAGTTATCTATTCTTTGTTGATAACCGATTAAGAATAGTCATATCCAATAAGAAATCCTATAATAATTTCCCCAAGTGCCATTGCTCCATAAATAGGATCATACATAAATGACGAAATGATGAAGCCTATTGAAACCAAAAAGAATGTTGCAACTACACTTGTATTCATTCCTTTCTCATCGCCTTTAGAGCGACAGAAGCCCCAAGCTCCGAATATCCCAATCATAACGGGACCGTTCAAAATTCTGTGTCAGGGTTAATTTAAATTTCCAGCGCGCTATCTAGGCGGCCTTCAAAATAAATGTCTAGTTGGGATAATGCCTGGCTCCAATTATGAATCGGCATTGTCCATTTTTCTGTGGCATTTAATATGCCTGCATAAAGTAGTTTTAACAAGCTATTTTCATTGGGAAAGGCGCCTTTTGTCTTGGTGAGTTTACGAAATTGACGATGAACAGCCTCAACAGCATTGGTGGTATAGATGATGTGCCGTATGGGCTTGGGATATTTGAAATAGGCTGATAAATGTTCCCATTTTCTGCGCCATGATTTTATGACAATCGGGTAAGTATCTCCCCATTTATCTTCTAGGGCATCTAAGGCTGTTTCAGCGGCTTCTTTACTTGTCGCGCGATAAACAAGCTTTAGGTCAACCATAAATTCTTTTTGGTTTTTCGATGCGACATACTTTAGCGAATTGCGGATTTGATGAACGATACACAGTTGGATTTCTGTTTTTGGGAAGATGCTCGCTATGGCTTCTGGGAAGCCACTTAAACCATCAATGCAGGCAATTAGAACGTCCTCAAGGCCACGGTTTTGAAGCTCAGTCAGCACACTTAGCCAATAGCTGGCGCTTTCATTATCAGATAAATAAATCCCTAGGATCTCTTTCTCACCGTCGATATTCAGACCAAGCAGTGTGTAGATGGCCTTACTGATATACCGCCCATCTTCACGAACCTTGTAATGCACAGCGTCCATCCAGACGATTGGGTAGACGCTATTTAATGGTCGTTGCTGCCAAGCTTCAAGCTCTGGTATGAGTTGGTCTGTAATGGCGGTGAGGGTGCCTGTGGCAATCTCAATGCCATACATATCTTGGACGTGATGTTTAATGTCCCGGTAACTCATGCCGTGACTAAACAAAGAGAGTATTTTACGGTCAATTTCAGGTGTCAGTTGAGTTTGGTTCTTTTTGATCAGTTGCGGCTCAAATGTTCCCGCTCGATCCCGCGGGGCGTTGAGTTCAAAGCTGCCTGAACCCGTTTTAATGGTTTTAGAGCCCAGGCCATTTTTCCTGTTGGGGTCGTCAGTGGTTTCTAAGTATTGCTCCAGTTCTGCGGTTATCGCCGCTTCGGTTAGCTGTTTTATCAACGGCATTAAAATACCGTCCTTACCCGTTAAATCTTTACCTGTTTGTAATTCTTTTAGGACTTTATCAAAATCAAATGTATCGGACATAATTGGTTGCTCCTTAATGCTTGCGCATTTATTTTAATGAAGTGACACAGATTTTTGAACACTACCCGGTGGCTCGTAGATCGGTCAGCGTAAAACAACCCAATTGGTTTGTTTTTGATAATGACTGGCGCAATATAAAACGACTTAGCTTTTATTTTTTGCGTTAATGATTGTGTAATCAAACGCTTAACCTCTGTACTAGCATTACTATCCACACGAATAGGCACTTGCTCTTTAAGTGATTGCATCCAAATTCGTGAAACAGGCTCATTTAATGAGAACTGAAAGTTTTTACGCAACCATTCATTGTTATCACCAATCACTTGTTTTACTTTTATTTCTTTATGGTTGGGCGTTAATAATGCAAATAGGGCGTTGTCCATTCCAACACCTCTATTAATGCCTTCAAGCGTCATTTCAACCAACATATTGAAATCCCCGTGGTCTTTGTCAACAGACATTAGTTCTTGCAATATCTGTAATTGAAGCAGAGGGTCAGGCTGAACAAAAGCATCTGCCAGTGCATGGTCATCTTCTAATTGAACATCAACAGGCAAGGGGATAACTTGGGCGACGGCCTTAGCACCATAAAAAGCAGTGGTTTCAGCAGCCTTTTTAGCCGCGTTATGTAGTTGTTCTGTGGTCTTTTTAGGAGATGTGTTAGTTAAGGAAGAGATTAGAGCCGTCACTTTCTTAACTTCTTTAGAGTCCCAACCATCTTCTACTGATTCAGCAAGACGATGTGACAATACAATCGCTTGACTACGGGGGTCCGTTGAATCCGCCTTTTCAAGTGTCTGTTTTAATAAATCACTTAACCCCCATGTCTGCGCTAAACCTTGGCTCAGCTCATTCATCGTAAAGCCAAGCACATCCTTTTGCGCCTGAGCAGGGCTGATTTTGGTGTTTTTTAAGGCCTCATTCAGCTCGTCGCCTTTCTTGTCACCAAAACACCAAAAAGCCAAATCCCCGATATGCAGAAGTAGTGTCGCAATAAAAACTTCTTCATGTTTTCCTTCTGACTGCTGTTTGGCTATTTCTTGTGCTTGTGCCGCGGCATGAAGTGATCGCGCCATTTGTTTAATAAGTTGTTCTCGGTGAATACCGTGAACCAAACTGTCGATTAAAGAAACGGTAAGGCACATACTACGAACGGTGTCAAAACCAAGCATCATAATGGCGCGGCTAATAGTGCTAAATTTTTGCCCTGTTGCGTTGTAATGGGCACTATTAGCCAACTTTAGTACGCGAGCAGTCATTGCTGCATCTTTAAGTACTACCTGTCCTAACTGCAACGCTGAGCTCACATCGTCTTCAGAAACGCTCACAACTTCTTGTACGGTGCGGCCAAAAATGGGCATCTCACTTTCAGTGATACGCTTAATCCAAGTATCTACCCCAAGTTTCGTCTCGTTATTCAAATCACTTTCTCTCTTATTATTTTTATAGCACAGTAATTGTACTGTGCTTAAATAATAGCAAAATATCCTATTTATATTGATAGATACTTAAAATAAACCTATAGGTAATAAGTCGACGTAACGGTGCCGATTTATTCTGAATCGGTTATTATTCGCGCTTAAATAACTTTGTTTGAAAAAAATGACTGCATTAAAAATATTCAATACGCTAACTAGGCAGAAAGAGACCTTTAGACCTATCGAGGAGGGGAAGGTTGGTTTGTATGTTTGTGGCATGACCGTATATGACTTTTGTCATATTGGACACGCGCGAGTGATGGTCGTTTTTGATGTGGTGTCACGCTACTTTAAATATCTCGGGTATGACATTAAGTATGTGCGCAATATTACTGATATTGATGATAAAATAATAGCAAGATCTATTGAGGCGAACGAAGATTTCACTGCTTTAACGCAACGCTTTATTGATGAAATGCATCGCGATGAAGTTGCTTTGAATGTTCAGCGCCCAGACCTTGAGCCGCTAGCAACAGAATCAATCAATAATATTATCAAAATGATAAAATCATTAATTGAAAAGCAGCACGCTTATGTTGGACCTAATGGTGACGTATATTATTCAGTTGAGTCGTTTGATAACTACGGTCAGCTTTCAGGTCGCCAATTAGACGATATGAATGCGGGTGAGCGTGTTGAGGTGGATGTAAACAAACGTAACCCCTTCGACTTTGTTCTTTGGAAATCGGCCAAACCAAACGAGCCATCATGGACGTCACCTTGGGGAGAAGGGCGCCCAGGTTGGCATATAGAGTGTTCCGCAATGGCGACGTGCTGTTTAGGTAATCATTTTGATATCCATGGTGGCGGAATGGATCTTCAATTCCCACATCATGAGAACGAGATAGCGCAGTCTGAAGCGGCAACGGGCGAACGCTACGTTAATACGTGGATGCATAATGGTTTTGTACGTATTGATGATGAGAAAATGTCCAAATCTCTCGGTAACTTTTTCACCGTACGTGATGTGTTAAAGCAGTATCGAGGTGAAGAAATTCGCTTTTTCGTACTGTCCAGTCATTACCGAAGCCCACTGAATTATTCAAACGAACAATTAAATGAATCTCGCTCTGCCTTAGAACGCCTGTATACAGCTTTGCGCAATATTGAGCCGATAGAAAACGATCAGTCATCTGACTATATTCGACGGTTTGAAGAAGCAATGAACGATGACTTTAATTCAGCAAAAGCGATTTCAGTACTATTTGAATGTGCCAATGAAATTAATAAGTTGAGAGCGGCCGAGCCAAAACAAGCTGCAAAAGTAGCCAGTGATTTATTAACAATGGCGCAACCATTAGGCTTACTTGGTCAAAATGCCGATGAGTTCTTAAAGTCAGCAATGTGGTCTAACGACTCAATCAGCAATAAAGATATCAATATTGCAATGTCTAAGCGTTTAGCCGCTAAAGAGAGTAAAGACTGGGTATTAGCGGATCAGATTCGCGATCAATTAAAAGAGCAGGGCGTTATTCTTGAAGACAGTGGCAAAGAAACAACATGGCGCAGAGCCTAAGTATTTACTAGCCACTTTGTAATTCAGCAGCCTGTAAGGTATTTTCAAGTAATGAGGCTATCGTCATTGGGCCAACACCACCCGGAACAGGTGTAATCCAACTCGCATTTTTAGAAGCTGCGTCATAATCTACATCACCGGATAGCTTGCCTGTTTCTAAACGATTGATTCCTACGTCAATCACTATAGCGCCAGGTTTCACCCATTCGCCTTTTACAAAGCTAGGGATACCGACAGCGGCAATGATGATATCAGCTCGTTTAACATGCTCCTCAAGATTAACGGTACGACTGTGGCACGTTGTAACCGTGCAGCGCGCCATTAACAGTTCAAGTGAAACAGGGCGGCCGACTATATTAGATGCGCCAATAACAACAGCTTCTTTGCCCTCTAAAGCAACGCCAGTGCTTTTAAGAAGCGTCATAATGCCTTTAGGTGTGCAAGACCTCAAGACAGGCATACGCAACGCTAGGCGGCCGATATTATAAGGGTGAAAGCCATCCACATCTTTTAGCGGATCAATGGCCTCAATGATTTTTTCTTCGTTAATGTGTTCAGGCAGAGGCAGTTGAACAAGAATACCGTTAATCGCAGAGTTATTATTCAAATCCTCAATTAGTGTGAGCAACTCATCTTCTGTTACCCCGTAAGGAAAAGTTTTTGAAAGCGAGTAAAAGCCAACTTCTTCACAAGCGTTACACTTATTACGGACATAAACCTCAGAGGCTGGGTTTTCACCGACTAAAATAACAGCCAGCCCTGGTTTAGATAAGCCACGCGCAATACGCGCATCTGTTTGTTTTTTAATTGCTGTGCGCAGCTCAGACGCTATTTTCTTTCCATCGATCTTTTTAAACATTTCCACTCACTTTTTTAGGTTTTTTTTGGCTCTTTTTTAAAGAAGCGTTGACCAAAATTACTGTGTGCCGTATTATCGCCCACCTACAGACTTATTGCATTATTTATGCATTGGTTTCTGGAGGTAGTCGGGGCGTAGCGCAGCCTGGTAGCGCAACTGCTTTGGGAGCAGTGGGTCGGGAGTTCGAATCTCTCCGCCCCGACCAATTTTGCTTATTATATGAAGCGCTTGTAGCTCATCTGGATAGAGCATCGGCCTTCTAAGCCGAGGGTAGCAGGTTCGAGTCCTGCCAAGCGCACCATATAACTGCGCGATAAGGTAAAAATCCAAGTTAATGACTTGCTATTCTGGTAGTCTGTAAGCATAAAAAATCGTCGATGGTGGGTGTAGCTCAGTTGGTAGAGCCCCTGACTGTGACTCAGGTTGTCGAGGGTTCGAGTCCCTTCATCCACCCCATTTTTCGATTATTCATCATAAATTTGCAAGAAAATCCTTTCCCGATCATTGTCTGTTCAGCAGAAACAAACTGTGAAGAAGTAGCAGTTTTGATAAACTCAAGCGTGCTTCAAATCGTTTCAAACACCAATGAAAGTAGTTATTTGGCTTATAAAGAGCAAGTGCTTACCTTGCATGTAACTAAAAATGGTGAGCACTTAAGTGTCAGCATTGATTTTATTCATGGAAAGTCCAAACATCGACGTCAATATGGCGGAGGAAAGAGCCAGCCTTTACCCAAAGCCTGTGGGTTAGATAAGCACCCTGATTGGATGATATTAGACGCTACGGCAGGTCTGGGAAAAGATGCTTTCGTTTTAGCCAGTCTTGGATCAAACATAATGCTTTGTGAGCAGCATCCAGCTTTATATTCCATGTTAATTGACGCGATACATAGAGCAAATGCCGATGAAGACGTTTGTGATATCGTAGAACGTATGACATGTGTATTTGATGATGCGTCTTTATATCTTGAAGGTTGCAATGATTCATCGGCGCCAGATGTTGTTTATCTGGATCCTATGTACCCTGAACGAAAGAAATCAGCAAAAATTAAAAAAGACATGCAAATACTCCAATCGCTTGTTGGCTATTCAGGAAAAGAAAGTGAGCTACTTGAGATTGCTTTAAAAAAATCGAAGCACCGTGTTGTCGTTAAGCGACCTAAGTCAGCACCAACATTAAACGATCTAAAGCCAAGTTATACCGTTAGTAGTGTAAATACGCGATATGACGTATATATTTGTGGTTAGTTGAAGAAGAGCTACATTATTTTTAATTTTCACTTCTATTTAACATAATATACATTATACGAAGTGTAATGTGACATTAGGAAAGGTAGAGAAAGGACTTCTCCTAAAAGTTATGGAAAAACTTTCCTGTTGTTTATAAAGGTTTCTGGGGCTTTTAGTTGCTCGAGCTTTTGCCTAAGCCTTACAACTCTATCTTGTAGAGAACGGATTGAATTAATAGCTTCTGAGATTTTTCGTAGGAATACGTTTCCTGATGTAATAGCCTTGCAATCGATTGATGCTCCCTTAGGGATTCAACTTGCTACTTGGTTTCTACATCCTCAGTTACGATTACTAAGCTGAGGGCTTTCGATATTGAAATAATGTAAATGGCGGCCGCTTCATTAGTTCTGGGTGTTAATGTGGGAACACAGCTATTAAGACATAAGGTATTGCTGATTATTTTCAATTTAATGAAAATGTGGAGCTAGGTGAGGGTTAAGGGTTATTTTGAAATAAAAAAGCCCTTGGGATCAAGGGCTTAGATAATATAATGGCGGAGAGACAGGGATTCGAACCCTGGATAGGGATAAACCTATGCCGGTTTTCAAGACCGGTGCATTCAACCGCTCTGCCATCTCTCCAGATTTTAAGCGGCTATATAAAGAAATGTTAAACATTTCCTTTCAAGCCGCGCATATTACTTAAGTCTGGCTAATTTTTCCAGCGTAATCGCTAAAAGACTTGAAGTATTTTCACAAAGACGTACGATTGAACCTTATGTGCTTTTTGAAGTCTATTCAAGTGAGCATTTATTAATTATTAATGAGGTATTTTAGTGAATCAATTTAATCAATCTATTGCACGTAGCGAAGAGAGTATCCTAGCTACTAATAAAGTATTGAAGAATACATATATTTTACTGGCTATGACACTACTATTTAGTGCTGCAACCGCTGGTTTATCCATGACTATGAACTTACCACACCCTGGCATGATTATGACCTTGGTCGGTTATTTTGGTCTTTTGTGGCTAACAACTAAATTTAGAAATAGCTCGATTGGTATTGTTTGTGTATTTGCTTTAACAGGTTTTATGGGGTTAACACTAGGTCCAATCCTTAATATGTACCTTCAGGCTTTTTCCAATGGCCATGAGTTAATTATGACGTCCTTAGGTGGTACAGGCGTTATCTTTTTTGCTTTGTCTGCTTATGCACTAACAACTAAGAAAGATTTTAGCTTTATTTCTGGCTTCTTAATGGTTGGTATTTTAGTGGCTTTCCTAGCGGGTATTGGCGCAATGGTGTTTAGTATCCCAGCCTTGTCATTAGGCGTTTCCGCTATGTTCATTATGCTAATGTCTGGCATGATTTTATACCAAACTAGTGCCATTATTCATGGCGGTGAAACAAACTACATTATGGCAACGGTTTCTTTATATATTAGCTTGTTCAACTTGTTCACTAGCTTGTTACATTTGCTAGGTGCTATGAACGGCCGCGATTAGTTCGCTTTCTATAAGTAATAAAAAAGCCCCTTTTTAGGGGCTTTTTTATTGTCTGATACTTTATTAGCAGGCTATGGTGTTATTGATGTTACATGGCCCATATAAGGTTTTAATGCGTCAGGTACTTTTATTGAACCGTCGGCTTGTTGGTAGTTTTCCATTACGGCAATTAATGTACGCCCTACCGCTAGCCCTGATCCGTTAACGGTGTGTACGAGCTCTGGCTTACCTGTTTCAGGGTTACGCCAGCGTGCTTTTAAGCGACGCGCTTGGAAGTCGTTAAAGTTACTGCATGAAGAGATTTCACGATAGGCGCTTTGCCCCGGCAGCCACACTTCAAGGTCATACGTTTTAGTGGCTGAAAACCCCGTATCACCAGAACATAACAGCATTAAGCGATATGGAAGCTCTAGCGCTTGCAATATGCCTTCAGCGTGCTGAGTTAACTGCTCGTGCGCTTGTTCTGATTCTGATGCCTTAACAATTTGAACAAGTTCTACTTTTTCAAATTGATGCTGGCGAATCATGCCGCGCACATCACGGCCATATGCACCCGCTTCACTTCTAAAGCACGGTGTATGCGCAACGTATTTGAGCGGCATATCGTTTGCTTTGATAATTTCATCACGCACAAGGTTCGTGACCGGCACTTCTGCTGTTGGAATAAGGTAATACGGTGAATCGTTACCGATTTTGAATAAATCCTCTTCAAACTTCGGCAGTTGCCCTGTTCCCAATAAGGATTCTTTGTTCACCAAGTAAGGCACATAGGTTTCTTTGTAGCCATGCTGATCAACATGCGTATCGAGCATAAACTGCGTTAGCGCACGTTGTAACCGCGCTAAAGGCCCAGACAAGGTGACAAAACGCGATCCCGCAATTTTAGCGCCTGCTTCAAAATCAATGCCGTTGAGGGCTTGCCCTAAATCAACATGGTCTTTTGCTTCAAAATCGTACGCAGGTATATTGCCCCATTTTCTTAACTCTATGTTCTGCTCTTCATCTTTACCAGTAGGCACATCATCAGCAAGCACATTAGGCAATGAAAGGAAAATACTCTGTAATTTTGCCTGAACTTCATTCAGCTCTGCTTCCGCTACTTTTAGGTCATCACCAAGTTGTGAGACGCTATCGAGTAAGGGTTGAATGTCTTCTCCTTTGGCTTTAGCCATGCCGATAGACTTAGAGCTTTTATTGCGCTCATTTTGTAAGTTCTGCGTTTTAACTTGAATGTCTTTCCGCTGTTTTTCAAGAGCGTTAAAAACGTCTAGATCAAGGTCTGAACCATGGCGTTGCATGGCTTTTTTTACATCAATTGGATTATTTCTTAAAAGCTGTGGATCAAGCATATCGCTTTCCTTTAGATTAAGTTTAGTGGTGTTGTTCAGCTAACCAACTAATGGTCTGACTGACATTGAAGTTTTCTTTTAGGTGCTTAATAACCGTGAGCACATTGTTTGATTCATCAAAAAACTCGATAGTTATTGGCAAATTAAATGACAAATCAATCAAAGACGAATTATGCATTTTTCCTGACGAGCCATACCCCTCAACACCTCTATAAGCCGTTGCGCCAGGAATACTTTCATGATCATGAAGGTACTGCATAATATCGTTTAGTTGATGATCGGCTTCAGTCAAATAAACCCGAGCAATACGAACTGCTTTTGTTTTCATCATTGTCTCGCTATTTGTAGACCAACCCATGCCGCTAATATGCACAAAACAACACTCGCTAAGACATTGGTCATGGCTTTTAGTAAATACCCTTGTTCAATCAGGTTAATCGTTTCAATTGAGAACGTTGAAAACGTAGTAAATGCACCCAAAAAACCTACTAGTAACACCGCCCTAATTTCTGGAGAAACGGATAAACGCTGCAAAAACAGCTCGTATAGCAAGCCCATTAACAACGAACCTACAACATTCACCACCAGCGTACCGTAGGGGAATCCACGACCAAGCCATGTATAAATACCCGTCGACACTAGGTATCGCATTACTGCGCCTATTGATCCACCTGCGGCAATCGCTAGAAGTTGCGTCATAACGTTGTCTTAGTATTGTTTGCTTATTAAAGTCTGCATTTTACGAGCATCTGATGATTCAATCACCCCTTTTTCCGTCACAATAACAGATATTAGCTCTGCTGGAGTTACATCAAAGACAGGGTTTAACGCATTTACAAAGCCATTATTGTATTCATTAGGTAAAATTTCGTTGCTAGAACGCTGTTCTATTTTAATATCCGCTCCAGACTCCGCCTTTAAATCTATAGTTGTTATTGGTGCAGCAACCATCACTTTAACCCCATGGTACTTGGCTAACACAGCTAAGGAATATGTCCCTATTTTATTGGCAATATCGCCATTCATGCAAATGCTGTCTGCACCAACAATAACCCAATCTATGGCGCCCTTTTGCATTAAAGATGCGGCAACGCTATCAGCTATTAGAGTCACCGGAATCTCATCTTTTTGAAGCTCCCATAATGTTAAACGCGAGCCTTGATTCCAGGGGCGAGTTTCATCAGCATAGATCGTTTCCACAACACCTTGTTGGTAACCTGCTCTAATAACTCCCAGCGCTGTACCGTAACCACCCGTTGCCAGCGCACCGGCATTACAATGTGTTAATACCCGTGTTTTAGGGGCTAAACACCCTGCTCCGTATAGCCCAATTTCTTTGTTCGCATCAATGTCATCTTTCAACCATTGATGGGCCCAATTTAAAACATTATCACTTGGGTTTTTCAAACGCTTGGCAGTATCTAATGCATTGAATAAATTAATGGCTGTTGGGCGTGATGAGGCTAGCAAGTCTAATCGTTGGTGGAAACCTTCTTTAAAGTTAACAGTTGCATCCGCTTCTGCTTCTTTCGCAGCTAATGCCGCACCGTATGCCGCAGCTATTCCAATAGCCGGCGCGCCACGAACGGCCATCTCTTTTATAGCTGTATACAGCTCTTGCGTGCTTGTTATATATAGATATACTTCTTCTTTAGGTAGCTTACGCTGGTCCAATAAACGCAAGCCATCATCGCACCAGCTAACGGGGCGAATGCTGTCATATAATAATTTTTCTTTATCCATCACTTATGCAAACAACTCTTAAAATTAATGCCGCTTGGATTATAACGGTTGATGCTAACAATAGCGTACTTGAGCACCACAGTGTTATTGTCCAAGAGGATACGATTATTGATATTTTACCGCAGCATGAGGCTCATAAATACTCAGCAGATAACACTATTGAATTAAATGAGCACGCGCTCCTGCCCGGCTTCGTTAACGCGCACACCCATGCCGCCATGAGCCTATTGAAAGGTCTCGCTGATGATTTGCCGCTTGACGAATGGCTCAATGAGCATATTTGGCCGGCCGAATCTGAACTCGCAGATGAGCAATTTGTTAAGGATGGGTCCGAACTCGCTCTTGCAGAAATGATTCGAGGCGGGACAACCTGCTTCAATGACATGTATTTCTTTATCGATCAAATGGCCGCTGTCGCAGAACAAGCCGGTATTCGAGCAAATATTGGCATTCCTGTTATTGATTTTCCAACGCGTTGGGCACAAAACCTCAATGAATACATTAGTAAGGGCTTAGCCGTCCGTGATCGTTTCAATAACAATAGCTTAATTAATTTTTCTTTCGCGCCTCATGCACCGTATACCGTGTGCGACGAATCCTTAAAAATTATTCAACCTTTAATGGATGAATTAGGGTTATCGATGCATATTCATGCTCATGAAACACGCAGCGAAGTGGAAGAATCCATTGCTGAGCATGGTATTAGCCCATTAATGCGCCTTAAAAATTTAAACTTATTAAGCCCTGACCTGATCACTGTGCATATGACCGCGCTGACTGATCAAGAAATACAAATATTGGCCGAACACCACGTCCATGTGGTTCATTGCCCAGAGTCTAACTTAAAACTTGCCAGTGGTTTTTGTCCGGTAAATCAGTTGCTCAACGCGGGTGTTAACGTCGCCTTGGGTACTGATGGCTCTGCCAGTAATAACGATATTGATATGTTGGGCGAAATGAAAACAGCCGCTTTACTAGCCAAAGGCGTTACAGAAAAAGCAAATGCTTTACCGGCACATCAAGCCTTACGCATGGCAACCATTAATGGCGCAAAAGCATTGGGCTTGCAAGATAAAATCGGTTCCATAGAATGCGGCAAACAAGCTGATCTATTCGCGATCAATTTAAACAGCCTAGAAACTCAACCAATCTACGACGTTATTTCAACATTAGTTTATTCAGCAAATCGTTCGCAAATTAGTGATGTTTGGGTGGCAGGTAAAGCCTTAATGAAGAACCACAAACTAACAACCCTTGATGAAAAGGCTATACTTGAAAAAACAAAGCAATGGCAAGGAAAAATCAGCCCGTTTCATCATAAAAACCATAAAGCGGTGTAAAATAATCCAATGACTCAAACACAAGAAAATACAGAACAAAAAAACGTAGATCTAAGCGAGATTGAAAAATTCAGCTCTATGGCTTCTCATTGGTGGGACCCAGAAGGTGACTTTAAGACGCTTCACCAAATCAACCCACTACGTCTAAACTTGATTGACAAGGTCATCTCCCTTAGCGGTAAAGATGTGCTCGATGTTGGCTGTGGCGGGGGCATACTGTCCGAATCAATGGCGCTAAAAGGCGCTAATGTAACCGGTGTAGACTTAGGTAAAGAACTGCTCGACGTTGCTGATTTACATAGTTTAGATAGCGGCGTAAGCGTTAGTTATAAACACATCAGCGTAGAAGAGTTGGCAAAAGAGAGACCGGCATCGTTTGACTGTGTTACCTGCATGGAAATGCTGGAACACGTGCCTGATCCCGTTTCTATTATTGAAGCATGCGTAACTTTAGTAAAACCTGGTGGCTACGTTTTCTTATCCACACTAAACAGAAACCCCAAATCTTATTTGCTTTCCATCGTTGGCGCAGAATATATTTTAGGTATGTTACCTAAAGGCACGCACGATTATGCTGCCTTTATTAAGCCATCAGAATTATCACAATGGGCACGACAAGCAGGTCTTGAACTACTTGATAGTCGTGGCATTGAATACAACCCTATTAGCAAATCATTCTCAATGACAAACGATATTAGCGTTAACTACATCTGCGTATTTCAAAAAAACTAGCGGTTATTAATAAACAAAATGTCTCACACCATGTTAGGCAGGCAAATAGAGGCCGTTTTATTCGATCTCGATGGCACGCTTGTCGATACCGCACCTGATTTAGCCGCAGCACTGAACGCAACCTTAGCTCACAATGGTTTAAAATCTTTAACCTATGATGAGATACGCCCTATTGTTTCCAACGGCGCAGATGCCCTTATTGTTCTTGGGTTTGGTTCTGAGCTCAATGCAATAAAACAAAAGGAGCTAAAGGCTCACTTTATTTCCTTCTATCAACAGCATATTGCTGATAAATCGGTTCTATTTGAAGGTATGAGCGACTTACTAAACCACTTTGAAAAGCATCACATGCCTTGGGGAATTGTAACGAACAAACCGGAATACCTAACGACCCCTTTATTGGAAAAAATGAGTCTCAATACACGTGCGGCTTGCGTCGTATGTGGTGACCAAGTTAAAAACACTAAACCTCATCCTGAGTCCATTTATCTCGCTTGCCAGCAAATAAACATCTCACCTGACAAAGCGGTATACATGGGCGATGCAGAGCGTGATATTCGAGCAGGCAGATTGGCTGGATTAACAACTGTCGCCTGTCGTTATGGCTACATTCCAAACGGCGATAATATTAATGATTGGCAAGCTGACATATCTATCAGTAGTGCAGCTGAGTTGTTAGACTTTCTGCACGTAACGCAATAACGAGTAATTCGAACGATGATTGAAGCAAATAGCATGTTATTAATTTTTGGAGGCTTAGTTGTTGGCCTTATAGCCGGGTATTTAATTATGTTTCGCGCTAATAACAAATTAAAAAATGACTTATTAGCCCATGAAACTCGATTAATCCTTGAGAAAGACCTTAAAGAGAAAGCTGCTTCAAACGAAAATGAATTAATGCAAAACTTTCGGGATAGCTTTACTGCGCTTTCAACTCAAGCTCTAAGAGAAAATAATGAAGAGTTTTTAAAGCTCGCAAGAGAAAACTTCAGCAAGCAACAAAACAGTGCCGAGTCGCGGCTTAACGAAAAAGAAAAAGCTTTTAGCGACATGGTTTCGCCGATTAAAGACATTTTAAAGCAAACCGATACGCAACTTAAAAAGCTCGAAGCAGATAGACAGCAAACGTACGGATCAATCAGTCAGTTTTTACAAAACATGACTGAAACTCAAAACCAATTACAAAGTGAAACACGTAACCTTGTACAAGCATTACGCAGACCCGAAGTACGCGGACAATGGGGTGAACTGACCTTGAAACGACTCGCTGAGCTTGCCGGTCTTGTTGAGCATTGTGATTTCTTCGAGCAAGAGCACTTAAATACTACAGAAGGCGCCATGCGACCAGATATGATCATTCGGATGCCGGATCAGCGTGATATTGTTGTTGATGCGAAAACACCGTTAGATGCCTATTTAACAGCAACTGAACAAACAGATGATGCTCAACGAAAAGAACACCTCGTTCGACACGCAAAACAAGTTCGTGATCGAGTCAAGGAGCTTTCTAAAAAGGCTTATTGGTCACAATTCAAAAACACGCCAGACTTTGTTGTGCTATTTATACCGGGTGATCAGTTTCTTAGTGCCGCGTTAGAACAGGACCATTCTTTACTCGAAGATGCTCTCGCCCAACACGTTATTTTAGCTACTCCAACTAGTTTAGTGGCCCTCTTACGTGCCATTGCATTTGGTTGGCGCCAACAAGCAACCACTGAGAATGCTGAAATTATTAGGAAATTAGGTGAAGAAATGTACTCACGTTTGGCGACTTTTGTTGAGCACATGAGCAAAGTTGGAGGCTCATTAGATAAAAGCATTAGCCATTACAACAAAGCCATTGGGTCACTAGAGAGACAAGTCTTTCCAAATGCACGTAAATTTAAAGACTTAGGTATCGAGACACGCAAACCCTTAGTTGATTTAGAACCGATTGAAAAAACCGCCCGCCAACAAACTATTATAAGTAGCCCTAAAAATGACTAAGACGTCACGTATACCATCACAAAAAATTAAAACAAACCAACTTGACGGGCATGTTTACTTAATAACAGGCGCAAGCGGTAGTTTAGGTAAAGCAATTTGCTTGGCTTTGGCACAACACGGGGCAACAACTATATTAACGGGGCGCAATGATAAAAAATTAAATGCTTTATATGACGAAGTTGAAACATCTGGTTACCCTCTGCCGGCTATTATTCCGTTTGATTTAGAGCAAACGGATGATGATATTTACCAACAATTAATTAACTCTATATTTAATGAATTCAAAAGGTTAGATGGGGTTATTAATGCGGCATGCGATATAGGGATTATTGGCCCTATTGGAAGCCAAGCAGGCACATCTTGGCATAAAACTCTACAGGTCAATTTAAATGCAGCTGCTATGCTCAGTAAGGCGTGTTTGCCGTTACTGCAACGATCAGAAAATGCCTCCATTACTTTTATTTCTGATTCATCTGCACGCCAAAGCAAAGCTTATTGGGGAGCCTATGGTGTTTCAAAAGTTGCTATTGAAAGCTTTTCAAGAACCTTAGCTGACGAATTGGATTCCACAAGTGTTGTTAGTAATGTATTTATTCCAGGCCCTTACCTTTCAGCTATTAGAAAGAAAACTCATCCAGGTGAGGAAACATCAACCTTAATGTCGGCTAAGCAGGTAGCAAAAGAACTTTTACAGGTTGTATTAAGTAAAGAGTCTGGTCAGGTGTTTTCGCTTATCGATTGATTGTTGCTTTTAGGGCGGCTATAAAAACATCAACTTCTTCTAGCGTGCTTTGCTGTCCTAAGCTGACTCTAATGGCGCTAAGCGCAAGCTTATCTTTATAGCCCATTGCTTTAAGAACTGGGCTTGGTAGTTTGCTGTTACTTGAACACGCCGAGCCACTCGAAACTGCGATACTTTGTTGGTCCAGTTGCATTAACAGCATTTCACCATCAACAGTATCCATAAGAATTTGGCTAGTATTGGGCAAACGCTCAACACCTGAACCTGCGATAACAAGCCCGGCTATACCGCTAATGCCCTCTTCTAATTTTTTTCTTAGACCTAATAACTGTGTCGCTCTACTTTCTTGTAATTGAAGCGCTAGTTCTGCCGCTTTACCAAAACCAATGATCCCAGCGACATTTTCAGTACCGGGCCTTAATCTAGTTTCCTGCCCTCCCCCATAAAACACGGGGGATAGATTCACTTTTTTATCATAAACCAATGCCCCTACGCCTTTTGGCCCGTATATTTTATGGCCAGATAAGGACATAAGATTAACATTAAGCGCACCGAAATCGACATCCAGTTTTCCACATGACTGCACAGCGTCTGTATGAAATATAATGCCTCTTTCTTTCGCCAAAGCGCCTAGGGTTGCTATATCTTGAATAACACCTGTTTCATTATTTGCCTGCATAATGCTGATAAAACCAGTGTTACTAGTTATGCTAGAGCCCAATATATCAGCCGCAATTAGACCATTAGAATTAACGGCAATTTTCTCTACATGGATGTCCTGTAAAGCAAGCCTTTGCATAGGCTCTACGATAGAAGGATGTTCCGTTGAACTCATTAAAGCATGCCCTTTTTTAGAGGCTTTAGCCGCCGATATGGCTATATTATTAGCTTCCGTACCGCCACTTGTAAAAATGACCTGCTCAGGGCTAACCTTTACTAATGCAGCAATCTGCTGTCTTGCCTGATCAATAGCCGTTTTAACCGCACGCCCATGCCTGTGTAAACTCGATGGGTTGCCATAAAATGTTGTTAGAAACGGTTGCATTGCCTCAAGCACTTGCGGATCTATGGGCGTTGTAGCATTGTGATCAAAGTAAATCATCAAGAGCTACTCTGTTTCTACTTGTTTCCCTAAGCACGTCGACCCCGTTCCATCATCAACGGGTTCACTGCTAATCTCCTCAACAGGTTTAGCGTCTTTTCCACCACCTAATGATCTTATTTCACCGCACATTCGTTCCATTTCTTTATCCATCTTATGGATATGCTCCAACATGCCATTAATAGCAACTGCAACGGGGTCAGGCATTTCCTGAGATGTCCCATACGCATCGAAACCAATTTTCTTCGCCATAGCCTCTTGCTCCGGGCTTGGGGAACTTGATTCAGCATTAACAATGCGGCCAGGTATACCAATGATTGTTGCACCTTCGGGTACCGTCCGAATGACGACGGCATTGGAACCAATTCTTGCGTTATCACCAATGTCGATCGGACCTAGCACTTTCGCGCCCGCACCTACCACCACAGCATTACCCAAAGTTGGGTGACGTTTACCTTTTTTCCAGCTGGTACCACCTAATGTAACGCCATGATAAAGAGTGCAATCATCACCAATAACGGCCGTTTCACCAACAACAACGCCCATACCATGATCGATAAAAAATCGTCGTCCAATAACAGCGCCGGGATGTATTTCTATACCCGTCAACCAGCGTGAAAAATAGGCAAAAAAACGTGAGATAAACTTTAAATTGGAGCGCCACAGGTAATGATTAAAACGGTGCAATAAAATCGCATGAAAACCTGGGTACGTCGTTATCACTTCAAGTTTACTTCGGGCCGCAGGATCCCGATCAAATACAATATTAATATCTTCTTTTAATTGGCTAAACATAGTCTTCTTAAATGTTTTAAATCTTAAAGTCATTCTAACGTGAGCATTCATGCAACGATGAATTATTTTTTAGTAACGAGCTATCTCTTTTTTATTCCATCAATCTTGTTATTAACGGCTGTTAAAATCCCACGCAAAATATTAACTTCTGTTCTATTAAGTTCTGAACGATAAAAAATTCGTCTAATACGTTGTTGAAGTCGTTTTGTTTTATACAGTTCTAAGAAATCCGTTTTTTCAAGCGTTTTTAAAAGATGATCAAAAAATCCTTCAAATTCTTGGCTTGTTGCAGCCCTGTCTTCAACTTCAGGTGATTCAATAATTTGTTCACCAATAACGGCAGAATAAATTTCATAACTAAGTACCTGAACCGCAGAAGCAACATTTAAAGAACTAAAATCAGGGTTTGTCGGTATATGAAGTAGATGATGACACAACTCTAACTCTTCATTCGTCAAACCTGAGTTCTCTCTCCCAAAAACAACTGCAACCTGCGCTGTTTTCGCAGCACCAATAATAAGATCACAGCCTTTTTTAGGGCCAACTTCTGACCAGCCTAGGTGCCTTATTCTTGCACTAGCACCGAGTACAAGCTCACAAGGCTCAAGCGCATCTTTTAAACTGCTATACACCGTTGCACTAGCAAGAATATTATCAGCTCCTGATGCTCTGGATGTGGCTTCAGCGCTGGGGAATATTTTAGGGTTAACGAGTGCCAAATTTGACAACCCCATGTTTTTCATCGCACGGGCTGCGGCCCCTATATTCCCAGGATGTGAGGTTTCAACTAACACTATTCTAATATTTGACAGTATTTCGCTATTTTCATCGACTTTCAAAAGACATACTCCGGCTGTATCTGTTATCCTTGCGCCAACTCAAAAGCTAGGCAAAATCATGCACCCAATGTTGAATATTGCAATTCGAGCAGCAAGGCAAGCAGGCGATATTATAATACGTTCCGCTGACTCAGTTGACACTCTTAAGATAACGATTAAGAGCCCGAATGATTACGCCACAGAAATTGACCAGCGTGCTGAAGAAGAAATCATCAATACACTTCTTACAGCGTACCCAGATCATGGTGTTCTAGCCGAAGAATCGGGATCTCTTAATGAAGATGCTGAATACATCTGGATTATTGATCCACTAGATGGAACAACTAATTTCATACATGGCTTTCCTCATTACGCTGTTTCCATTGCCTTAAAAAAAGGTGATGTTATCGAGCAAGCTGTTATTTATGATCCTGTCCGTCAAGATTTATTTACAGCAACGCGTGGTAAAGGCGCTATGCTAAACAACCGCCGTATTCGTGTTGCTCGTCAACGCAAAATTGAAGGCGCTTTCTTAGGTACGGGATTTCCATTCAAAAACAATAAGAATATCGAGCCCTATTTAGATATTTTCCGTGACATCTTTTCGTCAACATCTGGTGTTAGACGTGCAGGCGCAGCATCGCTTGATTTGGCTTATGTGGCGGCGGGAAAACTAGATGGTTTTTTTGAAATTGGCTTGAAGCCCTGGGATTTTGCAGCCGGTATTTTACTTATCCAAGAAGCTGGTGGTGTTGTTACCGATTTCTCTAATAACCACGACTACTTCAAAACCGGCAATATTATTTGTGCTAACCCTAAAATGCATGCGGCCTTATTAAATAAAGTAGAACCTCATGTTGATAAGGTTATTAATAGCTAAACAGTAAAAAAGTCCCAATAAAAAACCCGCTAAATAGCGGGTTTTTTATTGGATTACTATTTATGGAATCTTGTCGAGTTCATCTTGATCAATCTTAACGATAATCAAATCAGTTTTAGTAATACCCAGAGCTAACGTAATTGGGCTAGCAACGTAAATAGATGAATACGTGCCGACCAAAACACCAACAATTAAAGCTAGTGCAAAGTCGTGAATAATTTCACCGCCTAAAATAAACAGCGCAATCAATACCATTAGTGTCGTTAATGACGTCATCACTGTTCTTGTTAACGTTTGGTTTAATGAAATGTTAACAATGTCTGTTGGCGAGCCTTTGCGTATTGATCTGAAATTTTCTCGAACACGATCAAACACAACGATAGTGTCATTTAACGAATAGCCAATCACCGCCAAAATAGCCGCTAATACGGTCAAATCAAATTCGAATTGAAATACCGAAAAGAACCCCAATGTAATAATAACATCGTGTGCCAATGCTCCAACCGACCCTAAAGCAAAGCGATATTCAAATCTCATCGTGACATAAATAAGAATACAAATAAGCGCATAGAGCAATGCTAAACCACCATCCTCTGCTAACTCTTCGCCAACCTGAGGACCAACAAACTCTGCACGTCTTAATTCAGCACTTTGTGAAAAGTTTTTATTAATAGCCGATTGGACTTTGTTACTCAAGGTTGCCGTATTTAATGCGGCATCAGGTAATAAACGAATGAGTACTTCTTTCGAAGAACCAAAATGTTGAACAACTGCACCCTTAAACCCCGCCTCATTTAATAAATCTCTTAAGCTTTTAAGTTGTACTGTCTCAGAAAAGCTCAATTCAACTAGTGTGCCTCCGGTAAAATCAATGCCCTTTTTAAGCCCTTTAGTTGCCAAAGAGCCAATCGAAACAATCAACAGTAATATAGAAAAAACAAACGCGATTTTACGTTTACTTAGAAAATCAATTTTAATAACGTTTTGATTACTCATAATTTAAATCTTCAACTTATCTATTTGAGCGCTGCCGTAGGTAGCATTTACTAATGCTCTAGTACCTACAATAGCGGTAAACATTGATGTCAAAATACCGATACTAAGGGTAATAGCAAAACCTTTAATCGGCCCTGTTCCAAAGCCAAACAAAATAACGGCTGCAATAAGTGTCGTTACATTAGCATCAGCAATGGTTGAAAATGCTTTCTCATAACCCGCGTGAATACTAGCTTGCGGTGAATTGCCATTTCTCAGTTCTTCTTTTATACGTTCAAAAATCAACACGTTCGCATCAACTGCCATACCCACTGTTAAGACGATACCGGCAATACCAGGTAACGTTAGTGTTGCTTGCAATAAAGATAGGATAGCAATAATGAAAATCAAGTTAGTTGCTAAGGCTATATCCGCAAAAAGTCCAAATGTTTTGTAATACACGGCCATAAAGATAAGAACCAGTGCAAAACCAATTAAGACAGAGTTAAAACCCATATCAATATTATCTTGCCCCAAACTCGGGCCAACTGTACGTTCTTCAACAATATCTATCGGAGCCGCTAATGCACCTGCGCGTAACAACAAAGCTAAATCGCGAGCTTCTGAAGAGTTATCCAAACCGGTTGTTTGGAAACGATTGCTAAAGTGTCCGCGAATCGTTGCTACATTGATCACTTCTTCAACAACCGTTTTATAACGAACTGGCTTACCATCAACAATTTTAGTTTCTGTTCTATTTTCAATAAATACAACAGCCATCGGCTTGCCAATATTCTCACGAGTGGTTTTGCTCATTTTCTTGCCACCAGGGCCATCTAATGAAACTGACACCATGGCCGATCCTGTGTCGCTTTCAATGCCGGATGACGCATCAATAATCTCACTGCCCGTTACAATAATTTGTTTTTTCAGCAGGATCTTACCGCCCTCACGCTTATTATAAAGCTTCGCTCCTAATGGAACTCTACCTGATATTGCGGCGGATACACTGTGCTGAGTATCAACCATGTGATACTCAAGCGTTGCTGTGGCACCTAAAATTTCCTTCGCACGGGCTGTGTCTTGTATGCCAGGCAACTCAACAACGATACGATTTTCACCTTGCCGCTGAATAACAGGTTCTGCTACACCTAGCTCATTCACACGATTTTTAAGCGTGATAATGTTTTGCTGAACAGCATATTTTTTAATATTTACTAGCTCTTTAGCCGACATTCTCGCCTTAACTGTCGGTGCGGATGCATTCGCTGAATCTGCTTCAAACTCCCACGTACGGAACTGTGATGATAATTTACTTAAAGCGGCATCGTGTATATCTTGGTTCCTGAATTTAATTCGAACCGTTCCACCGTTCACAAGCACACTTAAATAGCGCAACTTATTTTCGCGCAAGTATTGACGAATATCCGTGGCACTACGGTTAACAGCTTGCTTTTCAGCCGCTTGCATATCAACTTCAAGTAAGAAATGTACACCACCACGTAAATCCAACCCTAAATACATAGGAGCTGCATTCAATGAGCGTAACCACTGAGGTGTTGCTGGCGCTAAATTTAACGCAACAACATAGTTGTTACCCAATACATCCTTAATAATATCTGACGCGCTGAGTTGGTCATTCGTATTACTAAAGCGCAATAAAATTTGATCCGCAGAGAGCTCTTCTTTTAACGGAATGATATTGTTGCTTTGTAATTTTTCTTTTACATCGCCCAGTAAACTACTGTTAATAACTGCACCACGTAAGGGTGAAATTTGAACAGAAGGGTCATCGCCATAAAGGTTTGGCGCAGCATAAACTACAGCGATTAGTAACGCTATTCCTATCAGCAAATTTTTCCAAGCAGGAAAATGATTCATCATGATTACAACTCGTTTAACAGTTTATTTTTTAGCTTTGCCAGCGGATTTATACGTTCCTTTTGGCATGACGGATGAAATAGATGACTTTATGACCTGTACGGACATATTCGGACCAATTTCAAGCGTCATAAAATGATCGCCTACTTCAGTAATTTTTCCTAGTACGCCGCCACTAGTAACAATTTCATCACCTTTTTTTGCGTCGCCCACCATTTTCTTGTGTTCATTGTTACGCTTTTGTTGCGGGCGAATTAACAAGAAGTAAAAGATCGCAATTAGCGCAACAGGGAAAATCAAACCTTCAAAACCTGGCCCAGCTTCCGCTGCGTCAGTCGTTGTTTGAGCAGCCGCAACAGCTACTTCTTCAGCGGCATGTGCGCTTGATATTAAAAAATCTAACATTATTAATCCTATTTATTTGTGCTGCCTTGTAAGACAGTTAGTGTGTTAAAGCGAGAGGTTAAACACCCCTCACCAAAAATTATTGAAGTAATTGCGTATTATGCCATAGCATTTGGCTTTTTACCTTGCTGCTGATAGAAGTCCTCAACAAATTCATTCAACGTTTCATTACTGATCGCTTCCCGCAAGCCGCGCATTAAATCTTGGTAGTAATGCAGATTATGAATAGTATTTAATTGAGAGCCTAAAATCTCCTTACACTTGTCTAAATGGCGTAAATAAGAACGAGAGTAATTTTTACAGGTATAACACTCACAAGCTTCATCAATTGGGCGTGTGTCGAACTGATACTTCTCATTGCGTATTTTCACCAAGCCTGTACGGGTGAATAAGTAACCATTTCTTGCATTGCGTGTTGGCATAACACAGTCGAACATATCTATACCCTTCAGCACCGCTTCAACAATGTCTTCCGGTTTGCCAACACCCATCAAATAACGCGGTTTATCATCAGGCATTTTAGGCACTATATGTTCTAAAATTCGTTCTCTATCATCTTTAGGCTCGCCTACTGACAACCCACCTACGGCAAAACCATCAAAATCGATACGCATTAACTCGTCTAATGACTCATCGCGTAAATGTTCGTACATACCACCTTGGATAATACCGAACAATGCTGATGGGTTATCACCATGGGCATCTTTACTACGTTTTGCCCAGCGCTGTGAAAGCTCCATAGAGGTCCGCGCTTCCTTTTCTGTCGCAGGGAATGGCGTACATTCGTCAAATATCATCACAATATCTGAGCCGAGTTGACGCTGCACTTGCATAGACTCTTCTGGCCCCATAAAGACTTTTCGTCCATCTACCGGAGAGCGAAAATGCACGCCCTTTTCTGTTATTTTGCGCATTTCATCAAGGCTAAAAACTTGAAATCCACCCGAGTCAGTAAGAATCGGCTTATGCCAACTCATAAAATCGTGTAAGTCACCGTGCGCTTCAATCACTTCAACACCAGGCCTTAGCATCAAGTGAAAGGTATTCCCCAAAACAATCTCAGCCCCTGTGTTGCGCAGCTCTTCTGGTGTCATGGCCTTTACCGTGCCATAAGTACCTACAGGCATAAAAGCAGGTGTTTCAATGGTTCCACGTTCAAACGTTAAGCGTCCACGACGTGCTTTTGAGTCGCTTGTTAATAAATCAAACTTCATACTATGTCGCCTTATCTGACATGTTAGTTAAAAACATTGCATCGCCGTAACTGAAAAACCGATAGTCGTTTTCAATGGCATGTTTATATGCTGAACGCATCCGATGATAGCCAGAGAAAGCACTGACTAACATTAAAAGCGTAGACTCCGGTAAATGGAAGTTAGTAACCATCGCATCCACCACATTAAACCGATAACCCGGTGTAATAAATAAATCTGTATCGCCAATAAATGGTTTCAACTCCCCCGTTTTTGCAGCGGACTCCAATGAACGCATCGCCGTTGTACCTACGGCTATAACCCGGCCACCTTTTTGCTTAGTGGCTTTAATTTTTTGAACAACCTCCTCATCAACCGTTAGCCATTCTTTGTGCATAATATGGTCTTCGAGATTTTCTTCACGAACAGGTTGGAAGGTTCCACTGCCTACATGCAATGTCACATAAGCAAAACCAATGCCTTTATCTTCAATTTCCTTAAGAATTGCTTCATCAAAATGCAACCCAGCAGTCGGTGCAGCAACTGCCCCAGGTGTTTTACTGAACACCGTCTGGTAACGCTCAATATCTAAAGTCTCATCGTCTCTGTCTATATAAGGGGGTAACGGTATATGCCCTATTGCGTCTAAAACCATAGTAATTGAGTCAGCAAAAGACAATTTAAACAAATCGCCCTCACGACCATCTACGGCACATTCGTATCCATTGTCGAGGATTATTTTTGACCCCGCCTTAGGTGATTTACTACAACGTATGTGTGCCAATGCTGTTGTATCATCAATAACGCGCTCAAGAAGAATCTCAAGTTTTCCACCTGTTTGTTTATGGCCAAACAAGCGCGCAGGAATAACACGAGTATTGTTAAAAACCAACAAATCCCCTTTATTTAACAATAAAGGTAACTCAATAAAAACTTTATCTGAGAAAGCTACATCATTAACCACTAACAACCGACTATCAACACGTTTATCTAACGGATAGCGCGCAATCAGTTCATTTGGTAATTCGTAGTTAAAATCGCTCTTTTTCATGGCGAAAGATATTAACAGGAACTAAGATCATCAGCGAGTGCAAAAGAAGCTATTAAATTAAAAATTACAATAGAGTTTAAATATGAAACTGTCTATAATGCCATCTCTTATTTGGCCGGGGTGGCGGAACTGGTAGACGCGCCGGATTCAAAATCCGGTTTCTTCGGAAGTGCCGGTTCGATTCCGGCCCTCGGTACCAATTAAGCTTTCAGTATTAAGCTGAAACAAGCCGCAAAACCCTTGTTTAAAGGGCTTTTATTGGTTTTACCTCCCTCATTCTTTCAGTAATAAACCGCAAGAAAACCATTCCATTTACGACATTCTATTTTTAAGGCTGTTTTTTCTTAGAATAATTCGACATCCGTATCAATTGTTTTCGCTTTCAATAGGTTTGCGTCGATTAAAGTGTGATAGTTTTGAACTTGGTTTCTACCGTTGCCTTTTGCGTAATAAAGGGCCTCATCTGCATAACCAAGTATCGTTGTTGGATGATTCTTATCACCTAGAGACGCCATACCGATGCTAACCGTTATTTTTCCTACTTTCGGGAAATCATAGGCCTCAACTGCTAGCCTAAACCTCTCAAATACCTTGGTAGCATCTTCACATTTGGTAGGTGCTAAGACAACTACGAACTCTTCGCCACCATAGCGAAATAAGATATCTCCGCTCCTAAATGACTTCGTCATGATATTAGAAAATATTAACAAGACTTCATCACCATAAACGTGACCGAAGTTATCATTTACAGACTTAAAGAAATCAATGTCGAGAACACTCAGCCAGTGACCATCGAACTCCTGTACTGCTCGGCGTTCCTTTTGGGTTACTTCATCACCGCTCTTTTCTTCACCCTCTTCTTCTAACAGTAGTTCGGATAAGTGTGAGTCAAATGTTTTTCTATTTTCTTTGTGTAGCCTTCTCTTTCTATACAAACTACATTTAGCACCCTGTTATTAACGAAAACAGGAAACAAGACTTTTGTTAAGCTCAACGAAGTGTCCTTAACTATTGCCTGAGAATTGATACACTCATGGGTCTTTCTGCATAAAGGTACCAAACGCGACATAGGAATTTTTGTTAGCCATTGTTGGTTGTATCTTGCATGTATTTTAGCTACTCCCAATTTCATGCTCTTTTATGCGGCTCGTTTTAGGAGGAAGAATCCCAACAGAATCTTGGAGTTTTTCATCTGAAAAATCATATTCACCCAACAGATTAATGTGAGCCCATGAAATAACAGAGTGAGTAGTTATGGCTATTAGCAGTCGATCCTTTGATTCTTTGTTTTTCATCCGACTAAGTTTTTGAGTTAAATACAAATAATTCCAACAAATGATAGAGTTTTTGATAAGTCGATTACAACTTTCCGCTATTTCCTGATCCTCTTTTTCAGCTTGAGTATATTCTCTTGGATTTCCAACCGCGACAGCACGGGTAAATCGGTTTGCTAACTCCACCTTGTTAAGTTGTTTTTCAATAGCCTGCCGTAATTCAAGTTCATCAAGATATCGTAGAATGAAAAGTGATTTAATAATCTGTCCGAACGCTTTCAATGCTTTGTATAAGTCATTTTCCTTAGAATAAGAATTCATCCGCCGAAATATATCTGATGCAGTGGTTTCTTTGAGCTTGATTGTTGTAATCAAACGCAAAATATCATCCCAGTTATCTTCAATGATTTTCTCATTGATATATTTATCTGGCGTAATTTTCCACTCTGATTGATCTGTTTTTTTATGCGATTTAAAAATGTAAAGGCTCTGTTTCTTTAGGTTCTTAATGCGTGGAGCATAGGAAAATCCCAGCAAATGAGTAGTTGCAAAAATGGCTTCGCTATAACCATGGGTGTCAGTTGAATGAATGTCACTTTTAACTACGTCATTATGCATTAAACCATCGATGACATAAGCACTTTCTCGTTCAGCAGCACTGATCACAAGAGAATGCCAAAGTAAACCGCGTTCATCAATGAAAGTATAAGCACTTACGCCTTGGCCCTTACCAAAATATTTAAAAGAGTGGTTGGCATTAAGTGAATCTGTGCGGACTTCAAATTTTTGGCCGTCACTGGCTGTATGGAGTTTGTCCTGAGATCGACGGTATATATTTGGGAGTTCCATCTTATCCATAGTTTTTATTATACGGTCATTAGCAGCGTGTATATTCTCTAATCTGAAGTTTCCTAGTTTTTAACGTATAAGAATATTAGTGATAGCTTATTTTCGGAAAATATTATCATTCACTAATATAGTCGAAATTTATTTTAAAAAAGACAATAATATATTTTAAAAACAACAGGTTAATGATGAATGAGACCTGTTTTTACTGTATAATAAAAGATGTTAACTCATTGATTATACAAACAAAATGGCCTCATTCATGTTCATTCTACGCGATATTTTACTCCCGCTTCAAGATCATTTTTCCGAAACCACTTTAGGCCGTGAACGAGCCTCTCTGTTTGTTTACACGATCCTGTCCATTATCGTTCCCTTTACGTCGTCGATGACATCTAATCTTTGGCGTTGCCTTGATACGCTGTTTGGGTTTGAGGTCAAGAATAAGCGCTTTTACACTTTCATGGCCTCTCCAACTCTACCGTGGGCTGGGCTATGGCAAACTATCTGGGGGCTAATCCCGTCTCCTGAAACTGATGGCCGCATATTGGTTGCTCTGGATGACTCCATTATCACTAAAGTAGGCAAGAAAATATTCGGTTGTGAAGCAATTTTTGACCACGCGGCTAAATCGAATCAAAGCAAATACCCATGGGCACAAAATATTGTATCGGTGGGGTTGCTGAAACAAGTCAAAGGGCGCTGGGCTTGCTTATTTTTAGATTTTCGGTTTTATCTGCCCTTAAAAACAATTCAGGCAAAAAAAGAGACAGCCACGATAAGAGGTGAAGTGGTGCCTTTCCAGACCAAGATGGCTCAGGCGGCTCAAATGCTGATTGAAATTGCAGAACATTTTTCCACCATCCCCCTATTGGCAGGTACTGATAGCTGGTTTGGCAATAATGGCCTATGGAAGCCAGTTTATAAAACCATCGGAAGACGATTTAATATGCTCTCCCGGTTACGGTGTAATAATGTCCTGTACGACCGTCCAGAAAAAAGAAAATCAGGGCAACGGGGCCGGAATAAAAAGTATGGTCAACGCCTGGGATCAGCCACAGACATGGCAAAAACAGTACAAAAAGAAGCTCAATCTTACACTGTGAATCTCTATGGGAAACAGCGTGAAGTCAGAGCTTATAATCGTGTTGTTATGCTGAAAACATTGAAACGTCCCGTTCAGGTTGTTTGGGTTTTTCGTCGCACACAATGGGTTGCTTTGTTTACGACTGATTTAGATTTATCAGTTGCACAAATCATTGAGTACTACGGGGCGAGGTGGAAAATAGAATCCGGGTTCAAAGAGCTCAAGCAAGACATAGGGAGCCAGAAAAGCCAGTGCCGTAATGCACAGGCAGTGACCAACCATTTGAACTTCTGTATGATGGCAACAACGTTGACATGGATTTACGCGGATCGTTTAAAAGCCGATCCGGAACGTCGACACAAAGTGAAGGGGCGAACCAGTTTTGCCTTTTCAGACATCCGGCGCATCATTGCCGAAGCGGCTTTGGATCCGAATTTTGAAAGGGTTTGCCCCAAATACAGCAGCTCCCCTGTAAATTCGGTGATAACCGTTTTATTGCGCATGGTCGCTTGATGAATTTCTAGGAAACTTCAGGTGAAGAAGTTCACCCGTTTTCAATCAATGATAATAGGATTAACGATGCTGAAAAAATTGAAGGAAGGCTTGAAAATAGAGCGCAACTGTTTGAAAGAATAGCACAAAGTAAAGGCATCAAAGATAGTCGTAAGGTCATGCGAAAGTTTCGCAACCAGTTTCAACCTTTAGCCATTTCAGTGACGTTCTGGTGGCTTCTGGTATGGGAAAGCCTGCAAGGTTTAGCAACTGACAAAGAGACCGCTCAAGGGTTGACAAGCTGTTTATTGCCTGTGGTTTACTGGCACCATAAAATGGAGCAAAGCAAGAAGCCTAAAGCCAAGAAAAAGTGCCGTAAGGCATGGGAGCAGGCATCTATAGAGATTAAAGTTCACCCTTTTAGCGAGTCATTGTCGATAAGCGAGATGGAGCGTTGGCTCACATGGGCAGAAAATATGGTGAGGCAGTTTCACCGCAGCTCATCAGCGGTTGAAGGTCGTAACGGTTGTTTATCGCAGATGTATCATAATGGGCGTGGTTTAAGCGAAAAACGATTAAAAGCATTAACAGTGATTCATAATTACGGCATCAAACGAGAAGACGGCACAACAGCCGCAACGCGTTTATTTGATATAGAGTTTCCAGGTTTATTTTCATGGCTATTAGATGAAATGGGCGAATTACCATTGCCCCGTAAGGGACGAGAACGAGTCATTTCTAACCCACTGAAATTGCTGGGTGTCCCGTCTTAAAATGGTAGCCAATTTCTCCTTTAAGATTAATTTTATCTGCTATTTCTTGTCTGGTTTGCCATGAACTATGCTCTCCGAAAGAATCCAGAGTAATACCTCTATTTGCTTTGTTTGGAATTTCAATAAGAGGTGAAAATCCTTTTTCTGGTTTTTGAAAAGTAACAATGTATGAGTTTTTTACAAATTTACTTATTAAAGTATCATGGTTTTCTTGTTTTTTATTATTAATATCAGCGTAAGCTGGTACGATTAATATCAATGATAATGCCATTGATACAAATATTTTCTGAATAATTTTATGGTTTTTTCTCACTTCTTACTCCTTAGTTTAAGATTATTTTATTTTATTATCATTAGAACTGTGAATTCTCAATAAATATCAAGGTATTTTTCGAGCCAATATTTATCCTGTTGTTTTATAGGGGCTTTTATAGCCAATATTGAATTATAAAATATGTGAAATGACTTTTTTGGATTATATAACACACTTCTCCAGTATAACGCGAAGCTCAGGAGTATTTTTAAGCTTGTGGTGTGACTGGCATGATTGCCAGCTAGCTGGTGAAAGTCCAGCCTTTGCCCTGTGAGAAGGGAAAAAGTAGGCGAAAGCAAGGGTGTCCAAAGAAACCTCCAGTAGCTACCCAACAGGGAACCACGGTTACTGGGAGCCAATGCGGAATCTGAAGGAAGCTCTAGCCAAATCGGTCACCTAAACGAAAGTGAACCTTCGTAAGGCGGCAACAAAGGGGTAAGGTGCCCGCGACCACCGAAGCCCAATATTCTCATCGTAATTTGTTGTTGTATTGAAGGTAGGTAGATCGAGAGATAGTTGACTATCTTACCCAGTGAAGAGCCATCGGATTTGAGTCGAAGTAACTGCAACTCCTTAAGCTCTAAGCGCTGTAGTAATGCAGACGTTATGAACCGAGGGTTTATAGCGGCTTCGTCCAACCAAAAATTCCAGTTGACCGCTGGCAGCACCACTTTTTCCCAGAGGTCGTTTTTTATCATAGTTCAGTGTGTTTGCAAAGTTCATCGTACATCTGCCAGCGGCCACTGAATTTGGCGTTAGGGTTTCAAAAAGGTATTAAAATGAACCTGAAAAAAATTAGCTTAGGAACAGCATTATTTTTTGGAATAGCATTTAATGTTGTAGCAACTGAAATAACTAGAATTGCTGTGTTTGATTTTGAACTAAATGACATTACTTCATTACCAAATACTCCTGATGAAATTATTCGTACAGCTTCATTTAAACCTTTACTTGAAAGTGCAATTAAAAATCTTGATGAATATGAAATTATTCAGATAAGCACTAAAGACTATGCTCTTGAAAATGCTGGTCTTGGTTATTTGTATAAATTTCATGATATTGCAGCCTCTCTTGGTGAAAAGGTTGGTGCTAAATGGGTAATTGTTGGACAACATAGTAAACCAAGTTTTCTATACTCATATATTATGGTTAATTTGGTAAATGTTAAAACAAAAAGTCTTGTCGCTCGTTATGAAATAGAATTAAAAGGTAGCCATAGAAAGGTAACTGAGCGTGGAATTAAAGCAATTACTAAAAAGATTAAAAATGGAATTGAGCGATATAAACCCTAACGAACAAGGTTAGATTGTTGGACAAGCCCGGCCCGTTAGTAGGAAGT
>LWTL01000117.1 GCA_002101235.1 Cycloclasticus sp. symbiont of Bathymodiolus heckerae | reverse complement strand
GAATTCACATCTCTAAATAGGTCGATTTTTATTGTCTTATCACCCCAAAAACCTGTTATGTATACTTTTTCTAATATATTCATATTAAATCCATATGTGTTTATATGTTTAATTGCCGAGTGCCGTTAAACGGACAGGTCGCGATAGCGAGCGGTCCGTTTAACGTTCTATATAAGACGCGCGCGTCTTTTAGCGCGTCGCCTTGATGTTTTTGTTAGCTGTTGATGCCTAAATTTTGCATAACAACTTGAGAAAGTACACTTGCCCACACTGAAAATGATACTTCCCCTAGTTTATCAACAGCACCTTTAGCTTGGCTCCATACCTTTTCATTTGTAGCGTTATCGATGAATTCATGTCCATCCCACTTAAGTCTAACAGGCGATGCTGATGGACTATTTGAAGCACAGGTTGTTGAATCAGATATTTCAATAAGGCCAGCTTCTCCGAGCAAAAGACAATGGTATCCAATTTGTTCTTGAGTGAACCCTTTTATCTCTATATCTTTCGGGGAAAACCCATGCTCGTGCTCGTTTATAGTTCTAAGTATTTCTCTAACGAGTTCCATATTCCGTTTCATACTTCAATCCTTTGTTTTAACAGCTAACAGTGTTAATAAGCGGAAGCATTATTCCACGTATTAATTGTATATAGGTGGATAGTACTTCCATGTATTATGATATTAGCATAGAAACATGGAATATTTACCCGTATGCGCTTTCAAAATAAAGATAAGTCTAATGCAGCTATTTTTCGACCACAATCTAAACGGTTGTTAGATCAAGTCGCTGAGGTGATGCGTTATCATCATTACAGCATTCGTTCTGAAGAGTCATACATCCGGTGGATTAAGCAGTTTATTTTATTTAATAATGAACGCCATCCATCGGAACTAGGTAAGGTGGATATAGAACGCTATTTAAGTCATTTGGCTGTGAATAAAAATATGGCTGTTTCTACACAATCTCAGGCGTTAAATGCGATTGTTTTTTTGTATAAGAAAGTGTTGAATTTACCAATAGCCGATGATCTAGCGCCCGTTAGATCAAAAAAACCTGTTCGTTTGCCGGTTGTGTTGTCGCAAGGAGAAATGACTCGGCTACTGTCTGAGATGTCGGGTATTAATTCATTAATGGCGCGTTTGATGTATGGGGGTGGCTTGCGCTTGATGGAGCTGATTCGTTTACGTGTAAAAGATATTGATTTTGATAATAACTACCTCATGGTGCGCGATGGTAAGGGAGGCGGGGATAGAACAACGCTACTTGGAGCATCGGTTATTGATGAGTTAAGGGAGCATTTGCAAGGTGTAAGAACATTATATGAGCGGGATCTTGAAGACGGTTCCGCCAATGCTTTTTTGCCTTATGCACTTGCTAAGAAATACCCGAACGCACCAAAGTCATGGGATTGGCAATATGCCTTTCCATCAGGAAAATTATCGGTAGATCCGCGAGGTGGCGCTATTAGGCGTCATCATGTTAATGAGTCAACGCTACAGAAAGCGATTCGTGCAGCTAAAAGCAAAGCTAATATTAGTAAACCTACAACGCCACATACGCTAAGGCATTCCTTCGCAACACATTTATTAGAAGCGGGAACCAATATTCGTGTAGTGCAAAAGTTATTGGGGCATAAAGATGTAAAAACAACGGAGATTTACACGCACGTACTCCAACAAAATTTAAATAAGGTGGTAAGCCCCTTAGAAAACCTAAAGGGCTTGCGTGAAGAGTAGGTGACGCGGTATGAATGACTGCGATAAAGGCGTTGTTATTTTGTTTCTTGTTCGGATTTCATTCATGTATTTTGATACGCTACATCGATGAATTTCTCTGATATTTTTACTGCTATTAAAAAGGGTGCTGTTGTTATAACGGTGAATCAACGTTTGGCGCGGCATTTGTTAAATAGGGTAGAGCAAGCCTATATAAAAGAAGGCATTGTTACGTGGCCTTCGCCTTCTATTCTGTCTTTTGATGTTTGGCTTAACCAACTGTGGCAACAACGCTTTGATTCTGTAGTTGATGAAGTTGTACAGCCACTTATTGCTAAAACGCTTTTAACGAAAGACCAAGCCTTGGTGATTTGGGAGCGTGTTATTCGTCAATCATCAAGTGCAGAATTATTAAATGTTGCAGCTACCGCTAAGGCGGCCCATAAAGCGCGGCAATTTAGTGTGCAGTGGCAAATAGGCAATGGGAACGGTTTTAATGCGAGTGAGGATATTGCGGCGTTTAATCAGTGGCATAAAGTCTATAAAACTGAATTATTAAAGGCAGGTTGGATTGATAGTGTTCAGCTTTTAAGTACAGCCACCGAGTTAATGAGGAATTCTTGCTTGCCTTGCCCTAAAGAAGTTATTTTGGCGGGCTTTGATATATTTACGCCAAGCCAGAAAGACTGTTGGGCTTTGTTAGAGTCTAAAGGCTGTACGGTTAGCATGTACTCATCGAATGAGAGTCCTCAGAGCGTTAATGTGTTGTCGGCGCTGGATGTGAAACACGAAATGGCTTGCGTGGCGCAGTGGGCGAGGGAGCGATTAAACGATAACCCTAATGCCGTTATTGGAATTGTTGTGTGGGAGCTTGAAGCCGTTCGGCAAACGCTTGAAACGGCATTTAGAGAGGCGTTTTACCCCAGTGCAACGTATGCGGTAGATGTGCCGTTTGAGAAGCCTTATAACGTATCTTTGGGCTTGCCTTTGTCGAGCTATGCACCTGTTAAGCAAGCCTTACGTTTATTACAGTTTTTTAGTAAACCACTGCCGCTGAGTGAGTTGTCTTTATTGTTACGTTCGTCGTTTCTTGTCGCTGGGCAGGCTGAGTGGGGTAGCCGTGCGCGTTTAGAAGTGAACCTGCGTAAAAATGGTGTGTTGAATTGTTCAGTTAAAAAGCTGTTTAAAGAACTTGAGCCCAATGAAGGTGTTTTGCAGACAAAGCAAAACAGGCAAGAAGTAGCCGCTACTGACAACGAATCTATTTGCCCAATGTTGCATATATTTTTGGGTGAGGTGATTCAGCGTTTGGGTGGTAAGACTAAGCGTGTAGCGCCATCGCAATGGGTGGGTGTATTTAGGGAACTGTTAACGACTATAAAGGTAAAAGGTGATCGAGAGTTAAGCTCTGTGGAATATCAGGTGTTCCAAGCTTGGGATAAAGGCTTACGCACGTTTGCAGGTCTTGATGCGATGTATGGCGTTATAGATTACGCAGCGGCGTTAAGTGCGTTGCGCCGTTTAATGGCTGATACGGTTTTTCAACCCGAAACATTGCCAGCCCCGATTCAAATAATGGGTTTAATGGAAGCCGCAGGACACCGATTTGATGCATTGTGGGTATGTGGCTTGCATGAAAAGTGTTGGCCGCCAGCGCCACAACCTAGTCCCTTTTTGTCCATTGTTGAACAGCGTAAACAAGGCTTAGTACAATCGTCAGCTGAGCATCAATATAAATACGCAAAACAAGTGACTGAAAACTGGGCAAGCTCGGCTCAGGCCGTTGTTTTTAGTTATTCATCTTCTGACGGTGAATCTGCGCAACAGGTGAGCCCGTTGCTAGATGATTACCCTGTGATAAGCGTGGATGATTTATTAAAAGAGCAGCCGGTTAACCGATTTGAACCGCGTATTGGCAACGAGCCGTTAATGTTAGTGGAAGATAATAGTGGCCCTGTTGTTGACGCAAACGTTATTAGCCACGGTGGTACAGGCGTGTTGAAAGATCAGTCGGCCTGCCCGTTTAAGGCGTTTGTGCATTACCGCCTAAAGACGAAAGCGATTGAAGAGCCAGAGTTAGGCATAGATGCGCGGTTACGCGGGAGCTTGGTTCATAGCGCATTAGAAGGCGTGTGGGATAAGCTTAAAGATCAAAAAACCTTAAACGACTATGATGCTGATACGTTGGCCGACTTAGTTGACGGCATCGTTAAACAGGTTGTACAGCGTGAAAGCTACCGTACGCCGATGTTGAAAAAGGCACTCGGGCAACTGGAGGTTAAGCGAATAAGTGAATTGCTATTGGATTGGTTGGCGATTGATAAACAGCGCGAATCCTTCACCGTGCTTGAAACCGAATGGCGACAAACGCTAACGGTTGGGCAGCTTAATTTGAATACAGTGATTGATCGCGTGGATCAATTGCAAGACGGTTCAACGGCAGTTATTGATTACAAAACAGGCGCAACAGCCGTTGGTAAATGGTTTGGTGAACGACCAGAAGAACCGCAGTTGCCCTTGTACAGCGTGTTTGGAAGAGAAGGTGTAGAAAGCATTAGCTTTGCACAGTTAAAAAAAGGCGATGTTAAGTACGTGGGCTTGAGCGATAAACCTACGCAATTTTCAGCTTTAAAAGGTTTGGATGACGGCAAAGTAAAAGCAGATGCTACTGATTGGGCAAGCCAAATGAACCATTGGAAAGGCGTAATGACGACTTTATCGGATGAGTTTGTTGCCGGCGATGCGCGAGTCAGTCCCACGAAAAAGGCATGTGAATATTGCGATTTAAACAGCCTGTGCCGTATTAACGAGCAAAACAGTAGGGGTGACGATGAGTAAGCCACAAGATGCCGCGCAACGATTAGAGGTTTTAGACCTAAATCAGTCGTTTATTGTGCAAGCACCCGCGGGTTCGGGAAAAACCAGCCTGCTTACGAAGCGTTTTTTACGGCTGTTAACGGTGGTGAATAACCCAGAAGAAATTTTGGCGATTACCTTTACCAAAAAAGCCGCAGCAGAAATGCATCAGCGGATTATTGAATCCATCAAATTGGCAACCAAGCCACGTCCGCAAGATGAGTTTACGGCGCAAATTTGGGATATAGCTGTGCAAGTTTTACAGCGCGATGCGGAGTTCCAGTGGCAGTTATTGCAAAACCCTAATCGATTAAGGGTACAAACGATAGACTCGCTGTGTTCGCATTTAACGCGGCAATTACCGGTTACATCGCGCTTTGGCGCGCCTCCGTCTATTCAACAAAATGCGACTGATTTGTATAGGCAAGCCGCCAGAAATTGTTTGCAAGGTTTGGACGACAACGATGAGCCAGGCGAGGCGATACGTATGCTATTGGCGCATATTGATAACCAGTTATCCCGTGTAGAAAGCTTGTTATCGACCATGTTGGCATCGCGTGACCAATGGTTGCGTTATGTGATGGGGCGGTCGGATGTGGCTAAGCGCCAGCAATTAGAAAGCGTATTACAAGTAACGGTTGAATCGATACTGTTGGGTATTAGTAAACAACTCAGCGATGATCAGATACAGCAAATACAAAACCTATTGGCTTTTGCCGCATCAAACTTAGACGATACGGCTCCCGCTAATCGTCTGTTGGAAGCAGGTTTTGATGGTAGCGATAGCTCGGCAGATTCGTTGGCGTTATGGCATTTGTTGGGTGAGTTTTTATTAACAAAAGGCGGAACGCTGCGTAAACAAGCCGATGCGAAAATGGGCTTTCCTGCGCCCACGGGCATAAAGGATAAAGACGAAAAAGCGCGGTTAGCGGAAAAGAAAGCGCAGTACAAAGAGCTATTGCTTGAATTGGCTGAGAATGAACGCTTTGTTGAGGCATTGTCGTGGTTAAGTAATGCGCCTACGGCAAGCTATACCGACCAACAGTGGCGAATTATTCAGGCATTATTGGTGGTTTTGCCACAAGCGGTGGCGCATTTACGCTTGGTATTTCAGCAAACGGGCAGTGTGGATTTTTGTGAAGTATCTTTGTCTGCACGAAGTGCATTACATGATGAGGCAGGTGTGACGGATGTAGGGCTGAGGCTAGATTATCAACTTCAGCATATGTTGGTGGATGAATTTCAAGACACCTCAGAAACGCAGTTTATGCTGTTGAAAGACTTGGTAGCAGGTTGGCAGCAAGACGATGGACGAACACTGTTTTTAGTGGGTGATCCCATGCAGTCTATTTACCGCTTTCGTCAGGCGGAAGTCGGTTTGTTCTTAAAAACACAACAAGAAGGCTTGGGCGAAGTACGTGCCATTAAGCCGATTAATATATCGGTTAATTTCCGTTCGCAAGAAGCGATTGTGGATTGGGTGAATAGCGCGTTCAAACACGTCATGCCCCGTGCAGATAATGTGTATAGCGGTGCGATTTCGTACAAGCCGTCCGTGCCTTTTCAGGGGGATAGTCATAGCGGCAATGCTGTTAACTATTACCCGTTTGAGAGCAAAGAGTCGGAAGGGGATGGTTTGTTAGTGCTTATTCAAAGCATTCAGCAAACAAGCCCAGATGAAACGATAGGCGTTTTAGTACGTGGGCGAGCCAGCTTAAAGGCGTTAGTCCAATCATTAAATGAGGCGAAAGTCAGCTATCAAGCAACGGATATAGACCCCTTAGGTTTGCGACAAACGGTTATCGATTTAATGTCGTTAACGCGGGCGTATTTGAACCCTGCAGATAAAGTGGCGTGGTTAGCTGTATTACGAGCGCCGTGGTGTGCGTTAAGCCTGAATGATCTGTATACCTTGTTGAACAAGTATTCAAACGATAATGTTTGGGGCTTGTTGCAACGTGGGGGTGCTTCTCAAGCGATAACGGCGGAGGGACTGCAAAGTATCAAGCATATGTTAAATCAGTTTGGCGAGGCGTTTAAACACAAAGAACGCATGAGCCTGTCGGACACGATTAAAGGCTTATGGAGCGCATTGTTTGGCCCTGAATGTTTAGCGACGATGTCTGATATGGCAGATGCTGAACGCTTTTTTGAGTGCCTTGCAGCACTGGAAAAAGAAGAGCAAGCCGTAGACACTGGGGTTTTACAAGAGCGTATAGAAAAGTTGTATGCCGCGCCGGATGTTAACGCCGCGAGCAACTTACAAATAATGACCATTCATAAAGCGAAAGGGTTGGAGTTTGATCACGTTATTTTACCGGGGTTAGACAGAAAAGGCGGTACGGATGATAAACATTTATTAGCGTGGCTAGAACGTCCTGCTGAAGAAAGGGGGGAAAGTGAGTTAATGGTTGCGCCGATTAAAGAAACGGGTGCAAGTGGTGAGGATGAAATTACTCAATACTTGAATAAAGTTGAGCAGGAAAAGTCGCGCCACGAAAGTCAGCGTTTGTTATATGTGGCCGCGACACGGGCAAAGAAACAACTCCATTTAAGTTTTTGTTTAGCGCTGAATGAGAAGACTGGAGACCCTAAAACGCCACCGAATAATACCTTGTTAGGTTTGCTGTGGCCGGTTATTAAAGAGGATGTACGTGTTAGCTTTAATAGTGATAAATTAGATAATAAAGAGCATTTAAGTGATTGTTATTTAAATAAATTAAATATAAACAAGGTTGTTAAAATAGATCTATCAACATTGGACTACCCTCAGCAAAAAGAAACACACAGTCGCCCGCAAACAACGTTGGTTGAGTTCGATTGGGCGAGTGACTTAGCCGCTGCCATTGGCACAGTGTGTCATCAGTGGATGCAAATTATGGGTGAAAGCGTTGATAGGAACGCAGTGGTTAATAAGCAGGCTATTCGCCATCAATTATTAGAAGTGGGTGTTTTGCCTAAAGATATTAAAGAGGCCGTTGAACGTGTGCAGCAAGTTTTAACAGCTTGCCTGCAAGATAATCGTGGCCAGTGGGTTCTTAATAATCAGCACGAAGACAGCAAATTTGAGTTGCCCTTATCAGGGGTAATAAATGGTACGGTAATGCATAGCCGGCTGGATAGAACCTTTGTGGATAACGGTAAACGTTGGATTATTGATTACAAAACGAGTCGTCATGATGATGACAATAAGGATGAATTTTTGGACACAGAAGTAACACGCTATAAAGAACAGTTAGAGCGATATGCACA
The DNA here is from genome assembly GCA_002101235.1 of Cycloclasticus sp. symbiont of Bathymodiolus heckerae. Lineage (GTDB taxonomy): Bacteria > Pseudomonadota > Gammaproteobacteria > Methylococcales > Cycloclasticaceae > Cycloclasticus. The sequence goes on along the minus strand of LWTL01000117.1, from coordinate 93,076 downwards.
ATTGATGTGCTCTATAGACTCACGGCCTATTATGTTGGGGCTGTATTACCCTGCATTTGGTGGCTGGCGAAGCTGGGAGTTTAATGATGCTAACTAAAAAGAGTCTGATTGTTGGCGTAGTAATATTCACTGTCGGAGCAGCTTACCTGTTGGGTTTGGGTGAATATCTTAATTTAGTCTCACTCAAAGAAAAGAGCTCGGGGTTTACTGATTATTATGCTGCTAACCCGTGGCAAACCTCGTTTTGGTTCTTCCTTATTTATATTGTTTCTACGGCGATTTCCATTCCCGGCGCGAGTATTCTTACCTTAGCGGGCGGTGCAGTGTTTGGTTTGTGGTGGGGCGTTGTATTGGTATCGTTTGCTTCTACGATTGGCGCAAGTTTGGCCTTTTTACTGTCGCGTTATGTGTTGAAAGAAACAGTACAGACAAAGTTTTCAGATAAGTTGGCTGATATTAATGCGGGTGTCGAGAAAGAAGGTGCTTTTTATCTGTTCACCTTGCGCTTGATTGTAGTGTTCCCTTTTTGGTTAATAAACCTATTGATGGGTTTAACGCCGATTAAGTTAAGAACATACTTTTGGGTGAGTCAGTTGGGGATGTTCCCAGCGACTATTTTATTTGTTAATGCTGGTACGCAATTAGCAAGTATTGAGAAAGTAAGCGATATTTTATCGCCTGCCGTGGCTATTTCCTTTGCGTTGTTAGGCGTGTTCCCGCTGATTGCCAAAGCAATTCCCGGCATAATTCGTCGCTATAAGTTGCTAAAAGCCTATAAAAAGCCAGAATCGTTTGATTACAACCTCATTGTTATTGGTGGTGGTTCGGCTGGGCTGGTTAGTTCGTACATAGCGGCTGCGGTTAATGCGAAAGTGTTACTTATTGAAAAAGATAAGATGGGTGGTGACTGCCTAAACACAGGGTGTGTACCCTCTAAATCATTGATTAAATCGTCTCGCTTCTTAGCGGAACAAACGCGCAGCCAACGTTATGGCATTAAAAACGCATCGGTAGAGTTTGAATTCTCAGAGGTGATGGAACGCGTTTCATCGGTTATTCAGCAGATAGAACCGCATGATTCGGTTGAGCGTTATACCGACTTAGGTGTTGAATGTTTGAAAGGTGAGGCAAGAGTGTTGTCGCCGTGGGAAGTGCAATATGGCGATAAAACGTTTACCACGCGTAACATTATTATTGCAACAGGTGCTAAGCCTCGCGTGCCAACCATTGAAGGGGTAGATAACATTACGTTTTATACCTCCGATACTGTGTGGCAGTTGCGTGAAAGGCCAGAACGCTTATTGGTGGTGGGCGGTGGCCCTATTGGTTGTGAGCTAGGTCAAAGCTTTAGTCGTTTAGGGTGTGACGTAACAATCATCGATTTGGCTGAGCGACTGATGATGCAGGAAGATGAAGCTGCTGCGGGCTTATTAATGGAGCAATTTAAAACAGAAGGCATTGAGCTAATGCTGGGTTGTTCTATTGCATCGTTTATACGAGAAGGCAATGAACAGATCGCAGCCGTTAATACGTCAGATGGCATAGTTGAAAAGGTAACCTTTGATGCCGTACTTTTTGCTATTGGCCGACAAGCGAATGTACAAGGTTTTGGCTTAGAGGAGCTAGACGTTCAACTCGCGCCAGCAGGAACGATTGAAGTTAATAAGCACATGCGCACCAGCGTGCCGACTATCTATGCTTGTGGCGATGTGGCGGGGCCTTATCAGTTTACCCATACTGCCGCGCACTATGCGTGGTATAGCGCTGTTAACAGCTTATTTGGAAGTATGTGGCGTTTTAAGGCGGATAACCGTGTAATACCGCGCGTTACCTTTACAGAGCCAGAAATAGCCAGTGTAGGGTATAACGAACAGTCTGCTGAAGCGTTAGGGCTTGTAACTGAAACCACGGTGTTTCAATTAGACGAATTGGACAGGGCAATCGTAGACGGTAAAACAGACGGCTTTGTTAGCGTGTTAACACCTGTTGGCAAAGACAAAATTTTAGGCGTTACCATTGTCGGTGAACACGCAGGTGAAATGCTGCCCGAGTTTGTATTAGCGATGAAGCATGGCTTGGGTTTAAATAAAATATTAGGCACCATTCACGCATACCCGACATGGGCAGAAGCCAATAAATACACCGCAGGGGTTTGGAAAAAAGGCCATAAGCCCGAAAAAATATTGGAACTGTTAAAGCGGTTCCATGCGGCTAGACGAAAATGATAAGCACTCTGTTAGGCTGTCGCGTTTTTAAACAGAGCCTTAGTCTTTAATTTCGCAAATCATGCATTCAACACTCGAAAAATTAGCCCTAACGGACTTTCCATCTATCAATAGGCATGCGCTTGACACGTTACAAGTGAACTTGGGCTATTTGTGTAATCTGTCGTGCTTGCACTGTCATGTAAATGCGGGGCCAACGCGTAAAGAGTTAATGAATAAACAGACGATAGATACGTTGTTATTGTTTATTGATAAACACAATATTAAAACGCTTGATTTGACAGGCGGGGCGCCCGAGATGAATCCACATTTCGAATACATTGTATTAGAAGCAGTAAAGCGTGAAGTGACGGTTATAGACCGTTGTAATTTAACGATATTAGAAGAGCATGGCTATGAGCATATGGCTGAGTTTATGGCCAGTAATGGTGTTCAAATCGTTGCATCGTTGCCATGTTATTCCAGCGATAATGTCGATGCACAACGAGGTAATGGTGTGTTTGATAAAAGCATATCGGCGCTGCAAACACTTAACCGTTTAGGCTATGGGAAAACGTTGCAACTGGACTTGGTTTTTAACCCGCAAGGCGCTCAACTGCCTCCTAACCAAGCAACACTCGAGCTGGAATACAAAACGCACTTGCGTGAAAACTTTGGTATTGAATTTAGCCAATTGTTAACCATTACAAACATGCCGATTAAGCGCTTTGGAAGCACGCTTGTTTCTAAAGGCCAGTTTACAAACTATATGGATATGCTTAAATCGGCTTATCAAGCAGTTAACCTTAATAATTTAATGTGTAAAAGCTTATTGAGTGTCGATTGGGAAGGGTACGACTGTGACTTTAACCAAATGCTTGAGTTATCTGCGGGTTTTTCGGGTTCCAAAAAACATATTTCAAACTGTATGGACGTTAGCTTTAACCAGCAACCCATTACAATTGCTGATCATTGCTATGGTTGCACTGCCGGCAGTGGTTCAAGCTGTGGTGGCTCACTGACGTGATGAAAAATTTTCGTCATCATACCGTCATGTATAAATTATAAACTTTCTTGTGCTTTGTTTTGATGCTTGGCCTGAGAACAAAATCTTTATTTGTTATAACACTGAATTTTTAGAGGACTAAAAAATGGACATGAAAGAAAGCGTAGTAGAACGTTACACAGAAGGTGCAGAAGCGGTGCAGCCGAGTTTGTGTTGCCCCGTTGATTACGACGCCTCTTTGCTAGCCATGTTGCCTGCTGAGGTGATTGAGAAAGACTATGGTTGTGGTGATCCGTCTCGTTATGTTCAAGACGGCGATGTCGTGCTTGATTTAGGGTCAGGGTCTGGAAAAATTTGCTATATGGCGGCGCAGTTAGTCGGCGATAAAGGCCGCGTAATTGGCGTGGATATGAACGATGAAATGTTGGCGTTAGCTCGACACTATCAACCTGAAATGGCTGAAAAACTGGGTGGCGACAAAGTAAGTTTCGTTAAAGGCCAAATTCAAGATTTATCACATAGTTTAGATAACCCGAACAGCGCAGAACCGATGATTGCTGATAACTCGGTGGATTTAGTGCTATCAAATTGTGTATTAAACCTTGTGAACGACAGCGATAAAAAGCAATTGGTGGAAGAGATTTTTCGCGTGGTAAAGCCCGGGGGACGTATTGCGATGTCGGATATTGTAGCGGATGAAACTATCCCCGAGCATTTAAAGGCTGATCCTGAATTATGGTCGGGTTGTATCTCAGGTTCATTTTTAGAAGATGAGTTTTTAGAAAGTTTTAAACAAGCGGGTTTTAAAGCAGTTAAATGCGATAAATGGGATGCTGAGCCTTGGCAAGTAGTGGAAGGGATTGAGTTTCGCTCAGTCACGATTACCGCAACCAAAGGCGAAGATATTCCGTGTATTGATAAAGGCCATGCGGTTATTTACAAAGGCCCGTATGCGCAAACAATAGACGATGAAGGGCATGTGTTTTACCGTGGTAAGCGTATGGCCGTATGTGAGCGTACGTATGATTTTTTATTGAGCGGCCCTTATGCAGATGATTTTATTGGTATCACGCCTGCACAAGAAACGGTGGGGCAAAAATGGTGCGCGCCAGCAGGTACATTGAGACCTGCAAGTGAAACAAAAGGCGCGGCACACAGTAATGCCAAAGAAGGCGGTTCTTGTTGCTAGAAAGTTCTATTAGGCGGGTGTAATGGTTTTAATATCGATCATCATCCCTGTTCTTAATGAGGAACACGCTCTGTCCTCAACATTACAAGGCTTGCAACCCCTTCGGAAAAAAGGCGTTGAAGTAATTGTCGTAGACGGCGGCAGTGAAGATGCAACGTGTTCGATTGCCGAACCATTGGTTGACCTTGTCATCAGTAGTGAAAAAGGGCGCGCATATCAATTGAACAAAGGAGCAAGTGTTGCTCAAGGGCAATGCCTTCTTTTTTTGCATGCCGATACGCAGTTACCTAACGATGAGTTCGACTCACTTAATGCCTATACGGTAAAAGATTCATATTGGGGGCGCTTTAAGGTAAAGCTTGATGGGAAAAGCTGGGTGTATAGAGTTATTGAAACGATGATGAACAAACGTTCGTGTTTGACCGGTATTGTTACCGGTGACCATGCGATGTTTGTTTCAAAAGATTTGTTCCAAAAAATAGGTGGCTATCCACGTATTGCGCTAATGGAAGATATTGCCATCAGTAAACGCCTTAAGAAAGTATGTTTGCCAGTTTGTTTGAATAGCGCTGTTGTAACCTCTAGCCGACGTTGGCAGAAAAACGGTGTTGCACGCACTGTTTTGTTAATGTGGCGTTTACGCTTGCTTTACTTCTTTAAACAACCACCTGAAAAACTGGCGAAAATGTATCGTCATGCGCGCCTTAAGTAGTTTCGCTTTCTGGAGAAAGCTCTTTTATAAGCAATGCTTCTAAACGGTCGAGCAATGCTTTATCTGTAATCATTTGGTTGTTGCTGTCGGTAAGGTAAAAGATATCTTCGGCGACGGTACCCAATGTTGTAATTTTGGCATTCCTAACATTGACTCGACAGGTGCTAAAGCATTGCCCAATGATGGATAAAACTCCGGGTTGATCATGGGTGTTTATTTCCAATATAGTGAAGCGCTTTTGATGGTCCTCTTTGAATTGGATGGTAGTTGGCGTGTCGAAATATTTAGATTGACGCGTTTTATGTCGATCAACAGAGAGTACTGTCTGTTCGGGGTTTAGTAAGTTACGGCGTAAGATGTTAACGACGGTCTGTTCCCGCGATAAATCCGGGATGGGGCTGCCGGTATCCTCTAACACATGAAAGCTGATAAGGGCGATATCTTCATGAGTAGCAATGATTCGTGCGTCTAGGATGTTTAAACCAAGCTGGTCTAATGTTGCTGTACAGACGGCAAACATGCCATGCCGATCATTAACGTATATAAATATTTCCGCGCCGCCACGTTTAGTCTGAGGGCGTAATAGAACGAGTGGTAGTTCGTCTTCGCTACAGGATGAAATGGCTAAGGTATGCCAAATGCTATCTTCAATGGAAAAACGAGAGAAGTAATCCTTGCTGATATGATTCCAGATGGCATCAATTTTCTCATCGTTAAGCCCCCGTTTATTTAAGCCTTGTCGTGCTTGGTATTGCTTGTCTTTAATGTCATCTTCTTCTTGGGTGGATGTTTGTAAGCCACGACGTAGAAGTTTTTGCGTATTGTGATAAAGCTCTTTAAGTAAGGAGCCTTTCCAGTCATTCCATAAGGTTGGATTGGTTGCCCTAATATCGGCAACGGTTAATAGATATAGATAATCGAGGTATTCTAAACTACCAATTTTAGATGCAAATTTATGAATGATAACGGGGTCGTTAATATCTTTTCGTTGAGCAGTCATCGACATAATGAGGTGGTTCTGTACAACCCAGCCAACTAATTGAGTATCGTAATTGTTATAGCCGTGTTGTTCGCAAAAGGCGATAGCATCTTCTTTACCAAGTTCAGCATGATTGCCGCCGCGGCCTTTAGCTATGTCGTGAAATAGGCCCGCCAAATATAATAATTCGGGTTTAGCAATGCTTTGGAATACTTCGTGGCAATGTGGCAAATCTTCTTTGTGCTTTTCTAAGGCAAAGCGGCGTAAATTTCTAACAATAAATAAGGTATGTTGATCGACCGTGTAAGCATGAAATAAATCATATTGCATACGCCCAATAATGTCGTCAAAAGCGGGAATGTAAGCAGCTAAAACACCGTATCGATTCATTCGTCTAAATTGATGGGTAATGCCGTGTGGTTGCCGAATAATATCGAGAAATAAATGCTGAGCCGTTTGTTGTGTACGGAATTCATCATCAATTAAATGCAAGCTCTCTCTAATAAGGCGGATGGTCGCTGCTCTAACGCCTTTTATGTCATCGTGTTTTTGAAGTTGTAGAAAAATATCAAGTAATGCAACAGGGGTTGTTTTAAAAGTATCGGGGTGGGTCGCTTCAATATACCCATTAACGACTCGAAAGAATTCGTTAATAGGGTGCACGTCCATGGTTTTGTTTTCTAAGGCCTCGTTAAAGATTTGAAGAATTAACTCATTAATTCGTTCAAGCTCCATAACGGTTCGATAATATTGCTGCATAAAGGCTTCAACAGCGAGATTATTGTTGCCATCTTCAAAACCAAAGGCTAAAGCTAAACTTTTTTGATAGTCGAATAGCAAACGGTTTTCTGGTCGGTTAGCCAAGATATGTAGTTCAAAACGAACTTTCCAAAGAAAACGTTGGCCTTTCATAAGAGTCCGGTACTCGCCTTTAGTAAGAAAGGCATGGTTAACGAGTTCCCCCAGAGAATTAGAGCCAAAATAGCGCTGTGTAATCCATTGAATTGTTTGGATATCTCGTAAGCCACCGGGGCCTTCTTTGATATCAGGCTCAAGGTTATAAGCAGTATTGCCAAACTTTAAATGGCGCTTGTGTTGCTCATCAACTTTTTCGTGGAAAAACTCAACAGGCGACCAAATCTTTTCAGCACTGACTTTTTCTTGCATACCATCAAAGAATTCCTCAGAGCCGGTTATTAGCCGTGCTTCCATCAGGTTTGTAATAACAGTGACATCTAATTTTGACTGCTCAAAGCAATCATCAATTGTTCTAACGCTTAGGCCTGGTTTTAACCCTATATCCCAAAGGAATGTGGAAAAAGACTCCAAGTCAGACTTGTATTCATCTAGGGTTTTTTCATCAAAAACAATAAGTAGGTCAATGTCAGAGAAGGGGTGAAGTTCTGCGCGTCCGTAACCGCCAGTGGCAATTAATGACAGTTTATGGCTGTGCTCACCCAAAATTTTGTGCCAACACTCGGTTAGAAGAAGATCAATAAAGTCACTGCGAGCTTCAAGTAAAACTTCGATTATTTCATCAGACTTGGCGCGCTCAAGTAAGTCTTCATTAAATTCTTGGATACGGGCTTTTATTTCAGGAATGCTATGCATAGGGCTTGGTGCGCTAGGTATATCGGAACTCATGATTGGAAGTATTCCGGTGAAATATAAGTAGGCTCAATCGTTTCATTATTCCGCAACGTAAATATTTCAAACCCTGTTGAAGTAACAGTCAGTGTGTGTTCAAACTGCGCAGATAAAGAACGGTCTTTAGTTACCACAGTCCAATCGTCAGGTAGTACTTTTACATGCCGTTTACCGGCGTTGACCATCGGTTCTATTGTGAATGTCATGCCTTCTTCTAAAACGACACCGGTATCGGCTTTTCCGTAATGCAAAACTTGAGGTTCTTCATGAAAAACACGTCCGATGCCGTGCCCGCAATATTCACGGACTATAGAGTAGCGTTTACTCTCAGCAAAGGTTTGAATCGCATGGCCAATATCACCAAGCTTAGCGCCAGGCTTAACCATGCTAATGCCGAGATATAGTGCTTTTTGTGTTGTATCTATAAGGCGCTTTGCCAAAATACTGGGTTCGCTGACAACAAACATCTCGCTCGTATCGCCGTGGAATTCATCTTTAATAACGGTGATGTCGATATTAATAATATCGCCTTTTTTAAGTTTTTTATGATTTGGTATACCGTGACAAACTTGATTATTTACAGAGGTGCAAATAGATTTAGGGAAACCGTGATAATTAAGCGGTGCAGGAACCGTTTTTTGTTGATTCACCATGAAATCATGGCAGCGTTGGTCTAACTCGTCGGTGGTAACGCCGGCGACGACATATTCGGCAATCATTTCAAGAACGTTAGCGGCGAGTTTGCCTGCAATGCGCATTTTTTCAATTTCTTCCGGTGTTTTTAAAGTAATACTCATATCGATTGTAGGTGGTAAGGCTAAATTTAAAGGTGTTAACATTGAATTATAAAGCGTAAAGGCTGAGTTGAGCAGCTTTTCATCTAAGGAGGATTATCTACTTAATTTGCAGGTATAAATTGTCGTTTTTGGCCAGATATGGTATAAAGCGTCGCCGGTTTTGGCAATACGTTCGCATATATCAATACATTTCGGTAGGGTGCTTGAGTAAGATCAGGTTACCGTATGGGGGTATATGTTAGTTATCAACCCAAGTCGATTCAGTTTAGCTGGACGGCTATACAACAAGAAGGAAATAAAAAATGTCTAATATCACAATGCGTGAAATGCTCGAGGCAGGTGTTCATTTTGGTCACCAAACGAGATACTGGAATCCTAAAATGGCCCCTTACATCTTTGGTGAGCGTGGCAAGATTCATATTATTAACTTAGAAAAAACATTGCCATTATTTAATGATGCATTGAATTTCATCAATAAGTTAGCTGCAAACAAAGGCACTATCATGTTTGTAGGCACAAAAAAAGCAGCGCGTAAAACAGTTTCTACTGAAGCAAAGCGTTGCGGTATGCCGTATGTTGATCACCGCTGGTTAGGTGGTATGTTGACAAACTTTGGCACAATCAAAAAATCAATCAACCGTCTAAAAGAACTTGAAGACATGCGTGAAAACGGTGGTTTAGAGCGTTTCAGCAAAAAAGAAGGTCTTAAATTCATGCGTCAGCTTGAAAAGCTAGAACGTAGTGTTGGCGGCATTAAAGATCTTAAAGGTCCACCAGACGCAATTGTTGTAATGGATGTTGGCTATGAAAAAATTGCGATTAAAGAAGCAGCTAAACTAGGTATCCCAGTTATTGGTATTGTTGATACTAACAACAAGCCGATTGATGTTGATTATGTTATTCCGGGTAATGATGACTCTATTAGAGCATTAACTCTTTATTGCCAAAGCTTTTCAGCGTCAATCTTAGAAGGCAAAGCTAGTGTAATTAAAGAGTTGGTGGAAAATAAAGAGGTTGCCAAAGCAATATCTAAAAAAGCGCCTGCTAAAAAGGCAGTTGCTAAAAAAGTAGAAAAAGCTGAAGAAACGAAAGAAGCTTAATCACTACTTATAAAGTAAAGCTATCAAACGCCTCCTTTTGGGAGGCGTTTTTATACAGTACGTCAGAGAACAAATTGATTGTGGGAAATGGTTCGAATAGCGATGGGTTTTATTTCGCTTAAACGAAACGTATACTTTCAATGCGTATACGTTCTCTGTGAAAATTAAATTTAAAATATAGAGGTTCGAAAATGAGTGTAACAGCTGCAATGGTGAAAGAATTACGTGAAAGAACGGGTTCTGGCATGATGGAATGCAAAAAAGCATTGGTTGAAACAGGCGGTGACTTAGAAGTTGCCATTGAAAATATGCGCAAGTCTGGCATGGCAAAAGCAGATAAAAAAGCGGGTCGTATTGCGGCGGAAGGCATTATTGCTATTGCGACATCAGGTGATGCTTCAATAACATCAATCGTTGAAATTAACAGCGAAACAGACTTTGTTTCTAAAGGCGATGACTTTCTTGATTTCACATCTGCAGTAGCCAATACGGTTGTTGGTAATGACGTTGCTGATGTTGATGCTCTAAATTCAACACAAGTTGTTGGTGAATCTGTAACTGTCGATGAGAAAAGGCGCGCTTTAATTGCAAAAGTGGGTGAAAACATCAATGTGCGTCGTTTTAGAACGATTAAAACAAGTGGCAGCATCGTTGGTTCTTACATGCATGGCATCAGAATTGGTGTATTAGTTGAGATGGAAGGCGGTGACATGGCGTTGGCGAAAGATATTGCTATGCATATTGCAGCGATTAAACCCATGTGTGTTTCTGAATCAGAAGTACCTGCGGAAGAAATTGAAAAAGAAAAAGAGATCTTTCGAGGTCAAGCGGCAGAAAGCGGTAAACCAGCAGAAATTATTGAAAAAATGATTGTTGGTAAACTTAAAAAGTTCCTTAAAGGTATTACGCTCTTAGGCCAGCCTTTTGTTAAAGACGGTGATGTGACTGTTGAGCAGTTGCTGAAAGCTAATAATGCTAAAGTGCTTTCATTCGTTCGCTTTGAAGTAGGCGAAGGTATTGAAAAGAAAGAAGATGATTTTGCTGCTGAAGTGATGGCACAAGCAAGAGGCGAATAGTTGATGGGCGATTTAGTCTATAAACGTATTTTATTAAAGCTTAGTGGAGAAGCCCTTATGGGGAACTCTACAGGCGGTATCGATGGTGATACTGTCTTAGCGCTAGCCAAAGAAATAAAAGAGCTGTGTGATGCAGGTGTTGAAGTAGGTTTAGTGATTGGTGGTGGAAATATATTACGTGGTTCTGAAGCAGCTTCAGATGTGCTAAATCGAGTTACCAGTGACCATATGGGTATGCTGGCAACAGTTATTAATGCTTTAGCGATGCAAGACTCTCTTGAGTCGCTAGGGCAGCCTGTTCGTGTAATGTCTGCATTACAGATTAATCAGGTTTGCGAAGGCTTTAAACGAAGACGTGCCATTAGGCATCTTGAAAAAGGTCGTGTGTGCATCTTTGCTGCGGGAACGGGTAATCCATTTTTCACAACAGATTCAGCGGCTAGCTTAAGAGGTATTGAAGTAGATGCGGATATTCTAATTAAAGCCACTAAGGTTGATGGGATTTATTCTGACGATCCGGTTAAAAACCCAGATGCTATTTTCTATTCACGCATTAGTTTTGATGAAGCGATTGATCAGCGTTTAAATGTGATGGACGCAACGGCTTTAGTTTTATGTCGGGATCATAAGTTACCACTAAGGGTTGTTAATATTTTTGATAAAGGCGCTATAACACGCCTTGTTAATGGTGAAGATGTCGGTACGCTAGTCGAATAACGGTAAAAAATTATGATTAGAGATATTGTTAAAGATGGAACAGTGAGAATGGGTAAGTCGGTAGAGGCTTTCCAAAAAGCACTGACTAAAATACGTACGGGTCGTGCTCATCCAAGTTTGCTCGAGCATATTGTGGTTTCATACTACGATGTGGATACGCCTTTAAATCAGGTAGCAACAGTCAATATTGAAGATGCAAGAACGCTATCAATCATGCCGTGGGAAGCGACAATGATAGGGCCGGTAGAGAAGGCTATCATGAAAGCTGATTTAGGCCTTAATCCTGTTACAGCAGGTAATGTGATTCGTGTTCCTATGCCACCATTGACAGAAGAAAGGCGTCGGGATCTCGTGAAAGTTGTTCGTAACGAAGCAGAAAATGCGAAAATTGCGGTTAGAAATATTCGTCGAGATGCTAATTCTGAATTTAAAGAAGCATTGAAAGAAAAGATGATTACAGAGGATGAGCTTCATGGTGGTGAAGATCAGATTCAAAAAATAACGGATCAGCATGTTAAAGATGTTGATAAGTATTTAGAGATTAAAGAAACCGACTTAATGTCAATGTAAAGCCCTTCACCTTTGTGCTGTTAAAGCTTTTGGAACGAGAAATAGACCCCAAAGTTTAACGTAACTATTATCAATAGGTTGCTATATTAACGTGATCTTCAAAAACTTTATTTTTCATATCTTTGTAAAAAGAAACAAATGGATTTTGTGTGTACGATAGTTTAACCCGCTCAATGCAAGGTGAGATACCGAAACATATTGCCATCATAATGGATGGTAATGGACGCTGGGCCGTGCGACAAAATAAGCCACGCGCTTTTGGCCATAAAGCCGGTGTAGATGCGCTAAAAACAACAATAGAGTCTTGTGCAGCTTATGGCGTAGAAGTGCTGACTGTATTTGCGTTCAGTAGTGAGAATTGGCGCCGGCCTGCTAAAGAAGTCGATGTGTTGATGAAATTATTCATGTTGACCTTAAAAAGCCAAGTGAGGCGTTTGCACAAAAATAATATTCGTTTGAAGATTATCGGTGACCGTTTTAGATTCTCTGAAGCGTTGCAAGGAAAAATCAAAGAAGCGGAAACTCTCACGCATCAGAATACGGGTTTAACACTCATTATTGCAGCAAATTATGGCGGTCACTGGGATGTTGAGCAGGCGGCGCAAAAGATGTTTGAACATGCGTCGAGTAAAGATGTGCCGATTACCACGTTAGAGTTAAAAGATTTTTTATCGACGGCGGATGTTGTTGTGCCAGATTTATTTATCAGGACAGGTGGTGAAAAGCGGATCAGTAATTTTTTATTGTGGCAAATCGCTTATAGTGAACTTTACTTCACAGATACTCTTTGGCCAGATTTCGACAAGGATGCGCTAGACTCTGCTATAAAGTGTTTTTCTTCACGTCAACGTAGGTTTGGGCAAACAAGTGAGCAAATTGATAAGAGTCGTTAACGCATGAGCAGTCTTGTTCAGCGACTACTAACAGCGGCAGCGTTGATTCCAGTTGTTGTTTGGTTTGTTATGTTTTCCAACGATACTGCCTTTACGTTTATTTTAAGCGTTATTGTCTTTATTGCAGCGTCTGAATGGGCCGGACTGAGTAAGCTGGATAGCAAGGCTAACAGCTACTTCTATGCATTCTTCGTATTAGCTATTTCATTTGCAATGAATACGCTAAGTGCCCCTGTTTTATATATGTTAATGATGGCTAGTTTGTTCTTTTGGCTGCTTATTACAGCGCTCATTATTAGCAAACCTAAGTGTTTGTTAGAGTTAAGTGCGAGTCGTCCAATAATGATGGTGCTAGGCGCAATGGTTATTGGCTTAACCTTTGTTTCTTTGTGTCAGGTAAGGCTAGAGTTTGAACAAGGCCCTGATCTTCTCATGTACTTACTATTGTTGATTTGGACAGCGGATAGCGGAGCTTACTTTGCTGGCCGTGCGTTTGGTCAACATAAATTATCACCTGTTATCAGTCCAGGTAAGTCATTAGAAGGCGTTGCCGGCGGCTTATTGGCTTGTTTTGTTTTAGCTTTTTTTGGTGCTCAGTATTTTTCTGTTGGAAGTAGTGTGCTATTTATAGGCATGTCGATTTTTATAGCACTAATTTCTGTTTATGGTGATTTATTTGAAAGCTTGATGAAGCGTCGCGCAGACGTTAAAGATAGCGGGGCTATTTTGCCAGGGCATGGTGGTATTTTAGATCGTATTGATAGCCTTATTGCCGCGGGGCCCGTTTTTCTGGCTTGCATTTTAATTACTGAGATCTTCACATGAAAGGGGTTTGTTTACTTGGTTCAACAGGCTCTATAGGCCAGAGCACGCTCGATGTATTAAGAACGAATCCTCATGAATATAATGTTGTAGCGCTAACAGCGCATCGTAATGAAGAGCGTTTACTCAAACAATGCATAGAATTTAAACCGACGTATGCTGTTATTCCTGATGCTGGTATTGCAGAAAGTTTTAGACATGAAATAGAAGCGTCTGACGCATCGGGCACGCAAGTTTTATCAGGGCTTGAAAGCTTGGACTTTGTTGCTGCATTACCAGAAGTAGAAATAGTCGTTGCCGCTATAGTAGGGTCAGCTGGCTTGTTATCTACACTGGCGGCTGCGAATGCCGGAAAAAAATTATTGTTGGCAAACAAAGAATCTCTTGTTATATCGGGTGATTTATTGATGTCCGCAGTCAAAGACAACGGCGCAACATTATTGCCCTTAGATAGTGAGCACAATGCATTGTTTCAATGTATGCCAAGTAATTATCGAACAGGTTGTGCGGCTAAAGGTGTTAGAAAGTTATTATTAACGGCATCGGGCGGCCCGTTTTTAAATTTTGACTCTAGTGAGCTTAAAAATGTCACGGTAGAGCAGGCATGTGCACACCCTAACTGGTCAATGGGACGCAAGATCTCTGTTGATTCAGCAACAATGATGAATAAAGGCTTGGAGGTAATAGAAGCGAGTTATTTGTTTGATATGCCGGCTGAGAAAATTGAGGTCTTAGTTCACCCTCAAAGTATCATTCACTCAATGGTGGATTATGTCGACGGCTCTGTTTTAGCGCAACTTGGTAACCCTGATATGCGAACGCCGATTGCTCATGCTTTGGCGTGGCCTGACAGGCATGACAGCGGGGTGTCAGCATTAGACCTTATTGTTAATAAGCAATTAACGTTTGAAGAACCATCGTATGAGAAGTTTCCTTGTTTGATGCACGCTTTTGAGGCGTTAAAAGCCAAAGGAACAGCGCCAGCTATTTTAAATGCAGCGAATGAGGTGGCAGTTGGTGCATTTTTAGACAAAAAAATAGGCTTTACCGACATTCCAAAACTTATTGAAAAGGCTATGGAAAGATCAACCATTGTAGTTGCTGATTCAATTAAAACTGTTTTAAGTGTTGATGTAGAGACGCGGTTACGAACTAATCAGTATATAGAGGAGCTCTAGTGACAGTTATTATCTCAATAGCATCGTTTATTCTTGTTCTAGGCATTTTAGTTACGGTTCATGAGTTCGGGCATTTTTGGGTCGCAAGAAAATGTGGCGTAAAAGTTTTAAGGTTTTCTGTGGGCTTTGGCAAGCCACTTTTAACCTTCAGAAGAAAAAATGACCCAACTGAATATGTGATTGCCGGAATTCCTTTAGGCGGCTACGTCAAAATGCTGGATGAGAACGAAGGTTCAGTTGATGAAAAAGAAAAGCACTTAGCTTTTAATAACAAATCACTTTTCAGTAAATTTCTCATTGTTTTAGCAGGACCTGCCTTTAATCTTATTTTTGCATTTTTTGCATTTTGGGTGATTTTAACGATTGGTGAAGATGGTTTAAAGCCAGTCATCGGCGGGTTTAGTGAGTCTGGTGTGGCTATTCACTCAGGTTTAGAAGTAGGCGATGAAATTATTAAAGTGAATGAGCGTCCTGCCAGTATTTGGCGAGTTGCTGTTGGATTAATGGCAAGTGAAATGTTGGATAAGGGAGAGGTCTCCCTTACAGTTGTTAAGGCAGGTGGGCAACTTAATAATATTACGGTGCGTTTTGACCCAGATAATTTGCCGCAGCCCAGTGATATTGTTAATCGAATAGGTATTGAACCTAGATTGCCTGTTATAAAGCCAATTGTTGGTGATGTTGCTAGTGGTGAGCCGGGCGACCTGGCGGGGTTGCAAAAAGGGGATTTCATTCAACGTGTTAACGGCAGTGATGTGAATACGTGGCGTCGTTGGGTCGAGTTAACGCGATCGAGTCCTAATGTACTAATGCGGGTAGATGTGCTTAGAAAAGGTCAGGTGCTAGAGCTTATGATCACGCCCAAAAAAATCATTGAGAATGATGTTGCGATTGGGCGAATTGGAGTGTCCCCTATTATAGACGCCGATATGTCACAAGGTTTTCATGCGAATTATACGCTGGTAGGCTTCTCTGCAATAACGGAGGCCGCAACTCAAACGGTGAGTTATTCATTATTAACGGTGAAGTTAATTGGGCGAATGCTCATTGGTGAGGCGTCCGTACAAAACTTAAGTGGCCCAATTAGTTTGGCGCAATATGCCGGAAAATCAGTTGGGATAGGTTTGATTCCATTTTTGAAATTTTTAGCCTTTGTCAGTGTTAGTTTAGGCGTTATGAATTTATTGCCAATTCCTATGTTAGATGGTGGACATTTGTTCTTTTATTTAATTGAAGCGGTTAAGGGCTCGCCTGTATCGAATAGGACTCAAGGCATATTTATGCGCGTTGGAATGTTTCTTATTTTGTGTCTTATGGTGCTTGCGGTTTTCATAGATATTGGTCGGCTGATGGCCTAAGTAAAAAATACGTATTGAGTCGGTTAGCTGTTTTATCTATACTGACTTGATATATCTAAAATGAACTTAAATAAATTTTATTGTGATAAAAACAACTAGATCATTACTCATTATAACGACGTTATTTTTTGCACTATTAGGCACATGTACAGCCTATGCTACGGAATCATTTATTATTAAAGATATCCGAGTTAACGGATTGCAAAGGATCACGGCGGGTGCTGTTTTCAACGCGCTTACGGTTAAAGTTGGAGATGCCTTTGATGATGAAAGTTCAGGCGACGTTATTAGAGAATTATTTCAAATGGGTTTCTTTAGTGATGTTAATGTTGATCAGAATGCCGACATATTGATTATTAATGTTACTGAGCGACCGGCGATCACAAGTATTGAACTTGACGGTAATAAAGATATTGAAACAGAACAGCTTATAAAGGCATTTAAAGATGTTGGCATGGCAGTTGGACGTGTTTATAACCCGTTAGTTTTAGATAGAGTTAAAAATGAACTGTTAAAGCAGTATTACAACAATGGAAAATATTCTGCTGAAGTTGATAGTACAGTTACCGTATTAGAGCGTAACAGGGTGGCCATTCTCATTAATGTTACGGAGGGTTCAGCGGCAAGTATTAAGAAAATAAATATTGTTGGTAATAAAGCATTCCAAGATGATGAAATTTTGGACGAATTTGAATTAACCGGCCCAACACTGATTTCTTTTTATACGAACAGCGATCAGTATTCAAAACAAAAACTATCCGCTGATCTTGAACGGGTCAATTCGTTTTACCAAGATCGCGGGTATATTAATTTTAAAGTTGAATCAACACAGGTTTCCATTAGTCCTGATAAGAATGGTATTTATATTACGATTAATGTTGATGAGGGTAAGGTTCATACAATCAGTGAAGTTAAACTTGCAGGTGAACTGATTGTTAGCCCTGATAAATTAATTCCTTTTGTATCAGTTCAGCCAAGTAGTATTTTTTCAAGAAGAAAGGCAACGCAAACATCTGAAAATATTACGACGATTTTAGGGCATGAAGGCTACTCTTTTGCTAACGTCAATATGATTCCAGAAATTGACCAAGAAACATCGACTGTAAAGGTAACGTTTTTTGTTGACCCTGGTAAACGAGTTTATGTCCGTCGAGTCGTGATGCAAGGCAATACAAAAACACGCGATGAAGTATTAAGACGTGAAATTAGACAAATGGAAGCGTCTCCTATTTCAACACTTGCTGTTGAGCGATCTAAGTCACGCTTATCTCGTTTAGGGCACTTTGATGAAGTGGATGTTGAAACACCTGCGGTTGCAGGAACAACTGATCAAGTGGATGTTATTTATACCGTTAAAGAAAAATCATCCGGTAATATTTTAGCGGGCGCGGGCTTCTCGCAATCTCAAGGGTTGGTGCTAAACGCAAGTATTAGTCAAAACAACTTCTTGGGAACGGGTAAAAGAATGAGCGCTAGCTTCAATAATAGCTCAGTCAATACAGTTTACAGTTTAGGGTACACAAACCCTTACTATACGATCGATGGTGTGAGTCGCGGTTTTAATATTAGTTATAGAACAACGGATGCTGAAGAAGCTAATACAAGTGATTACTCAACAGAAACATTTAATATGGGTGTGAACTTTGGTTTACCTTTAAATGAAAGAGACCGTATTGGCTTTGGGTTGGATTTAGAATTTACATCACTAGATCTTGGCTTTAAGCCAACAGAAGCTAATCGAGATACAACGAATGGCCAAACAGGTAATTTTGTTTTAGATAATGGCGATTCTTATACTAATTTGAAAGCATCTGCCAGTTGGGGAACAGATACTAGAAATAGGGCTGTTTTTGCAACGAAAGGTGGTTCTAAAAGATTGTCAGGTGTTATTACAGTCCCCGGCTCAGATCTTGAATTTTATAAAGTCTCATATAATCAAAAGCACTATTTC
Organism: Cycloclasticus sp. symbiont of Bathymodiolus heckerae; assembly: GCA_002101235.1. Taxonomy (GTDB): domain Bacteria; phylum Pseudomonadota; class Gammaproteobacteria; order Methylococcales; family Cycloclasticaceae; genus Cycloclasticus. Next base: position 74,877 of record LWTL01000117.1, on the reverse strand, counting down.
CCCGTTACGCGACATACAACGCTGTACTTAAATGCCGATTTTGGTTATGGAGATTCCTATGGTGAAGCTGAGACACTTCCGTTTTTCGAAAATTATTACGCAGGGGGCAAAAACTCTGTTCGTGGCTTTACGGATAATACATTAGGTCCTAAAGATATTTATGGTGATGCGACAGGTGGCAGTGTAAAACTAGTGGGTAACGCAGAATTTGTTTTCCCTGTGCCTTTTATGCCAGACAGTAAAACAGTTAGATTAAGTACCTTTTTCGATGCAGGTAATGTTTATGATGACGAAATTGATATTGGAGATCTAAGGTATTCTGTGGGCGTTTCAGCAAAATGGTTATCGCCTTTTGGTGCACTATCGTTTAGTTTGGCGATGCCAATAAATGATGATGAAGATGATGAAGTGCAGGCATTCCAATTTGCGTTTGGCTCTGGAATATAAAGTGAAAGTGGCGAAATTTGTTTCGCTAAAATAATTTAAAAATATATAAAGTATCAGGAGATATAAATTGAAATTTTTTAACCAATTTTTAGTTGCTAGTCTATTAACAATTGCCTTAATGGGTGTTGCACAAGCTGCTGATATTAAAGTGGGCTTTGTTAATGTAGCGCGAATTTTGGAGAAAGCTCCACAAGCAGAAAAAGCTAAAATTTCTCTAGAAAAAGAATTTTCCCCTAGAAATAAAAAATTATTAGCTAGTCAAAAAGTAATTAAAAAATTAGATGAAAAATTAGCTCGAGATATTAAATTGATGAGTGAAACAGAAGCACGTCGTTTACAGCGTGATGTGCTTGAAAAAAAGCGTGCGTTGAAACGAGATCAAGAAGAGTTTAGAGAAGATTTTAATCTAAGACGAAACGAAGAATTAGCTAAGTTGCAGCGTTTAGTATTTGAAGCGATCAAGGGGTTATCTGAAGCTGAAAAATATGATTTAGTGCTTCATGATGGGGTTGTTTATGCCAGTGGCGCTGTGGATATCACCAATAAAGTTCAAAAACGTTTGGCTTCAACTAAATAGGTGGAATAGTTAACGAGCTTTTAAATGATTTCCTTAAAAGAACTAGCTGATGTATTGGGTGCAGAGTTATTAGGCGATGCAGAACATCAAATTGATAGCTGTGCGACATTAAATACAGCTAAAGAAAACCAATTATCTTTTATTTATAATAAGAAATACGCAGTAGAGTTAAAAAATACAAAAGCAGGTGTTGTGATTTTGTCAGCACCATTCGTAGATGATTTTTCAGGTAATATATTGCTGGTTTCTAATCCATACCTAGCGTATGCACAAGCAACTACCTTTATTTATAAAAAACCTCAGGAAAGTGGGGAAATACATCCAACTGCGGTCATTGCTGAAAACGCTCAGATAGCCAAAAGCTGTGTTATTGGCGCAAATGTTGTTATTGCAGAAAATGTAATTATCGATAATGACTGCACGGTTAGCTCAGGTTGCTTTATTGGTGATAATGTAATTATGGGTAAAAACGTTAACCTATTACCGAATGTTACCGTATGCTCAGGCACACGTATTGGCAATAATGTTACGATCCACCCAGGTGCTGTTATCGGAAGCGATGGTTTTGGTTATGCACCATTAGCCAACAAAGAAGGCTGGTTTAAAATCCCGCAAATCGGTCACGTTATTATTGGTAATAATGTTGATATTGGGGCGAATACCACCATAGATTGCGGCGCTCTAGAAAATACTGTTATTGGTAATGGTGTGAAAATAGATAACCAGGTAATGATTGCTCATAATGTCGAAATCGGCGAGCACACAGCTATAGCTGGTTGCACAGGAATAGCGGGTAGCGCGAAGATCGGAAGTCATTGTACCTTAGCCGGGGGTGTAGGCCTTGTTGGGCATATTTCAATTGCAGATGGTGTTCATGTGACGGGTATGACGATGGTGACGCACTCCATTAAGAAAGCAGGTGCTTATTCCTCTGGTACACCATTTCAAGCTAATAGTGATTGGTTAAAGAACGCGGTACGTTTTAAGCAACTCGATAAGCTAACTAAAAAAATAAATCAATTAATAAAAAGTCAAAAGGGAACTTAATGGAGCAAGACGACGTAAGAAAAGTTATGGAGTTTTTGCCTCACAGGTATCCTTTCTTGATGATAGATAGAGTTGTTGAATATGAAGCAGGCGAACGCCTTCTTGCGTTGAAAAATGTTAGTTATAACGAACCACAGTTCACAGGACATTTCCCGCATAACCCGATAATGCCAGGAGTACTTGTGATTGAAGCTTTAGCGCAAGCAACGGGTCTTCTATCAATGAAAACATTAACGGATCGTGGTGAAGAGTTTGGTGAATACTATTTGGTTGGGATAGACAATGCGAGATTTAAGCGCTCTGTTGTTCCAGGTGATCAACTGATGCTTGAAGCTGTGTTTAAAAAGAATAGACGAAATATTTGGTCATTTTCAACAACCGCAATGGTTGATGGGAAAATCATCGTTTCAGCAGATATTTTATGTGCGTCTAAGGAGTCAACTAAATGATTCATGCAACAGTGATTATCGACCCAAGCTCGTCTGTAACAGAAGGTGTTGAAATTGGACCTTATACTGTTATTGGTGCGAATGTATCTATCGGTTCAGGTACCGTTATTGGACCCCATGTGACGATTAATGGGACAACAAGTATTGGCAAAAATAATCGTATTTATCAATTTTCTTCTATTGGAGAAGATCCGCAAGATAAAAAATATGCGGGTGAAAAGTCTTTTTTAGAAATTGGAGATAATAATGAAATACGTGAATTCACGACAATTCATCGTGGTACAACTCAAGATAAGAATGTAACTATTATTGGTAGTGATAATTTACTGATGGCCTATACACATGTAGCTCACGACTGTGTTATTGGTAATGATGTTATTTTGGCTAATGCGGCCTCTTTAGGTGGCCATGTACACATTGGTAATAATGTCATTTTGGGCGGTTTCTCAATTGTTCATCAATTTTGTCACTTGGGTGAGCATTGTTTTTCTGCAATGGGCAGCGCCATAACTAAAGATGTGCCTCCCTTTGTTATGGTTGGTGGCAGACCAACAAAACCACACGGTATTAATTCTGTTGGTTTGGATCGTCGTGGCTTTTCCAAAGATGCGATTTTACAAATAAAACGGGCGTATAAAACCCTGTATAAATCTGGCTTAACGCTATCTGATGCTACTGAGGCATTGGTAGAGGCAGTTAAAGATCAGCCTGAGCTAAGCATCATGGTCGATTTTTTAAAGAATTCTAGTCGTAGTATTCTGCGATAAAAATTAGTAGCGCAATCGCTGTGTTGCCGCTCCTTCGTTTAAATAAATTTTTATTGGAAGCGTATGCCTTCTTTACACAATAAACCCCTAAAAATAATGATGGTTGCTGGCGAACATTCGGGTGATATTTTAGGAGCGGGTTTAATTAAAGCGCTAAAAAAACTTTATCCTGAGGCTGTTTTTTCCGGGATAGGGGGGCAACGGATGATCCAAGAAGGTTTTCAGTCTGAATACCCGATGTCAAAGCTCTCTGTTTTTGGATTGTTTGAGGTTATTAAGCATTTGCCCGAATTGCTCGGTATAAGGAAACGTTTAAAGTCCTCAATTTTAGATGCAAAACCAGATGTTTTTATAGGCATTGATGCGCCAGACTTTAATTTAAAACTGGAACGGGATCTGTATCAAAGTGGCATAAAAACTGTTCATTACGTCAGTCCTACTGTTTGGGCATGGCGCCCTAAGAGAATTAAGCACCTTATCGGTTCATTAAATGCGTTGTTATGCATATTTCCTTTTGAAGAAGATTATTTTGAAAACACTCTCGTTCCTGCCTATTTCATTGGGCACCCTTTAGCCGATAATTATAAAGATGGTATGGATATGTTAACGGTTAGAGAAGAGCTGAGTATTGCCTCGGAAACGCCTGTTTTAACTATTATGCCGGGCAGTCGGGTAGGTGAGTTGAATAGGCATAGTTTGATTTTTCTTGAAGCTGCAAAGTTGTACTCTGAAAACACACCTAATCTTAAAGTGTTGGTTCCAATGCCTGATGAAGCTGCAAGTGATATTTTTAGAAATATTTATGAGCAATCTGGCTTTAAACTGGATTTAGAAATAAAAGAAATGGCGTCAAATACAATGATTGCAGCCTCTAATATGGTGCTAGTTGCATCAGGAACGGCAACACTCGAGGTTATGTTGTTGAAAAAGCCGATGGTTGTTGCCTATAAGCCTTCTTCTCTAACATCGTGGGTTTTCAAAACATTTGATCTTTTGAAAGCGCCTTTTGTTTCTATGCCTAACTTGATCGCCGGTAAAGAGCTAGTGAAAGAGTTTTTGCATGAACAGGTGACAGCACAATCATTATCGGATGAGCTAATTCGAATACATGAGGATGTTGATATTGCGCAGAGCATGGTGAATGAATTTAGCAAAATGAACATGAAGTTAATGCGCGGTGCTGATAAACAGGCGGCGAAAGTGGTCTCTAGTGTTATTAATGGTGAAATTTCTTAATGAGTCGTCTTATTGTTGGTTTTGATGAAGTAGGTCGTGGCTGTATTGCAGGGCCTGTCGTTGCGGCGGCTGTTATCTTGGATGCCGATAACCCTATTGAAGGTTTAGCTGATTCTAAAAAATTAACGAAGAAAAAAAGAGATTTATTGTCAGTAAAGATAATGGAACAAGCTAAAGACTGGTCCATTGGTCGTGCTGAAGCATCTGAAATTGATGATATTAATATATTGCAAGCAAGTTTGTTGGCGATGAAAAGGGCGTTTGATGCATTAACGGAAACCGCTGATTTTGCAATGGTTGATGGTACGTTTTACCCTGATGTTGATATACCGGGTGAATGCATAAAAGGTGGTGACAACTTGATCGCTGAAATATCTGCGGCTTCAATCATCGCGAAAGTATACCGAGATAACCATATGGCTATTTTAGATGCGCTCAATCCAGGTTATGGGCTTGCTCAACATATGGGGTACCCCACAGTTGCACACAAAGAAAAGATTGCCTCTATGGGTGTGACGTCAATCTATCGTCGTTCTTTTGCACCAGTAAAGAAGGTTTTGATATGAGTGATGACGTAAAGTTTATACATTTACGAAACCATACAGAGTACTCGTTAGTTGACGGCATTATTCGTGTTAAACCGTTGGTAAAAAAGGCTATTGAATTGTCTATGCCGGCAATTGGGGTTACTGACCAATCAAATTTATTTGCTACCGTTAAGTTTTATCGAGCTGCAATCAGTTCAGGCATAAAGCCGATTATAGGAGTGGATGTTTTAGTCAGGGATTCAGTTGACCAGAAAGCACCTTATATTGTGACCTTATTGGTTCAAAACAAACAAGGCTACTTGGGGCTGTCTGAATTAATTTCGGAGGCTTATTTAAATGGACAAGTTAAGGGTGTTCCATACCTTACAACTCAAAAAATTCTCGATAAAAACGACGGTCTAATTGCATTGTCTGGTTGTCTTGATGGCGTGTTAGCACCCGCATTTAATTCCAACGATGCGATGGTGGCAGAAGAGATCGCATTGAAATGGAAGAAATCGTTTGGCGACCGCTTTTACCTTGAAGTGCAACGTGTTGGGCGAGTAGGTGAAGAGGTGCTCATTACGAGTTTTATTGAGTTAGCTACAAAACATCACTTGCCAGTAGTGGCTACCAATAGCTCATGTTTTTTAACAAAAAATGAATTCAATGCACATGAGGCGCGTGTGTGTATAAATCAAGGTCGTGTTTTGTCAGACACGCGGCGAATACAAACGCACACAGAGCAGCAGTATTTAAAGACACAAGAGGAAATGTTGGACTTGTTTTCTGACTTGCCAGAAGCTATTGAGAATACAGTTGAAATTGCCAAGCGATGCAATATTGAATTAAGTTTAGGTAAAAACTTTTTACCTGATTTTCCGGTAACGGAAGGAATGACAACCGACGAATATTTCATAGATTTGTCGCAGAAAGGCCTAGAAAAACGTATTGAGGAAACGTCACATCGTATAAGTTTTGATGATGAGAAGGTTGCAGAATATCAAGCGCGATTAAAACGTGAGTTAGACGTTATTTGCCAGATGGGTTTTCCCGGTTATTTTTTGATTGTTGCGGATTTTATTCAATGGGCTAAAGATAATGATGTGCCGGTGGGTCCAGGGCGTGGCTCTGGCGCAGGTTCAATTGTTGCTTATGCGTTAAGAATTACAGACTTAGATCCTCTTGAATTTGACCTTTTATTTGAGCGGTTTCTTAATCCAGAACGGGTATCCATGCCCGATTTCGATGTCGATTTTTGTATGGATGGGCGCGATAGAGTTATCGACTACGTGGGCCAAAAATATGGCCGAGACAAAGTATCGCAAATTATTACTTACGGCAGTATGGCAGCAAAAGCGGTTATTCGAGATGTGGGTCGTGTATTGGGCCACCCTTATGGATTTGTTGACCGTTTGGCAAAAGCGATTCCCTTTGAAATAGGCATGACGCTGACAAAGGCGTTGGATGAAAGCCCTGACTTACTGGCAGCATATAAAGAAGAAGATGAAGTAAGGGAGCTTATAGATTTAGCCTTGATGCTTGAAGGTATTGCCCGAAATGCGGGCAAGCATGCCGGCGGTGTAGTTATATCGCCCAGTAAATTAACTGACTTTTCACCGCTATATTGTGAAGAAGGCGGGGCTAATTTGGTGACGCAATTTGATAAGGATGATATCGAAGCTGTTGGTTTGGTTAAGTTCGATTTCCTAGGGCTTCGAACACTCACTATTATTGATTGGGCGTTACAAAATATTAACCAGGGACTTAAAGAAAAAGGTGAAGAGCCGGTTAATATTGATTTGTTGCCACGCGATGATGAGGCGACTTACGAGCTATTAAAAAGCTATGAAACAACGGCCGTTTTTCAGCTTGAATCGAGAGGAATGAAAGACCTTATCCGTCGTTTACGACCGGATACATTTGAAGATGTGATCGCTTTAGTGGCGTTATTTAGACCAGGGCCATTGCAATCGGGAATGGTGGACGACTATATCAATGTTAAGCACGGCAGGAAAAAAGCAGAATATGCGCATCCGACGTTAATACCCATATTAGAGCCGACCAATGGCGTTATCTTGTATCAAGAGCAAGTTATGCAAATTGCTCAAGACTTGGCCGGTTATAGTTTGGGTACGGCTGATTTGTTACGCCGAGCTATGGGTAAGAAAAAGGCTGAAGAAATGGCGAAACAGCGTGAAATGTTTACTACCGGGGCTATTGCTAATGGTGTAGAAGAAAGTGTCGCCACGTACATTTTTGACTTAATGGAAAAGTTTGCCGGCTATGGTTTTAATAAATCACACTCAGCGGCATACGCGCTTATTGCTTATCAAACAGCATGGTTGAAAGCACATTACCCTTCTGAATTCATGGCGGCTGTCTTGTCGTCAGATATGGATAACACCGATAAAGTCGTCCTATTTATTGATGAATGTCGCGAGATGGGTCTAGACATTCTGCCACCTGACGTTAATAACTCAGCGTATCGTTTTACAACAAATAAAACGGGCCAAATCATCTACGGTTTAGGTGCTATAAAAGGAGTTGGTGAGGCAGCAATTGAATCTATTATTGAGCAAAGAGGGAATGGAGTCGATTATAGGGACCACGAAGACTTGGCAAGACGTATTGACTTAAGAAAAGCGAATAAGCGTGTTCAAGAAGCTCTTATTAAATCAGGAGCATTAGATTGTTTTGATGATAATCGCGCAAACTTAATGGAGGCGCTTCCTGAAGTTTTGCAAGTAGCAGAGCAGCATAACAAGTCCATCTCGGCTGGACAGGACGATCTGTTTGGCTTGAGCGTTAGTGAGTCGTCATCGCCGCATAAACAGCTTAATGTTGAGCCTTGGACGGAACACGAGCGTTTAAGAGCAGAAAAAATCACTTTGGGCTTATATTTAACAGGGCATCCGTATGATTCTGTAAAAGAAGAAATGCTGTCGATTGTCTCAGGGAAACTATCAAGTTTGCACGATATGGAATTAGGTTCGCCGGGGGGTGGGCAATATCGTCGAGCAAAAGGTAAGCCTGTTACTGTGGCTGGTTTGGTGCTTGAGGTAAGAACAAGGCCCACAAAAAGCGGGTCTAAAATAGCGACCGTTGTTTTAGACGACGGCAGCGCGCGTATGGAAGCAGTCGCATATAGCGAGGTTTTTGATAACTACAGTGAGCAATTAGCAAACGACCAAATTGTTGTAATTGAAGGTGCTATTTCGTTTGACGATTTTGCCGGTCAAAACAGAATTAGAATTGAACATGTTATGAGCGTAGAGCAAGCTCGCGCAAGATTTTTAAAAGACTTATTGATTGAATTAGGCACCGCAGTAACAGTGAATGAACACCAAATAAGCCAATTACAAAAATTATTGAATGATTTCCGGGGAGGGAGTTGTCCCGTGAAAATAAAGTTAACGCTCAAAGGGGCCTCTTCAGCATTAAAATTAGCTGAAAATTGGCATGTTGCGCCTTCTGATGAATTACTAGAAGGGCTCAAGAAAATATTACCCGAACAGCAAAGTTTTATTCGTTATTGAATATTGCTGGCTGATTAAGACGACACGCGATAAAATACAAACATGAACTTAGACTATTTAGATTTTGAACAACCCATTGTTGAGCTGGAAGAGAAGTTGGAAGAGCTTCGTCGAGTAGGCGCGGATAATGATATTGATATCAAAAAAGAGATTGATAGAATGCGAGAGAAAAGCCTTTCTCTTACAGAGTCAATTTTTTCAAAGCTCACCGATTGGCAAATATCTAAATTATCACGACACCCTAAGCGTCCTTATTCCCTGGATTATATTGATGGCGTCGTTGAAGGTTTTGTTGAGCTTCATGGTGATAGACATTATGCCGATGATGCGGCTATTGTTGGCGGCATGGCTCGTCTTGATGGCTTGCCAGTAATGGTTATTGGGCATCAAAAAGGTCGTGACACAAAGGAAAAGCTAAAACGTAATTTTGGCATGCCTCGCCCTGAAGGCTATAGAAAAGCTTTACGCTTAATGCACATGGCTGAGCGCTTTAACTTACCGATTATTACGTTTATTGATACCCCAGGAGCTTACCCCGGTGTTGGTGCAGAAGAGCGCGGCCAAAGTGAAGCGATTGCGCGTAATTTATTTGAAATGTCTAAACTTAAAACACCTATTATTAGTATTGTTATTGGGGAAGGTGGTTCAGGTGGTGCATTGGCGCTAGGTGTCTGCGATAAATTATTTTTATTGAAATACAGTACTTATTCAGTTATTTCCCCAGAAGGTTGCGCTTCTATTTTATGGAAAAGTGCAGAAAAAGCATCACAAGCGGCTGAAGCGATGGCAATTACATCAAGTAAGTTGTTAAACAATGGCTTAATTGATGGAGTGATTGATGAACCATTAGGTGGGGCTCACCGAGACTTGTCCTTTATGAAAGCGAAAATAAAAGAAACGCTACTTAAAGAAGTTAAGGCGCTTAACGCAAAACCCATGGATGACTTATTGTCAGAACGCTACGAGCGTTTGATGAGTTATGGGAAGTTCACAGAAGAATAATGTTCTATAAGCCTACTGTGGATACAGTGGGAGTGCGTTTTGAATAAGCTTGTTTCTTGCGTTGAACAGCATATTAGATCCGTTCCAGCTATAAACCATGTTGTGGTTGCCTATAGTGGCGGCGTAGACTCTCATGTACTGCTTCATATTTGTGCGCAGCTAAGACCACAGCTAAAAGACATTACCTTTCAGGCTGTTTATATCGATCATGGATTGCATGAAAACTCATCCCGTTGGTCGGCTCATTGCAAACAAGTCGCCTTAAAACTGGATATTGAGTATATTTCTCAAAAGGTTTTTGCAAAAGACATTAATGGTGATGGACCTGAGCAAGCTGCTCGTCTTGCTCGATATAAGGCGTTATCTAAATATATCGACAAGCAAACACTGTTATTAACGGCGCAACATCAGGACGATCAAGCGGAAACGCTTTTACTCCAATTGCTACGGGGTTCAGGCGTGAAAGGTTTGTCGAGCATGCCATTACTCAGTAAGTTTGAAGGCGGTTATTTATTGCGGCCTTTTTTAGACTGTAGCAAGCAATCTATTTCAGATTATGCGGCAACTCATACTCTTAGTTGGGTAGAAGACCCCAGTAACTTAGATGTTTCTTACGATCGTAATTTCTTACGCCAGAGCGTTATTCCACTTATAAAACAACGTTGGCCCGCCTTTTCTAAAACAACCTCTCGGTCTGCAGCGCATTGTGCGGAAGCGTCAACAATATTGACTGATCTTGCGAGTACGTTATTACAAGATGCGCTGGTGGATAAATTGGAGTTGTCCTTATTAGTAACACTCAATGATGAGACTCAGCGTTTGGTCATACGGCAATGGCTAGCTGATCATAAGATACGAATGCCGTCAGAAAAAGTGCTGGAAGAAATCCAACGATTGGTAGTGCAGCCATTGGTTAAGTCGGCATGTATTAAGCTGGGTGATCAGCAGCTTAGGCTATTTGATGCATGTTTTTTTATAGTGACACAAGAGATTGAAGCTTTCCCCTTTATTGATTGGATTGGAAATAAAGTAATGTTGCCAGCGTGCATGGGTGATCTATCGTTTATTGAAGTAACAGGTGCAGGTATCGATAAGGAATTATGGGAATCATCTCGTATTTCCATTCGTTGCAGGCAAGGCGGAGAGAGTTTGAAAGTGGCAGGTCGTTTAGGCCATAAGAAATTAAAAAAACTACTTTATGAAAATAAAATTTTTCCTTGGGTAAGAAATATTATCCCTTTGATATATCTAGATGGGCAACTTGTAGCAGTTGCAGACCTTTGGGTAGATGAAAATTATTTAGTGATGGAAGGTGAAAAAGGTTATCTGCCTCAGTGGAATCATCCGGATTTACGTATTCAATAAACAATTTTATTTATCAAGAGTGGGTGCAAATTGACAAGATGATTCGCGTATAATATCCAAAATTCAACGTTCGATTCCATAGGTTTATATGTCTAAATATATTTTCATTACAGGTGGTGTTGTTTCTTCTTTAGGGAAGGGTATATGCGCATCATCATTAGCAACTATTCTTGAAGCGCGTGGTCTGAAAATAACCATGACGAAGCTTGATCCTTATATTAATGTTGACCCGGGAACAATGAGCCCTTTTCAACATGGTGAAGTTTATGTGACAGATGATGGCGCAGAAACTGACTTGGATTTAGGGCACTATGAGCGATTTAGTAATAGCGTTATGTCTAAAGCGAATAATTTCACGACAGGGCAAATTTACGAAACGGTTATTAAAAAAGAACGCCGTGGTGATTATTTGGGCGGAACAGTTCAGGTCATTCCTCATATTACGGATCAAATCAAAAAAAGTATTGTTGAAAGTGCAAATGATGTTGATGTTGCGCTAATTGAGATTGGTGGAACGGTTGGTGATATTGAATCGTTACCTTTTCTTGAGGCTATTCGTCAGATGGGTGTAGAGCTTGGGCATGACCGTTGCCTATACATGCATTTAACATTGGTGCCTTATATTGCATCAGCGAAGGAAATTAAAACAAAGCCAACACAGCACTCTGTTAAAGAACTGAGAACAATTGGTATTCAGCCAGATATTTTGATTTGTCGTTCAGAACGACCTATCCCAATGTCAGATCGTAAAAAAATTGCTTTGTTTACGAATGTTGAAGAAAAGGCCGTTATTACCGCGTTAGATGCTGATAGTATTTATCGAATTCCGATGATGTTGCATGAGCAAGGTTTGGACCAAATTGTTGTTAGCAAGCTTCATTTAGATGCAAAACCAGCAGACCTGTCTGATTGGAAGAATGTTGTTGACGGACTCTTTGCTCCAACAGAAACAGTAAAAATCGCGTTAGTCGGTAAGTATGTTGAGCATGCAGATGCTTATAAATCATTAACCGAAGCGCTTATACATGCAGGTATCCACACTAAAACGAAAGTTGAAGTTATTACTGTTGACTCAGAAGATATAGAGGCCAATGGTACATCGGCATTAGAACAAGTTGATGCTATTTTGGTGCCAGGTGGTTTTGGTGAAAGAGGCGTTGATGGGAAAATAGCAACGATTCGTTTTGCGCGTGAAAATGATGTGCCTTATTTAGGTATCTGTTTAGGCATGCAGTCTGCGGTGATTGAATATGCGCGTAATAAAATGGGCCTTGAAGGTGCGAATAGTACAGAATTTATGGCTGATTCTCCTTACCCAGTCATCGGTTTAATCACAGAGTGGTTAACAGAAGAAGGGCAAATTGAAACGCGTGATGAATCATCCGACTTAGGTGGAACAATGCGTTTGGGCAGCCAAAAATGCCAGTTAGTTGCAGGCTCTTTGGCTCATAAGGTTTATGGCAAAGATGTTATTACAGAACGTCATAGACATCGTTTTGAATTTAACAATACATTTTTAGAGCAATTTGAAGAGGCTGGCTTAAGTATTTCAGGTAAGTCAATGGATGGGCGTTTGGTTGAAATTATTGAAATTCCAGAACATCGTTGGTTCTTAGCGTGCCAATTCCATCCTGAGTTTACGTCTAAGCCAAGAACAGGGCACCCATTATTCAGTGGCTTCGTTTCTGCGGCGATTGACTTTTCTACATCAAGCGACAAGGCGAAATAAATATGAAATTATGTGGATTTGATGCGGGCATAGATCAGCCGTTCTTTTTAATTGCGGGAACTTGCGTGGTTGAAAGTGAGCAGATGACCATTGATACAGCTGGCGCACTACAGGAAATGACAAATGAGTTGGGTATTCCATTCATTTATAAATCCTCTTTTGATAAAGCTAACCGTTCTTCTATCGATAGTTTTAGAGGCCCAGGTATGGAAGAAGGCTTAAGAGTTTTACAAGCCGTTAAAGACCAGTTAGGTCTGCCGGTTATTACCGATGTACATGAAGATACGCCTATGGACGAAGTAGCATCTGTTGTCGATGTGTTACAAACGCCGGCCTTCTTATGTCGCCAAACAAATTACATCACACGTGTTGCCGAAACTGGGTTACCCGTTAATATTAAAAAAGGTCAATTTTTAGCGCCGTGGGATATGAAACACGTGGTTGATAAAGCCCGTTCTACAGGCAATAAAAACATTATGGTTTGTGAAAGAGGTGTCTCTTTTGGTTATAACAACCTCGTATCAGACATGCGCTCATTAGCCATCATGCGTGAAACAAACGCCCCTGTAGTCTTTGATGCAACGCATTCGGTTCAACTCCCAGGCGGTCAAGGCGCTACATCAGGTGGGCAACGCGAGTTTGTACCTACCTTAGCGAGAGCGGCTATAGCGGCAGGCGTATCCGGTGTTTTCATGGAAACACACCCGAACCCAGAAGAGGCATTGAGTGACGGCCCTAACTCAGTCCCGCTAGGAAAAATGAAAGAGTTGCTCACTATCATGAAAACAATTGATGACGCAGTAAAGCAAACGGGTTTTCTCGAAAATCAATTTTAAAGCACTGCGTTTTAGATAAAAAACATATTAAATTTTAGAGGAAGTTATGGCGGAAATAGTTGATATTAAAGCACGTGAAATTTTAGACTCACGTGGTAATCCAACCTTAGAAGCGGACGTTATTTTAGCGTCAGGCGTTGTTGGCAGTGCAATGGTGCCGTCCGGTGCTTCAACAGGTGAACGCGAAGCGATTGAATTACGTGATGGTGATAAAAGCCGTTACGGTGGCAAAGGTGTATTAAAAGCGGTTAGCCATATAAACGGAGAGTTAAAAGATGCCTTATTAGGCATGGATGCTAGCGATCAAGAAGCGATTGATAACAAAATGATTGAGCTTGATGGGACGCATAACAAAGCACGCTTAGGTGCTAATGCAACGCTGGGTATATCACTGGCGGCAGCACATGCAGCGGCTAATGAAGGCGGCTTACCGCTGTATCGTTATTTAGGCAATGATAAGTTTATTTTACCTGTTCCAATGATGAACATTATCAATGGCGGCTCACATGCTGATAACAGTGTAGATTTGCAAGAGTTTATGATTCTTCCTGTTGGTGCGCCTAACTTTAGCGAAGCCATGCGTTATGGAACAGAAGTATTCCATGCGCTTAAATCAGTTCTATTAGCAAAGGGTTTAAGTACCTCAGTTGGCGATGAAGGTGGTTTTGCACCGGATCTGTCATCTAATGTGGAGGCGATTGAAGTTATTTTACAAGCCATTGAGCAAGTCGGTTTGAAAGTAGGTGACGATATTGCCTTGGGTCTTGATGTAGCCAGTTCAGAGTTCTACACAAACGGTGAATACTTCTTAGCGTCTGAAGATAAGCGCTTTAACTCGCACCAAATGACAGACTTTTTAGCGGACTGGGTAGACCAATACCCCATCATCTCTATTGAAGATGGCTTGGACGAAAATGACTGGGATGGTTGGAAATATATGACTGAAAAGTTAGGCCACAAAGTGCAATTGGTTGGCGATGATTTGTTCGTGACAAACCCTGAAATTTTCAAGCAAGGTATTGATAAGAATATTGCTAACTCAATTCTTATTAAAGTGAATCAAATTGGTACGTTAACGGAAACCTTAGCGGCTATAAAAATGGCACACGATTCAGGCTATACATCTGTTGTATCTCACCGTTCAGGTGAAACAGAAGATACAACGATTGCAGATTTAGCGGTTGCGACGTGTTCTGGTCAAATTAAAACTGGTTCTTTGTGCCGTTCTGACCGTGTAGCAAAATATAACCGTTTACTTCGCATAGAAGAAGACCTAGGTTCAAATGCTATTTATGCAGGTAAAAAGGCGTTTAAATACCTAAGCTAACTTGAAATTTTTTCTTGTCATATTGATTGCTCTCTTTGGCTATCTACAATATAAATTGTGGGTAGCTGAAGGGAAAGCTCAAGACTCATGGCAGTTAGAACAAAGAATTAATAAACTTAAAGAAAACAATGCGATGCTCATGCAGCGCAATAATGTTCTACAAGCGGAAGTGACGAACCTTAAAAGCGGGTTAGAGGTTATCGAAGAAAAGGCTCGTCGTGAGTTAGGTTTTGTTGGTAAGGGTGAAACATTCTTTCAATATATTGAGCCGGATAATGCAGAACAAAACTGAGAAAATTTGGTGTGTTGTTCCTGCGGCAGGTGTTGGGTCAAGGATGCAGGCGGGCTGCCCTAAACAGTATCTGAATTTAGGTAAGATAACGATCTTAGATGCCACGCTAACTAGGCTATTATCTTCCCCCAAGATTGAAAAAATTGTTGTTTGTATTAATACTGATGATGCTTATTGGCAGCATTCAATATTCGTTAATCATCCAAAAGTGACCACAACGGTTGGCGGGGAAGAACGCTCAGATACTGTGCTGAATGGCATTAATCGCATAAAGCAATATGCGAGTGCTAGCGATTGGCTGCTTGTCCACGATGCTGCTAGGCCATGTGTGACCCAAAAAGATATTGAGCTATTAATTGATAAAGCTCAGAGCAGTCAATTAGGCGCTATTTTAGCTGCTCCTATACACGATACGGTTAAGAAAAGTGATGGCGAGCTTTCTACAGAAACGCTTGATAGGTCTCAATTGTGGCGTGCTTTAACGCCGCAAATTTTTAAGTTGGAAGAGCTAGAAGTTGCTTTAGTTGCAGCGAAGAAATCTGGAAAGCATATTACCGATGAAGCGAGCGCTATCGAACATTTGAATAAGGCAGTTCAGCTCGTTGAAGGCCGCGCAGACAATATAAAAATAACAACGCCTGCTGATTTAAATTTGGCTAAATACTACATCGCGCAACAGGGGGATAATAAATGAGAATAGGCCACGGTTACGATGCGCATCGTTTTGAAAAAGGAAAACGATTAGTATTAGGCGGCGTTGGAATAGAACACCAGTTTGGATTATTGGCGCATTCCGATGGTGATGTTGTTCTTCACGCATTATGCGATGCCTTATTAGGGGCGATTGGAAAAGGCGATATCGGGCAGCACTTTCCTGATACGAGTGATGAATACGCTAATGTAGATAGCCGTATTTTATTAAGAGAAGTTTTTAATTTGGTTCAACAAGCAGGCTATCAAATAGGAAATGTTGATCTAACTATTATTGCTCAAGCACCAAAATTAGCGTCATATTTGCCTGAAATGGCCTTAAAAATTTCGACGGACTTAAACGCTGATGCGGCGCAAATTAATATTAAAGCAACGACGACAGAGGGTATGGGCTTTGCTGGACGTAAAGAGGGTATAGAAGTTCATGCTGTTGTTCTTTTAAAAGAAAACTCATAGATTTAATGCCATCTATCAACTATGAACGTCACGTTGATGAGCTTCCTTATGCTCATGGCGGTATTGCAGCAGGTGTAGGCGTAATAAAAGAGAGTCCGGATGACTTTATTGTTAATGAAACTTTATCCTTTGAACCCTCAGGAGAGGGAGAGCATGTTTTTTTATACATAAAAAAAACAGGGCTTAATACCGATGAAGTTGCAAAAATATTAGCCGTTCATGCCGATGTGCCAAGACGTTCTGTTTCATATGCTGGTATGAAGGACAGGACAGCTGTGACAAAACAATGGTTTAGTGTCCAATTGCCTGGCAAAAAAGGTCCTGATTGGCACCTACTTGATAATGATGCCTTTAAAATTGAGCATATTACTCGCCATCTGAAGAAATTAAAGCGAGGTGCGATAAAATTTAATGAATTTAAAATCATATTATCGCAATTAGATGTTGATACAGAGTTAGTTAAACAACGAGCAGAGCGCATAAAGATGCAAGGGGTTCCTAACTACTTTATGGAGCAACGTTTTGGTTATAAATGTCAGAATTTAAGCCGTGCGGAAGAACTTTTTGCTTCTGGTAAAAAGATCAAAAATAGAAAGCTAAGGGGTTTGTTTTTATCATCAGTAAGGTCTTTTTTATTCAATAAAGTATTAGCGCAAAGGGTCAAGCAGGAAACATGGAATAAAGCGGAAACAGGTGATGCTTTTATGCTGGATGGAACGCGTCAGTTTTTTCACGAAGATGTAGTATCCAGTGATTGTGTAGAGCGTTTAGATGAGCATGATATTCACCCATCGGGCCCGCTTTTTGGTTCTGGTGAGGAGTCAGTCAGCAAAGATGCGTATGAGATTGAACAGGCTGTTTTTACAAATAACCCTATTTTTTGCGAAGCATTAATGAAGTATAAAGTGGAGTTTTCTCGTCGTGCTTTACGCGTTGTGCCGCATGATTTTATGCTTCAGTGGCTGACGAATGATAAAATTGAGTTAACATTTAAATTACAATCAGGTAGTTATGCCACGGCTGTTGTTCGCGAATTGCTTCGAGCAACGACAAGTCGTTTAGGCTAGATATAAAAATGGATTTTGAACAAATTTTAGGCTTAGGCTTACTACAAGGATTAACCGAATTTCTACCCATATCAAGTTCAGCGCACTTGATATTGTTACCGTTATTATTAGGTTGGGAAGACCAAGGTTTAGCGTTTGATGTGGCTGTACACGTCGGCACGTTAATAGCAGTTGTTAGTTATTTCAGGAAAGACTTGTCTAGATTAATAACGGGCTGGTTCGCATCAGCTTTTAATCAACAGCATTCACCGGATAGCCGTTTAGCATGGTTGGTTATTATTGGAACTATACCAGTTGGTTTAGTCGGCCTGTTTGCAGGCGAGCTGATAGAAATATACTTAAGGTCACCATTAATTATTGCCATATCAACGATTGTATTCGGCTTGCTACTTTGGTGGGCCGATGTAACAGGTACGCATCATAAAGATGAGCAGGGTTTAACTGTTAAAGCAGTAATTACGATTGGCCTTTATCAAGTAGTGGCGCTAATTCCTGGCACATCCCGCTCAGGCATTACGATGACGGCTGGTTTAATACTGGGGTTAACAAGGGAGGCAGCCGCACGGTTTTCCTTTCTACTATCCGTACCGCTTATTTTTTTAGCAGGTTCTTTGAAATCGATTGAGTTAGCAAATAGCGCAATAGCAATAGATTGGTTTGCTATTATTTTAGGTGTCGTTATCTCAGCATTAAGTGCCTTTGCTTGTATTTCTGTATTCCTAAGAATGCTTGAGAGAGTCGGTATGTTACCGTTCGTTATTTATCGACTATTATTAGGTGCTTTTTTGTTGTATTGGTATTTTGTTTAATATTAGTTGCTCTTTTTAAGCAGTACATACAGAGCCCCTGTTCCGCCATCACGTTGCTGAGCAGATGTTAAAGCTAATACCGATGACTCGTTTTTCAAGAAATTAAACGCAAGGTTTTTCAGAACGGGTTGTTGGTTAGCTGAGCCGATACCTTTTCCATGGACGACTAAAACGCAGCGACTTTTTTGAATTATCTGTTCGGCTAAAAAGGTTGTTAAATACTGTGATGCTTGTTGCGCAGTAAGGCCGTGTAAATCTAATTTTTCATCAATAGAAATTGCACCGCGTTTTAATCGCTTGATTGTTTTATGCTGAATGCCATCACGAGAAAAAAACAAAAGGTCATCGCTTTGAATGCTATTTGTAGGCTGATGGAAAGTTGTAGGGGGCAAGGTTAGTTGAAAATCTTTTTTTACGGGTTTCGGTTTAGGTTTTACGCTAAGAGGGTCACTTTTGTTATTACGTAAGACTTTTACTTCACCAATGGATTCCCTAAATAATTGAGAATCATCATCTGAACGCAAGTGTTTATTTTTATCTTCTGGCATAATAAGAGTTTAGCAAATTTGAATTGTACATTTCTTTATTAACATAGGCGCATAGATAAGTTTGATGCATATTTTAGTCAGTAACGATGATGGGTACTTAGCGCCAGGGCTGGCGGCGTTAGTTGGCAAACTATCCGCGGTTGCCCGTGTAACAGTTGTTGCTCCAGATAGAAATAGAAGCGCTGCCAGTAATTCGTTAACGCTAACTATGCCGCTGCGGGCTCAGTATATGGATAATGGTTTTTATGCTGTGGATGGGACACCTACAGACTGTGTCCACCTGGCTATTACTGGGCTCTTAAAAGACGAACCCGACATTGTTTTTTCAGGCATCAATAATGGTGAGAACATGGGCGATGATGTTCTATATTCTGGAACTGTTGCAGCAGCCACTGAAGGGCGGTTTTTAGGCTTGCCCTCCATTGCCATTTCCATGAATTCGAGCGAGCCTAAACACTTTGATACAGGCGCTATCATTGCCGTCCAATTATTAAAGCAGTTGTTAGCGAATGAGCTTTCCACCGACACGATATTGAACGTTAATGTGCCCGACTTGCCATTGGGTGAAATTAAAGGGTTAAAAGCTACAAGACTTGGCCAGCGACACCGCTCTGAGCCAGTAATTGAAGCACGTGATCCTCGAAATAAGAAGATATATTGGGTCGGCCCACCGGGTGCTCAGCAAGACGCTGGCGAAGGGACGGATTTTCATGCAGTAGAAAATGGCTATGTTTCAATTACCCCGCTGAAGATTGATTTGACACATTATCAACAATTAGATGAGCTTACTACTTGGCTTGAAAAGGTCTCGCTATGATTGATCATTTAGGTATTGGGATGACGTCCCAGCGAACGCGTGACCGGCTCATTTTGCAATTGCAGGAGCTTGGCATTAAAGATGAGCGCGTCCTTTCAGTAATGCGCAAAGTCCCTCGACACTTGTTTGTAGCTGAAGCATTAGCAAGCCGTGCTTATGAAAATACCTCTTTACCTATTGGACATGGACAAACCATATCTCAGCCTTATATGGTCGCGAGGATGACAGAATTATTAATTGAAGATGGCCTGCCTGAGAATGTTTTAGAGGTAGGTACAGGATCAGGTTATCAATCTTCAGTATTGGCTAGCCTTATCCCACGTGTATTTTCAGTTGAACGAATCCGCCCGTTACAAGAACAGGCGAAAAATGTTTTAACGGATGTTGGCTTTAGAAATATCAGTTTTAAACATTCTGATGGTGGTTGGGGGTGGCAATCGTGCGGTCCTTACGAAGGGATATTGGCGGCAGCTGCACCGGCAGAAATACCGGTAAAGTTATTAGAACAACTTTCGATAGGCGCTAAATTGGTTATCCCTATTGGTGAAGAGGGTAAGCAGGTACTTCAGCGTGTTACACGTACCGAGTCGGCCTATGAGGTTGAAACAATTGAACCTGTTAGTTTTGTGCCTTTTCTCAAAGGCAGGGCATAG
The DNA here is from genome assembly GCA_002101235.1 of Cycloclasticus sp. symbiont of Bathymodiolus heckerae. Lineage (GTDB taxonomy): Bacteria > Pseudomonadota > Gammaproteobacteria > Methylococcales > Cycloclasticaceae > Cycloclasticus. Next base: position 54,676 of record LWTL01000117.1, on the reverse strand, counting down.
GTTAATCAATTGTTTAAGCGCTTATATAACCAAGTTCTTTCTTGGGCAGAACACCCAAAAGCTAATAAATTTCTTTTAGCGCTAAGTTTTGCAGAATCGTCATTTTTTCCAATCCCACCGGATGTAATGCTGGCGCCTATGTGCTTAGCAAAGCCGTCAAAAGGCTTTTATTTTGCAGCACTAACGACGATAGGCTCAGTTTTAGGTGGGGCTTTTGGTTATATGATTGGTATGTTTTCATTTGAATTGATTGAGCCGGCAATTGAAGCACTCAAATATGGTGAAAAATTAGAAAATGTAAAACTCTGGTTTGCTGAATGGGGTTTTTGGGCCATCTTTATAGCTGGCTTTTCTCCAATACCGTATAAACTTTTTACTATTGCAGCAGGAATGCTTCATATGATGTTTCTACCATTCATATTGGCATCTATTATAGGTCGTGGCGCACGGTTCTTTTTAGTAGCATTTCTGATTTCATTAGGTGGCGATAAGTTGCGGCACCAGCTGAATAGTTATATTGAAGTTATTGGTTGGGCTGTAACGGCGACTATTGTTCTAGGGTTACTTGTTTATAAATTAACCTGATTTGATCGTTTGAAATACTCACAAAACATTTATATTGCTGTTTTTATTACGTTTTTTAGCTTAATTCTTGTTTCATGCTCTTCTTCACAAATACATGCGCCTGTTTTTGACAACCATAGCCCCTCTAAAAAAAGTTCATCTACATTTCATATGGTTGGAACGGGCGACACGCTATATTCCATAGCTTGGGTAAATGGTAAAGACTATAAAGAATTAGCAAGATGGAACAATATTGCATGGCCTTATACAATTTATAAAGGCCAAAAATTAAGCTTATTAGCAACAAAACGTGTAACAAAAAAGGCCAGTGCTTCCAAAAAAATAAGAAAGACGCCCTCTGTAAAGAAAAAAATAACAAGGCGAACTTCAAGCAATTATAAGAAAGGTTTAAAGCTGGCTTGGCAATGGCCGATAACTGTAAAGAAGCTTGAGAAAGGTGGAGCCCAATCAGGTGTTGTTTTGGTTGGCAAGTCGGGTGAGTTGGTCCGTAGTAGCGAAGGCGGTAAGGTTGTTTATGCGGGCAATGGTCTAAAAGGCTATGGGAACCTTCTAATAGTCATGCATAATAGTGAATTCTTAACTGCGTATGGATACAATAAGCGGTTATTGGTAGAAGAAGGTAGTGTTGTAAAGAAAGGGCAGGCAATAGCTGAAATTGGCAATGATAATAAAAAACGCCATGTTCTTTTCTTTGAAATGAGGAAACACGGTAAAGCCGTTTCGGTAACGAAGTACTTGCCAAGACTAAGGGGATGAAATGCAAGGAAATACTAAAATAAAAAAATCGGCAAAAGTCGAAACCATGGACACGGGAAAAACAAAGAAAGTACGTGGGGCCGCAAGCAATGATGCGACGCAACTATACTTAAATGAATTAGGTGCTGTTGCTTTATTAACCGCAGAAGAAGAAATTCATTATGGCCGCCTTGTTCAAAAGGGCGACCAACCTGCTAGACAGCACATGATTGAGAGTAATTTACGGCTTGTTGTTAAGATTTCAAGACGTTATATGAATCGTGGCTTGCCCATGCTCGACCTTATTGAGGAAGGCAATTTAGGTTTGATTCGCGCTGTTGAAAAATTCGACCCTGAAAAAGGCTTTAGGTTTTCCACTTATGCAACGTGGTGGATTCGCCAAACAATAGAGCGCGCCATTATGAATCAAACGAGAACGATTCGTTTGCCGATTAATATCATTAAAGAGATGAATATTTATCTCAAAAAAGCACGGGAATTAAGTCAAGAACTAGACCGTGAAGTTAGCGCGGAAGATGTTGCAGAAGTGACCGGTAAGCCGGTTAAAACAATTGAAAAAATGTTCCGTATGCACAAGGAACACGTTTCGTCGTTAGATGTTTCAGTTTCTAAAGATACCGAGCAGCAATTACTTGATACCGTTGTCGATCAAGATGCACAAGAACCCACCGATATTCTTCAATCAGAAGAAATTCGCGACAATTTAGATCAATGGCTTGAAATGTTGAGCGATAAGCAAAGAGAAGTTATTTCTCGTCGTTTTGGTGTTCGAGGACATCACCCGTCCACATTAGAGCAAGTTGCTAACGAAATTGGTGTGACGCGAGAACGTGTTAGGCAAGTGCAAATGAGTGCTCTAAAGTCATTACGGTCGATTTTAGAGAACGAAGGTATGTCTTCATCACTTTTATTGCATTAGTATCAATCTCTTATTGATACATTGATGTTGACAGTTAAAATACAGGTGCGTACTGTATCGCGCTTGCTCTTAACTTAGCTAAAAACCTATACCATGCATGAATTCGCACGAATAAAACGTCTACCACCTTATGTCTTTAATATTGTTAATGACTTAAAGGCGCAAGCGCGTGCGGCAGGTGAGGATATTATTGATTTTGGTATGGGTAACCCCGACCAACCTACACCTAAACATATTGTCGATAAATTAACTGAGACAGCTCAACGTGGCGACACACATCGCTATTCTGTTTCACGTGGTATTCCTCGCTTACGCAAAGCTATTTGTGGCTGGTACAAGTCAAAATATGATGTTGATTTAGACTTCGATTCGGAAGCGATTGTTACCATTGGTTCAAAAGAAGGCTTAGCTCATTTAGCCATGGCGACGCTAGGCCCAGGTGATGCCGTTCTAGTGCCTAATCCAGCATACCCAATTCACCCTTATGGATTTGTTATTGCGGGTGCAGATATTCGTCACGTGCCAATTAACCCAGAGGTTGATTTTTTTAGTGAGCTTGAAAAAGCGATTAAGACATCTTACCCAAAACCGAAAATGTTGGTGCTTAATTTTCCTGGTAACCCAACAACGCAATGTGTTGACTTAGAGTTCTTTGAGAAAGTCATCAAAATGGCTAAAGAACACGATATTTGGGTGGTGCACGATAATGCGTATGCAGAAATTGTATTCGATGGTTATAAAGCGCCTTCTATTCTTGAAGTCCCAGGCGCAAAAGATATTGCCGTTGAATTTTATTCACTATCAAAAACATACAATATGCCAGGCTGGCGTGTTGGTTTTATGTGTGGCAATAAAGAGCTCGTTGGAGCCCTTGCTCGTATTAAGTCGTATTTAGATTACGGTATGTTTACGCCTATTCAAGTAGCGGCTATTGCTGCGTTAGAAGGTCCTCAAGATTGCGTGGACGAAATAAGAGCGTTGTATAAAGAGCGTAGAGATGTTCTTTGCGATGGTCTGAATAGCATTGGCTGGCCGGTTGAAAAACCAAAAGCAACGATGTTCGTTTGGGCAAAAATTCCCTCACAATATCGTGAGATAGGTTCGTTAGAATTTTCAAAAAAGCTTTTAAAAGAAGCGAAAGTGGCCGTATCTCCAGGCATTGGTTTTGGTGAATTTGGTGATGAATATGTGCGCTTTGGTTTAATAGAAAATAATCACCGTACGCGTCAAGCTGTTCGCGGCATTAAACAAATGTTTAGAAGTGATAAAGAGAGCTAAGCACTTTTTCGACAGCTACTACTTCCTGTATAATTACGCCCTTACTTAAACCTTGGGGAATCTTTTGAACGTTGTAAAAGTTGGTCTATTAGGCCTTGGTACTGTTGGCGGTGGCACTGTTAATGTTTTGGCGAAAAATAGCGAAGACATTTCACGCCGTACGGGTTACCAAGTTGTTGTATCTAAAGCAAGCGCGCGTGATCTTACACGTTCACGTATTTGCGATACGGATGGCATTCAACTGACAACTAACCCACAAGAGATTGTTAACGATCCAGAGATTCAAATTGTCGTTGAGCTGATGGGTGGAGAAGAGCCTGCCAAATCACTTATTCTCGAAGCACTTAAGCAAGGAAAACATGTTATTACGGCTAATAAAGCCCTCATAGCAAACCACGGTAATGAGCTTTTTGCTGAAGCGGCCAAAAACAATGTTGTACTTGCTTATGAAGCAGCCATTGCAGGCGGTATTCCTATTGTTAAAGCAATGCGAGAAGGGCTAACCGCTAACGGTATTGAATGGTTAGCAGGCATCATTAACGGGACTGGAAATTTCATCCTGACTGAAATGCGTGATAAAGGCAGCGCGTTTGCCGACGTATTACAAGAGGCTCAAGATTTAGGTTACGCAGAAGCTGATCCAGAATATGACGTTGAAGGCATTGATGCAGCGCATAAGTTGTGCATTCTGGCTTCATTAGCATTTGGTATGCCGTTGAACTTTAAAAAAGTGTATACCGAGGGTATTTCGAGAATCACCCCTTTAGATGTTACGTATGCTGAAGAACTGGGTTACCGAATTAAACATTTAGGCGTTGCTAGAAAAAGCGAAGCCGGTGTAGAAATGCGCGTTCATCCAACGCTTATTTCAGAGAAACAACTCATCGCCAATGTTGATGGAGTCATGAACGCAGTTGTTGTTAAAGGTAATGCCGTAGGTCCAACGCTTTATTATGGTCCTGGTGCGGGTGCTGAAGCAACGGCATCAGCTGTTATTGCTGATATTGTTGATATTTGCCGCCAGCTTGATGGGGCTAATGCAGTGCCAGCCTTAGGTTTTATGGATGAGCAATTACAGGACATACCTCTACTCCCTATCGAAGATATTACAACGGCTTTTTACTTGCGTATTTCGGTAGAAGACAAGCCGGGTGTTATGGCAGCTATTACCTCAGTTCTAGCTGCTAACGGCATTAGCATAGAAGCAGTTTTACAAAAAGAAGCCGTTCCACAAGGCGCTAGCACCGATGTTATTTTGTTGACAGATAGTGTTATAGAAAAATCAATGATTCAGGCGATTAAAGATATTGAAGCGCTTGACTCAACCAATGGTTCAGTTATTCGTATTCGAGTTGAATCTTTACAATAGGAAAACTCATGGCAACTGGTAATCGTTATTTAGGACTTATTGATAAATTTAGAGCCGTACTGCCTGTTTCAGACAGCACGCGTTTAATCAGCATTGGTGAGGGTAATACACCGCTCATTAAACTTGAAAATATTCCTGCGTTAACCGGTAAAAATGTAGATATCTACGTTAAATATGAAGGTTTAAACCCAACGGGATCGTTTAAAGACCGTGGCATGACCATGGCGGTAACAAAAGCGGTTGAAGAGGGCAGTAAAGCCATTATTTGTGCCTCTACAGGCAATACGTCCGCTTCTGCGGCAGCCTATGCAGCACGTGCTGGTATTAAAGCATTTGTACTTATTCCAGAAGGCAAAATTGCTTTAGGTAAATTAGCGCAAGCGATGATGCACGGTGCTGAAATCATCCAAATTAAAGGTAACTTTGATCACGGTATGCAATTGGTTAAAGACGTGGCTGAACATGCGCCCGTTACCATCGTGAACTCAATTAACCCATACCGCATACAAGGCCAAAAAACAGCAGCCTACGAAATTGTTGAGGCGTTAGGTAAAGTACCTGACTATCACTGTTTACCAGTCGGTAATGCGGGCAATATTACTGCACATTGGTTAGGTTATACCGAAATGGGAAAAATATCGGGGGATCATCCTATTATGGTCGGTTACCAAGCGGCCGGTGCTGCACCGTTCCTAAAAGGCGAAATGATTGATGACCCAGAAACTGTGGCAACGGCTATTCGTATTGGTCGTCCACAATCATGGGACCAAGCATGGGCCGCGCAAAAAGAATCAGGCGGTTGGTTTGATTTGTTAAGCGACGAAGAAATATTAGCAGCACAAAAACTACTCAGCGAGAAAGAAGGCATCTTTTGCGAACCTGCATCTGCTGCGTCTGTTGGTGGCGTTCTTCGTGACATTAAAAATGGAAAAATTCCTGAAGGTAGCACCATCGTTTGTACATTAACAGGACACGGTTTGAAGGATCCAGATACGGCTATTTCACAATGTGCCGTTAATCCTCAAGCAATAGATGCCTCATTAGATGCAGTTAAAGCAGCAATTTTAGATAAACTTTAATAAACTCAATATGAGCGGCTCAGCATCAGACAGCTCAATCCCACGTATCAAGTACCGTGAGGCGGCTCATCACGATGCCAATACACTCGCAGAAGTGCACCCCGTCTTACGGCAGGTGTATCTCAATAGGGGAATAACGCAGCAAGAGCAACTTGACCGCACATTAAAGAACTTACCTAGTTATCAAAGCCTAACGGGCATTGAATCTGCTGTTCGTATTATTAAAGAAGCGATTCAAACCAATAAAAAGATATTAATTGTGGCGGATTTTGATGCCGACGGTGCAACATCTTGTGCTGTGGCTATTCGTGGCCTGAAGATGTTAGGTGCAAATAATGTCGACTTTGTTGTTCCCGATCGCTTTAAATTTGGCTACGGCTTAACGCCCGAAATAGTCGATGTGGCGTTGGAGTTAAGCCCTGACCTTATTATCACTGTTGATAATGGAATATCCAGTGTTGAAGGCGTTGCCTATGCGATCGAAAACGGCTGCCAAGTCGTTGTTACCGATCACCATTTGCCACCCAAAAAATTACCGAATGCTCACGCTATTGTAAACCCGCAATTAATCAACGACGAATTCCCCAGTAAAGCTCTGGCCGGCGTAGGGGTAATGTTTTATGTGCTACTAGCGCTACGAGCATCGCTGAAGAATGACGGCGTTTTTGAAGGTCAATCCGCTCCGAATTTAGCCAATTTATTGGATATCGTTGCACTAGGAACAGTGGCAGATGTTGTGCCGATGGACGAAACAAACCGTAAGCTGGTGCATCAAGGCATTCTACGAATTCAAGCTTCACAGTGCGTCCCAGGGATAGCCGCGTTGTTGCGTATCGCAAAGCGAGAGCCAGACCGTGTTGTTTCAAGCGACTTGGGTTTTGCCATTGGCCCAAGGTTAAATGCAGCAGGGCGTTTAGACGATATGTCACTCGGTATTCGCTGCTTACTAACTGATAATGAACAAGAGGCGCTTAATATTGCTGAACAACTCGATATGCTCAATATCGAGCGCCGTTCAATAGAAGACGACATGAAGCAAGACGCTTACAAAATTTTAGCGTCGTTTAACGTCAAAGAAAATCAACAAGAACAATGGGGTGTCTGCCTGTTTGATGAACACTGGCATCAGGGTGTTATTGGTATTCTTGCCTCGCGCATTAAAGAAAAATTGAATAGGCCCGTTATCGCCTTTGCAAAAGCCGATAACGGCGATGTGAAAGGCTCAGCGCGTTCAATTGCAGGCCTGCACATACGCGATACGTTAGACGATGTCGCCAGCCAACACCCCGGCTTATTAAAAAAGTTTGGTGGCCACGCTATGGCAGCCGGTATGAGTTTTGCGGAGAAAGATTTAGATACATTTAAAGACGCTTTTAACCAAGCAGTAAAAAAACGCCTGAACAACCAAGTGCCCGAAAACGTATTTTTAGTGGATGGCGAAATACCGGATAACGACATTAATCTAAATTTAGCCGAAACCCTACGACAAGCAGGCCCATGGGGACAAAACTTCCCAGAGCCTATTTTTGTTGGTGTATTCAATGTAAGTAAGGCATGCATTGTTGGTCAAAAACACGTTAAATTAGAACTTACAACGCAAAATACCAACAGAAAAATAGACGCGATTTATTTTAATGTGGATAACCCCGATAGCGTCATCGGCTTAGCCAAAGTCAAAGTGGTTTATCAGTTAGATGTTAATACCTATATGGGACGGTCTAACGTACAGTTGATGGTGAGATATTTGGAGTTGGTTGATTGAGCTGATTTGCCGAGTATGGCTGTAGGGAGGTATTTCTTCTTTTAACGCTACTACCGAATAAAGGGAATTGTGAATCGCCGTGAGAACATTAGACATCTCTCAGCTCCTTAAAATATCGTTCCTCATACTTCATCGGTGATGAATGCGAAATTAATCCAATTACTGGTCTTAGACCTGTGTGTCCTAATTGCCATGCAATGCTGCATAGGAAGGGTAATATTAGTATTGAACGTTACTCAACGAAATAAAATATAACAAGGCTAATTAAACACTGAGGCTTTCCTGCTTTTCGTAAGGTGAAAAAATCTTAATACTTATATTGATCTCTAAGAAGGATAACCATAGATAGTTTTTATCTTTTCCATACGAAATATTGCGAAGAGGATAATATCCTAATGCTGTTGCGGGTAAACTAAATTGAATCAACAGCTACTTCCAAAGTCATGAGTTTACGGTTCCAACTGAATTTAATTATTATGCTGATCTGTTTATTTGCATTGCTACTCGGCAGTGCGATAACGGTTATTAATGCGCGGGACTCTGTTTTTGAAGAGGTTTCTTCATCGTTAATACTGGCAAGTAAATTAATCAAGCAAGGCGCTAGAGGTGATTACCTTTCTGGGCTAGATAAAGTACGGCATTTACGCATTGCGGTAATTGATGACAATAAAGAAGAAATAAAAGGCTCGCCGACAGTTATTGATGAGAAAAGTATTCCATCGCTATTCGTACAATTTGTGCGTCCTAATTTGAAACAGCTAACCTTGTTAATAGACCTTGAAAAAGGAGGACAGACGGTACGTTTAGTCGCTGACCCGAGTGATGAAATAAAAGAGGCATGGAAAGAAGCGTTGGTCTTTCTCGGTGTTTTATTGTCGCTAACACTGCTTATTTCATGCTCTGTTTTTATTGTTATTGGTCGGGCGCTACGCCCTGTTGATGATATTTTATTAATGTTGGGTGAGATTGAACAAGGTAACTATTTAAAACGATTAGAAGCTTTTAACCTGCCAGAGTTTGCTCAAATTGCAACGGGGCTAAATCACTTAAATGAAAAGCTAGCATGGTCGAAAAGTGAGCACCAACGGTTAAATAAAAAAGCATTGGATATTAGTGAGAATGAACGCCATTATTTAGCCCGTGAGCTGCACGATGAAATGGGTCAATCTTTAACAGCAATAAAAGCACTGGCGGTTTCAGCCAAATACAAAAAAACAGTCAGTAAAGAGGCGCTATGCCAAATAGAATCCATTTGTGATCATTTGTTTGGAGTCGTAAGAAATAGAATGCAACAGCTAACACCGGCTTTGTTAGCTGAGTTCGGCCTATTAGCAGCAGTGACTGATTTGGTTGATAAGTGGCCGGGCGAAAGTGAAATTGTTTTAAATATAGATAATTCTACAGACCAATTAGTTGGGGCAGAGGCTATTTATTATTACCGAATTATTCAAGAATCCTTAACCAATGTTCTTAAATATGCAAAAGCAACGCAAGTGCAGATTGAGCTCATTGAAATTAAAGAAGGAGGGCAGATTAGCATACGTCTTTCTATTAAAGATAATGGCGTAGGTTTTGACCCTGCTGTTGTAGATTGGGGTGGTGGTTTAACCGGCATTAAAGAGCGCGTTGAAAGCTTAGGCGGCTCGCTACTTATTCAAGCGGTAAAAGGTGGCGGTGTGCAGCTATCGACGACGTTAAGCATCGGCAAGGCCAATGAATAGAATATCGCTGCTGTTAGTAGATGATCATGCTGTTGTACGTGCCGGTTACCGTCAATTAATCGCAACGTTGCCACATATTCATATTGTTGGAGAAAGCGATACCGCCGAAAAAGCATGTCAGATGTACAGCGAGCTAAAGCCGGATGTTGTTGTGATGGATTTAAGCTTGCCGGGAATGACAGGGCTAGAAGCTATTCGCCGTATAACAGCTTTAGATAAAACGGCTGCGATTATGGCATTCAGTATTCACGATGAACTGATGTATTTGGAGCGTGCCTTACAAGCTGGTGCCAAAGGGTATTTAACCAAAAGTTGTGACCCTTGCTTATTATTGAAAGGGATTGAAGAATTGGCGCGTGGGCGTTCTTTTGTTGACCCTGTAATGCTTAAAAAGAAAATAGAAAAACAACGAGGGCAAGTATCTTCTGATATAGCGCAATTATCAGCCCGAGAATTTGATGTCTACGGACTACTTATTAAGGGAAAGCGAAGCAAGGATATCGCTGGTGCTTTATTTATTAGCCAAAAAACAGTGGCTAACTACGCAACGCAAATAAAGTTAAAACTGGGCGTTAAAACGATTGCAGAGTTGTCGCATTTAGCCGGTAATTCACTTCACGACACCAAAAATTAATAGTCGGGATTTTTTCCTATATTCAGTAAGGAAGTCTGCTGAAATAATAAGGTTGTTCATTAAAACAAAATAAGGGGCTTACTTCGTGACTAGGGGAATAATAGTATTTGCTGGTTTGGTGTTTATTGCTGCGCCCGCATTAGCGCAAGAGCAACGGCAGATGAAAGATATAGAGGTTGTCGCGACGACACCTTTACACGGCGTGGGAATAGATAAAAATAGCGTGCCTTACCCTGTTCAAACAGCTAACTCTAAAGCGATTGAAAAATCCCAAAGTCTTGATGTGAGCGATTATATGGCGCGGAACTTGGGTAGCGTACATATTAACCAAGCTCAAAATAACCCACTGCAGCCAGACTTACAGTATCGCGGCTTTACAGCATCTCCTTTATTGGGTAATTCTCAAGGCTTATCCGTTTATATGAACGGTGTGCGTATTAACGAACCCTTTGGTGATGCCGTTAATTGGGACGTTATTCCTCAGTCAGCTATTTCAGGTATTAACTTAATTGCCGGTTCAAACCCGTTGTTTGGTTTAAATACGCTGGGCGGTGCGTTGTCGATTAAAACGAAAAATGGATTTACTAACTCAGGGAATTCAGTGCAAGCATACGGAGGCTCTTTTAATAGGCGTGCGAATGAATTTGAAAGTGGCGGAAATGATGGTGATTTAAGTTACTTTGTTACAGGGAATTGGTTTAAAGAAAGCGGTTGGCGTGATCATTCAGAGTCAGATGCGAAGCAGCTTTTTAGCAGTTTTGGGTGGCGTTCAGATAATTCAGAACTAGAGCTCACCTTAGCTGCGGCAGATACCGATTTAAACGGCAATGGCTCTTCACCGTTAGAGCTTTTGAAGCAAGACCGTAAAGAGGTATTTACTTACCCAGATAATACGCAAAATGAATTACGCATGGCAGCGCTAACAGGAAATCATTGGTTGTCGGATACGGTTCAGTTTTCGGGCAATGCCTATCTTCGTAAAAATGACAGGGATACGTTTAACGGTGATGGTTCGGATTATGGCGTTATTGACCTAGTAGTTATTGCCGGCCCTAATGTTGGCGCTGGCCTTAACGAAAACGGCGATATTATTATTACAGCAGATGAATGTGGAGGCGCATGTACTGCTGGCGACTTGGTAGAAGAAGGCGAACAAGTTGAAGACCAAAATGGCAACGTCGTTAACCCCGGTTTAGACGATGATGAAATAGCTATAAATAACAGCAGCACAACAGAACAAGACGGTTACGGTTTAGGCGGACAACTAACCTTTCTTAATGATTTGTATGGACATGAGAACCAATTAATAACCGGTTTTAGTTTTGACCAAGCGGATGTGACATATCGTTTTGCTACCGAAATAGCGGAATTCACAGAAGACCGTGGCACAACAGGAACAGGTTTAATCAATGCGGAAAGTATTGTGGATGCAAAAATCAAAACAAGTACAGCTAGTTTGTTCTTTATGGATAGCTTTTCAGTTAACGATGCTTTAACACTAACGCTTTCGGGGCGTTACAATTATTCACGTATTAATATTTCCGGTACAACCGGTGATCAGCCTGTCGTGCCAGCAGGTGAAAGCAGCACGCACACTTTTACTCGCTTTAATCCTTCTGCAGGGTTAACGTATGAATTCAGCACGCAAGTAGCCAGTTATGTGAGCTACAGCGAGTCATCGCGTGTGCCAACAGCGGCAGAGTTAACTTGTCACGATCAAACAAACCCTTGTGCATTGCCTAACTCCTTTTTAAGTGATCCGCCGCTTGATATGGTCGTTGCAAAAACATGGGAAGCTGGTTTGCGAGGTGCTATACAGAGTATGAACTGGCATGCGGGTGTGTTCCAAACCGTTAACCACGATGATATTTACTTTTTGCCGACCGAAGAAGGCCCTGGTCTAAGCCCAGGTTACTTTTCAAATATTGGTAAAACACGTCGTCGTGGATTGGAACTTTCTCTTGATGCTGATTACCAACAGTGGAGTTGGTTTATGAATTACAGCTGGATAGAAGCGGAGTTTTTGAATAGTTTTGAAGTGAATGCCGAAAACAACCCTGCAGCTATTGCTTTTGGTATTGATGAGCTAAGTGTTGAAAAAGGTAACAGTATCCCCAGTATTCCAAAACACACGCTTAAATGGGGGGTAGATTGGAATGTGAGTGAGAAGTTCGCTGTGGGTTTTGATGCCGTCTATAACTCAAGTCAATACTTTAGAGGTGATGAAGCAAATGCTAGCAGCAAAGTCGGTGGTTACACGGTCTTTAATTTACACGGACGTTATGCAGTAACGAACAATTTGGATATCTTTGCCCGTGTTGATAATGTGTTCGACCGTGAATATGAAACTTTCGGCTTATATGGTGAACCTGACGAGGCGCCGGGTTTTGGTGTCTTTACCGATACTCGTTTCTATGGAGCAGGGGCGCCTCGAGGGGCCTGGGTCGGCGTTAAGCTAAAATTGTAAATTTAAAAACTGAAAAAGGCGGGGCTTTAAAGCCACGCCTTTTTATAACTAATCACGTAAAATAACGTGATGACAATTAATCAATACCTCAGTGCTTTTGCCATAGGGCTGACTTTTTACGGCTTTTACCCTTACATCCGTTCTATTCTGAACAGCACGGTAAAACCGCATGTTTTCTCTTGGGTTATTTGGGGTTCCACAACACTTATTGTTTTCTTTGCGCAACTTAAAGCGGGTGGTGGAGTAGGTGCGTGGCCTATTGGCGTATCAGCAATCATCACTTGTTATGTTGCGTATCTGGCTTATACAAAAAAAGGTGATATCCATATTAAAAGGATTGATTGGGTCTTTTTCATACTGGCGTTATCATCATTACCACTGTGGTACTTAACAGCTGACCCGTTATGGGCCGTGATTATTTTAACCATGGTGGATATATTGGGTTTACTACCCACTATGCGTAAAGCGTATGAAAAACCTTACGAAGAAAGTATTCCATTTTTTGTCATTATCGCGGTTAGAAATACCATTGCTGTCGTTGCCTTAGAGGTTTACTCTGTAACAACAATTCTTTTCCCCGCAACGGTTGCTGTGTTTTGTTTATTACTGATTATGATCATTGGCTATAGGCGGCGTGTAATATCAAAAATCGATTAAAATTGGAGGTTAGTTTATGGACAAATATTCAACAGAGACAGTCGAGACTGAGCTAAATAAGCTCAATAGCGGACTTTTGGAGCCATGGGTTATTAAAGGTGAAAAACTACACAAAACCTTTATGTTTAAAAACTTTGTGCAAGCGTTTGGTTTTATGACTCAGGTGGCTATATTGGCAGAAAAACAAAACCACCACCCAGAATGGTTTAACGTTTATAAAACCGTGGGTATTGATTTAATGACACATGAAGCGGGCGGAATTTCAGCAAGAGATTTTGACTTGGCAAAAGCTATAGAAGGGCTAGTGGGGTGAATAACCTATGATGGGGCGAGTTGCTATTGGTTTATTGCTCGTTTTACTAGCCGGTTGCGCCAGTTCTCCAACAGTTGAAGAGCCTAAGTTTAACGGCATAGATCAGGCCACACATGCTCGCGTACAAGCCTGGAAAGAGCTTATTGAAGCAGGTTCTAGTCAACCAGATTTTGAAAAGCTTTTATCCGCCAATGATTTTATCAATGAGATTCGTTTCATTGACGATATTATTCATTGGAGAAAAGATGACTATTGGGCAACACCTTTGCAAACGTTAGTTACCAATGCTGGCGATTGCGAGGATATTGCACTAGCAAAATATTTCACATTAAGTGCGATGGGCATGGATGAGCGTAAATTACGTTTAACCTATGTAAAAGCATTGGCCATTAACAAACCACATATGGTTGTTAGTTATTTTGAAACACCAAATGGAATTCCGTTAGTGCTGGATAATTTAAATCCGTCTATACTGCCGGCCCCTCAACGCACTGACTTAATCCCCGTGTACAGCTTTAATGGGGTAGGGTTATGGACAACAAAGCGAGGGCAGCCTAATCAGTATATAGGTGGGCCTGAGAGAATGAGCCTGTGGCAAGGTTTGTTAAAGCATATGGATGTAGAGGCGGCAAACGAATCGGCGATGATTTGCTTGTATCAATATTATGATTTACCGGAATCAAAGGCAAAAACGTTTTGCCCTAACAATTAAATAGAGTTAACGACCCATGATAGATGTGATCTTAAACAAGGAGTTTATAGAGCTTTACGCGTTACTTAAACTTGAGAGCCTTGCCGCGAGCGGAGGCGAAGCAAAGTTTTTCATTTCCGAAGGTAAAGTACGTGTTAATGGCGAAGTAGAAACAAGAAAGCGTAAAAAGCTAGTTGCTGGAGATAAAGTAGAGTTTGCCGGTGAAACGCTTGTTTTAAAAACGCTTCCGTAGCTATTCACAGATAATAAATCGCTCTGTTTATTTACAGCAGGCTTATATAGTACTAAAATAGTCCTATATAAGAGGATGTCATGCTTAGAGTCAGTAAATTAACAGATTATGCAACGGTTATATTAACGCATATTGCTCATCAGCCCGATGAGCTTCATGCTGCGTCAGATATTACTCAAGCGACTGATGTAGCGTTGCCTACGGTTAGTAAGGTGCTGAAGTTGCTCTCTAAAGCTAATATTTTGAATTCACATCGAGGTTCTAAAGGCGGTTACTTGTTAACGCGTACCCCGAAGGATGTTCATGTGGCTGAGATTATTACGGCGATAGAGGGGCCAATAGCAATGACCGAGTGCACAACGCATACAGGCGCTTGCGAGCAAGAATCTTCGTGCGAAATCAAAGGTAATTGGAATTTAATCAACAGAGCGGTTTACATGGCTTTGGAAGCGGTTACGTTGGCCGATATGGTTGCGCCTGTTCGGCAACAAGCAGTCATGGTCAATATGCCGCTAAAAACTCAAACAAACGATTTAAAAGTGGAGAACTAGATGGCAGCATCTAATGAAAATTTGAAAGACATGATCGGCCAAGAGTACAAGGATGGCTTTGTAACGGATATTGAATCTGAGTCATTCCCACCGGGTTTGAACGAAGATACTATTCGTGCCATATCAGCTAAAAAAGACGAGCCTGAATTTTTGCTTGAATGGCGCTTAGAGGCTTACCGTCATTGGCTGACTATGGAACATCCAGAATGGGCATTTGTTGAATTCCCTAAAATTGATTTCCAAGAAATTAGCTATTATTCTGCGCCTAAAAGCATGGCAGATGGTCCTAAGAGTCTTGATGAAGTAGACCCTGAGCTAATTAGCACCTACAACAAGCTAGGTATTCCGTTGGAAGAGCAAATGCGTCTTGCAGGTGTTGCAGTGGATGCAGTGTTTGACAGTGTGTCCGTTGCTACAACCTTTAAAGACAAACTGTATGAAGCGGGCGTTATTTTTTGCTCGTTCTCTGAAGCAGTTAAAGAGCAGCCAGAGCTTATCAAGCAGTATTTAGGCACGGTTGTTTCTCAGTACGATAACTTCTATGCTGCACTCAATGCAGCCGTATTTAGTGATGGCTCTTTTGTATACATTCCTAAAGGCGTACGTTGCCCAATGGAGCTCTCTACCTACTTTAGAATTAATGCGGCGAATACTGGCCAATTTGAGCGTACGCTTATTATTGCCGATGAAGGTAGCCATGTTAGTTACCTAGAAGGCTGTACGGCACCCATGCGTGATGAAAACCAACTACACGCAGCAGTTGTAGAGTTAGTTATTTTAAAAGACGCTGAGATTAAATACTCAACCGTACAAAACTGGTACCCAGGCGATGAAAACGGCGTAGGCGGTATTTATAACTTTGTAACCAAGCGTGCAGAATGCCGCGAAGACAATGCAAAAGTATCGTGGACGCAGGTTGAAACAGGCTCTGCGATTACGTGGAAATACCCGAGTGTTGTATTGAAAGGTGATAATTCAATCGGCGAGTTTTACTCCGTTGCATTGACCAATAATTATCAGCAAGCGGATACCGGTACAAAAATGATCCACCACGGTAAAAACACCAGCAGTACGATTATCTCTAAAGGTATTTCCGCTGGACATGGTCAAAACACTTACCGTGGGTTGGTTAAAATTGGCCGTAAAGCCGAAGGCGCTCGAAACTACACACAATGTGATTCCTTATTAATGGGTGATCAATGTGGTGCGCATACATTCCCGTACATTGAAACGAAAAACCCAAGTGCAACCATTGAGCACGAAGCATCGACATCAAAAATTAGTGAAGACCAATTGTTCTACTGTATGCAGCGTGGTATTTCTGCAGAAGATGCGGTCTCTATGATTGTGAACGGCTTCTGTAAAGAAGTGTTTAAAGAATTACCGATGGAGTTTGCGGTTGAAGCGCAGGCGTTATTGGGTATTAGCCTTGAAGGCAGTGTTGGTTAAAACAAACGAACATCAAACGAATTTAAGAAATCAGGACGTAACAGAATGTTAAAAATTGAAGATTTACACGTAAGTGTTGAAGGTAAAGAAATTTTAAGAGGTATTAACCTCGAAATTGGCGCAGGCGAAGTACACGCGATTATGGGGCCAAATGGTTCAGGTAAAAGCACGCTGTCTTATATTCTTGCTGGCCGCGAAGGCTACGACATAACAAAAGGGCGCGTGTTGTTTAACGGTAAAGACTTATTGGAGATGAGCGTTGAAGAACGCGCATGGGCTGGCGTATTCTTAGCTTTCCAATACCCTGTTGAAGTACCGGGCGTGAGCAATATCTATTTCTTAAAAGCAGCTTTAAACGGTATTCGTAAATACGAAGGTTTATCTGAGCTTGATGCGATGGACTTCATTGCGACGGTTAAAGGTAAAATGAAAGAGCTAGATATGGACGAAAAATTCCTTTATCGCGCAGTAAACGAAGGTTTCTCTGGTGGCGAAAAGAAACGTAATGAAATTCTTCAAATGTCTGTGCTAGAACCCAGCTTATGCGTGCTAGATGAAACCGATTCTGGTTTGGATATTGATGCCCTTCAAATTGTTGCAGAAGGCGTTAATAGATTGCGTGACCCTAAACGTTCATTCGTTCTTATTACCCATTACCAACGTTTGTTGGACTACATTAAACCTGACTTTGTGCATGTATTAGCGCACGGTAAAGTTGTTAAGTCGGGCGGCCCAGAACTGGCGCTTGAGCTTGAAGAGCAAGGGTATGCTTGGGTTGATGAAAAGAAAGCGAGTTAAGTATGCCTGTTACACAATTATCGAACGCTCATTACGCGAGTTTACTGGAAGCTAAGCAAAGCAATTTGCCGGGTCAAGACTTAGATTGGTTAAACCGCCTACGTCTTCAAGCAACAAAAGAGTTTGCTGATGGTGGTTTCCCGTCATTACGTGATGAAGAATGGCGTTACACGAATATTTCACCGATTGAGAAGAAACAATTTACCTTGTCAGATAAAGCTGGTGATGTAGATGCGAGTTTCTTAAAAGGCATATTGCTAGATGACTGCCATCATCTAGTCTTTGTTGATGGTTTCTATCAAGCGGGTTTATCGTCACTAGATGCTTTACCTGAAGGTCTTGTCGTTTCTGCGATCAGTACCGGCCTTGCTGAAAACGAAGAATTAATTCGATCTTTATTTGACTCAGTGGTGGAAACACCAGCATTAGGGTTTATTAACCTTAATACCGCTTTATTTACAGATGGCGCGGTTATTTCGATTAAGGAAGGCGTTCAAGTTGAAAAGCCGATTCAGTTAGCCTTCATCTCGTCAAAAGACGGGGCGTTAACAGTATCAAATAGCCGTAACTTAATTCTTGCTAAAAGTGGTTCTAAAGCCAGTGTTATTGAAACCTATCACGGCGCTGAAGATACATGCTACCTGACTAATGTAATAACTGAAGTAGTTGTTGAGCCGAATGCACGCCTTGCGCATAGCCGTTTACAAGCTGAATCGTTACAGGCTTACCATGTGGGCGGTGTATATACGCGTTTAGACAGCAATGCGATCTTTAAACAGTATAACTACACATTTGGCGCTACGTTGTCGCGCTGTGAAGTACATGCAGAACTGGGTACGGCATCCGATTGTGATTTGGACGGATTATTTATCAGTCAAGATCAGCAGCACATGGATAACCATACTCGCGTTAACCATGCGCAGCCACATGCGGTGAGTAATGAGTTTTATAAAGGCATTTTAAACGATAAGTCGAAAGGTGTTTTCCAAGGCCGTATTGTTGTAGCAGAAGATGCTCAAAAAACGGACGCGAAAATGAGCAACCGTAACCTTTTATTATCAGATCGTTCTGAAATTGACAGTAAGCCACAGTTAGAAATTTATGCGGATGATGTGAAGTGCGCGCACGGTGTGACGGTTGGGCAATTAGATGATGCTGCTATTTTCTATTTACGGTCTCGCGGTGCTAGTGAACAGATGGCGAAAGATATGCTAACGTTTGCATTTGCCAATGAAATGGTTGAAAGAATAAAAATTAATCCTTTAAAAATCAAAGTACTAGAAGAGTTACTTAAACGACTCCCTCAAGAAGGAATGAAAGTAGAATGGCTATAACTGAGGCAGTTAATTTTATGGATACTTATGATGTAGAGGCTATTCGTAAAGACTTTCCAGTGCTTGATCAAAAAATACGTGGCAAGCAATTAGTCTATCTTGATAATGCAGCGACCAGCCAAAAGCCGAAAGCGGTTATTGATAGCATTGTTCAGTATTACGAAAATGATAATGCCAATATTCACCGAGGCGTACATACGCTCAGTGAGCGTGCAACACTCTCGTATGAGACAGCACGTAAAACGGTTCAAAAGTTTCTTAACGCAGAAACTGAAAAAGAAATCATTTTTACACGCGGTGCAACAGAAGCCATTAATTTAGTGGCCAATGCTTTTGCAGAAAAACTATCAGCAGGTGATGAAGTGCTGATTACCGCAATGGAGCACCACTCCAATATCGTACCGTGGCAAATGCTGTGCGAAAAGACGGGCGCTGAATTAAAAGTTGCACCTATTAACGATAAAGGTGAATTGATTTTTGAAGAATTTGAAGCGCTAGTAAGCAAAAAAACAAAGTTTGCTGCTATCTCGCATATGTCTAACGCATTGGGAACGATTAACCCGATAAAGCAAATGATTGATCTGTTACATCAACATAATGTGCCTGTTCTTGTGGATGGCGCACAAGCTATCCCGCATATTGCTGTGGATGTACAAGCTTTAGATTGCGAGTTTTATGTATTTTCAGGACATAAGCTATATGCGCCAACAGGTATTGGTGCGTTATACGGCAAAATGGAACAGCTAGAACAAATGGCGCCTTATCAAGGTGGTGGCGACATGATCAGCGTAGTGACGTTTGAAAGTACGGTTTACAACAAAATACCGTATAAATTTGAAGCAGGAACCCCTAACATTGCGGGTACCATTGGTTTAGGTGCGGCCATAGAGTATATCAACAACATTGGTATTGATGCGATTGCCGCGCATGAAAATAGCCTCTTAGAATATGCAATTGAGCAGTCTAAAAAGATCGATAAACTGCGTATTATTGGAACAGCTGAGAACAAAGGCGCGATTATGTCATTTGTGTTGGATGGTATTCATCCGCATGATATTGGCACGATGATGGACCACCAAGGCATTGCAGTTAGGGCCGGGCACCATTGCGCAATGCCTGTAATGGATTTTTTTGGTGTGCCAGCAACAGCGCGCGCCTCTTTCGCCATGTATAATACGCACCAAGAAGTGGATGCCTTAATGGCAGGAATAGAAAACTTAATTGAGATGTTTGGCTAATGCTTGATGATTTAAGAGATTTGTATCAAGAAGTTATTTTTGATCACAACAGAAACCCTAGAAATTTTCGTGAAATGGATGATGCGGACCGTCAAATTGATGGTTTTAACCCGTTATGTGGTGATCGTTTAACCTTATTTATAAAGCTCGCTGACGGTAAAATTAGCGATGCTAGTTTTCAAGGGCAAGGGTGTGCAATCTCAACGGCATCAACATCTTTAATGACTGACATGATTAAAGGCCAAACTGAAGAAGAAGCGCAGAAACTGTTTAGCCTGTTCCATAAAATGGCAACCGGTGAACATGTAGAAATGGATGATTTAGGTAAATTAGCGGTTTTAGCAGGAGTCTGTGAATACCCAGCTCGTGTGAAATGCGCAACATTGCCATGGCATACGCTTGATGCTTTGCTACAAGGCGCAGAAGAACCCGTTACTACTGAATAGAACACCATGCGCGAGTTAAACCCGATTACCAATAAAATAGCTGATCTTACTGAGCGTACAGTTTCGCTTAGGGGGTACCTTTGACTTCGAGACAAAGGATGAGCGTTTAGTCGAGGTTTTAAGAGAGCTTGAAGACCCTGCAGCATGGAACAACCCTGCGCATGCTCAAGCCTTAGGTAAAGAGCGTGGCCAGTTAGAATTAGTTGTTAACACCATCACCGAATTAACGGGCGGCCTTGTCGATGCCAAAGATTTGTTGGAAATGGCGGTAGACGACGATGACGATGAAACGGTTGGAACAATAGCAGACGACTTAGCTGGTTTTGAAGCAAAGGTTGCTAAACTTGAGTTTCAACGGATGTTTTCTGGCGAAATGGATGCCAACGGTGCTTTTTTAGAAATTCAATCCGGCTCTGGTGGTACAGAAGCACAAGACTGGGCAGAAATGATCTTACGTATGTATTTGCGTTGGGGTGAGCAGCACGGTTTTAAAACAGAACTCATAGAAGTATCAGCGGGGGATGTGGCCGGTATTAAAAGCGCGACTATTTCCATTCAAGGTGATTATGCTTATGGTTGGTTAAGGACTGAAATTGGTGTGCACCGTTTAGTCCGTAAATCACCGTTTGATTCAGGTAATCGCCGGCATACATCATTTGCAGCTGTTTTTGTGTCCCCTGAAATTGATGACGATATTGAAATAGACATTAACCCAGCTGATTTACGCATAGATGTCTACCGTGCCAGTGGAGCAGGTGGGCAGCACGTTAATAAAACAGAATCCGCGGTACGTATTACGCATGAACCAACCAATACGGTTGTACAGTGCCAAAATGATCGTTCACAGCACAAAAACAAAGCAACAGCGATGAAGCAATTAAAAGCTAAATTGTATGAGCTGGAAATGCAAAAGAAGATGGTTGATCAGCAAGAGCAAGAAGAAAACAAGTCGGATATTGGCTGGGGCAGCCAAATTCGATCCTATGTTTTAGATCAATCAAGAATTAAAGATTTACGTACCGGTGTTGAAACCGGTAATACGCAGGCCGTGCTCGATGGAGCATTGGACCAATTTATAGAAGCCAGTTTAAAAAGTGGAATTAAGTAATGAGTGAGCAAAAACAACAAGTACAAGACGAAAATAAATTAATCGCGGTTCGTCGTGAAAAACTAGCGGAAATTAAAAAGTTAGGCAATGCTTATCCAAATGATTTTAGACGTGAGCATTATTCAGAAGCGTTACATGCTGAGTACGATCAATTTGATAAAGAAACATTAGCTGAAAAGGACATCAAAGTGTCTTTAGCAGGCCGCCTTATGGCTAAACGTGTCATGGGTAAAGCGAGTTTTGCACATGTGCAAGATATGACGGGCCGTATGCAGTTATTTGTACAACGAGATACCTTGCCAGAAGGACACTACCAAACCTTTAAAGGTTGGGATATTGGCGATATTATTGCTGTCGAAGGCGTACTGTTTAAAACAAAAACAGATGAGCTGTCTGTTCGCGTATCGTCTATTCGTTTGCTTACAAAATCATTGCAGCCCTTGCCTGAAAAATTCCACGGTTTAACCGATCAAGAGCAGCGCTATCGGCAGCGTTATGTTGATTTGATCATGAACGAAAAATCACGCAATGTTTTCAAAATTCGCAGTAAAGTGGTTGGTTTTATTCGTCAGTACTTGTCAAATAATAACTTCATGGAAGTGGAAACACCAATGATGCACGTTATTCCTGGTGGTGCAACGGCGAAGCCTTTCGCAACACACCATAATGCATTAGATATGGAGTTGTTTTTACGTATTGCACCAGAACTGTACTTGAAACGCCTTGTTGTTGGTGGCTTTGAACGTGTGTTTGAAATTAACCGCAGTTTCCGTAACGAAGGCTTGTCTACTCGGCATAACCCTGAATTCACGATGCTAGAGTTTTATCAAGCGTATGCGGACTATAAAGACTTGATGGACTTAACCGAAGATATGCTACGCACATTGGCGCAATCTGTTCTGGGTTCAATGACTGTTCATTACCAAGGTGAAGATTACGATTTAAGTAAACCGTTTAGGCGTATGAGCGTTGTCGAGTCTATTTTGCATTACAACGAAGACTTAGCCATCGAAAACATCAATACAAGAGAGGCTGCATTAGAGGTGGCAGAGCGGTTACATATTCCGGTTGAAGACGGTTACGGTTTGGGTAAAATTCAAATTGAAATTTTCGAAAAGACAGTTGAAGATAAATTACACAAGCCCACTTTCATTACAAAATACCCGACAGAAGTATCTCCACTTGCGCGTAGAAGTGATGATGATCCTACAGTAACCGATCGTTTCGAGTTTTTCGTTGGTGGTCGTGAAGTGGCGAATGGTTTCTCAGAGTTGAATGATTCAGAAGACCAAGCAGAACGTTTCAAACAGCAAGTAGAAGATAAAGAAGCCGGAGATGATGAAGCCATGCATTACGATGCGGATTATATTCGAGCATTAGAGATTGGGTTACCACCAACCGCAGGCGAAGGTATTGGTATAGACCGTTTGGTTATGTTCCTAACGGACTCAGCGTCTATCCGTGATGTTATTCTCTTTCCTCACATGCGCCCAGAAAACTAAACGTTTTCTGAGTTAGTAAGGTTATTGAACAAATGCCTTATCTAATTGTTTGTACAGCTCTAACGATTTTTCAGACTCGGCTTTGATGTTTTCGTAAAGGCTGCCAGCGATAACACGAATAGCATGCAGCTCATTGATGTTTAAATGAGGATAACCATGCTTTTTAAAGTTTTCGGAGGTTTTTGCTTTTCTTGAGTTGAAAAGATGTTCTTCGCTACGGGGTTTAAACACTTTTCCAAATGCTGCTCCCAGTTGCAATATGACTTATTGTCTAAACGCTCACGTTTATTACAAGATTTACAACAAGGAACAGTATTGCCAGGGTAGTCCAGTCCAAATTCTGTTCGGTTGAACATTAAGGCATGCTCAACCTGCAATGAGTTGCTTTTTTTCTCCGCAACAAGCATTAAAGTCGTTGTCGCGAATGGCCAGCCAAAGGGCTTTGCCTTTACCGCTGCCGGTATTAAAAGAACGACCTAGGTAAAATGCTCACCAACTTTTGTAAGAAAGGCCCTTATAGCCGTGTTAGCAAAACCTGAACAGTCATTCCTTGTCGTTAAACCTTAAACGTGTACGGGTGCTAAACCCATTGCCCATAAAATAACGGTGGCGATAAGAATACCAACAACAGTTACCAATGCGATGGTTAAAACAGCGCTTGAGAACAAAAAGCCTTTTTCTGGATTAATGCTCATAACAATGGGTATGCCTGTATAAAGTAGGTATACGCTGTAAGCAATAGCAAAAAGCCCTGTTAGAAAGATGACCCAAGGAACAGGAACAATGGCAAACACGCCGCTAAGTAGTAAAGGTGTTGCGACTGTCGTTGCGAGTAAAACACAGGTTGCAAGGTCTTTTTTAGTACCGTACGTGTCGGCCATCCAATGTATTGTTTTGCCTAAAATGGCGATAGCTGAAACGCAGGCTAAGTAAAATCCAATAACTAAAGGAATAGTGCTTCCAACGGTAAATTTAAAGCTTCTATCTCCAATATCCCAGCCTGTTTGGGTAGCACCAATGAATGCGCAGATGGCGGGAATAGCAGCGAGTACGAGTACTTTTTTAATTAAGCAGTCTTTTACATTACATTCTGTGTCGCGAATTTTAATCCATTCTTTATCTGAATTTAAAAAAGAGCCGTTTAGGTGGTTCAAAATCATGTTACTTCCTTGATCTTCATTATGGTTTTAGTTCCGTCAATGATAATAAGTCCGAGCTTGACGAGGTACTTTTTGAGATAAACGTTAACGCTTTTATGATCTATATCATTAATTAGTAATGTATTTTGATTACGGGCTCTTTTGGGATAAAAATATAAGTGTCTAGATCGACTGTATCAGCGATAGTTTCGCTCTTTAGGTATAATAAACTCTTTTTAATGTAAGTCCTACATGACCTTGTTCGAGTACTTTCAGCCTTGGGAGTTTTCCCCCGTCTTTGTGGTGGTGTGGCTTTGTGTTTTTGTATTTTATACTTGCGCTATTATTAATACCCAAGCTGTTGATAAAATAGCTAAATTTTACTGGCAAGCGATTAGTTTTTATCTGGGTTTAATATCAATTTATGTCGTTTCGCACACATATGTGGATTATTTATCTCAATATATGTTTTGGGTTCACCGCTTACAGCACCTAATTCTGCATCATTTAGGGCCTTTATTGATGGTGTTGGGCGGTATGGAAATGATGCGTCGAGGGCTTCCGCGTTGGTGGCCCCGTTGGTCTAAGCTCCCTATTTTTATTAAATGGCCATTTGAGTCACTTTATAAGTTCCTTCAACATCCTGTTATAGCGCCTGTTTTATTTGTAGGTTTGATTTATTTGTGGCTTATTCCGAGTATTCATTTTGCGGCGATGCTGAGTAAGCAATTGTATTATTTAATGAATTGGTCAATGTTGCTGGATGGGTTATTGTTCTGGTGGCTTGTGTTAGGCCCTGACTGGAAAGGGGAAGGGAAGGGTTTTAAGACGCGCCTTCTTATGATGTTGGTTGTTGTTATTCCTCAGCAATTGCTGGGCGCATATTTAACACTCAGTAGTACAGCGATATACGATGTATATGATGTCTGCGGCCGCGCGTGGCCAATCAGCCCCATGTCGGACCAAATTTATGGTGGAATTATTACATGGATACCCGCAAGCATGATGAGTGTGCTGGGGTTGGTCTTGGTTTTACGCCGTCGTCTTAATTTTCAAAAAAGAGAAGCAAATGAAAGCAGTTAATATCATATTCGTTTTGGTATTGTTAGTAGCTCTGAGCGCATGCAGTAAAGATGAGCCAACACGGTTAACCAATGTAAAAGGCTTGATTCCAGACTTGAGTTTTGAGTTAACGGATGAAGATAATAAAACGGTAACGGCAGAAGATTATTTGGGTTATACGGTTGCGATATTCTTTGGGTTTACATCGTGCCCTGATATTTGCCCAACGACCATGCATCAGCTATCCGGTATCATGAAGGAAATTGACTCAGCAGGCTCGAAGATACGTGTTTTGTTCATTTCAGTTGATCCTGATAGGGATTCAGCAGAAAAACTTAAAAAGTATACCGATGTTTTTGGTTCGGCATTTATAGGGCTGCGCGGTGAAGATCGCATCATCAAAGAAATGACCAAGCGTTATAGAGTAACGTTTGGTTATGGCGAGTCAGATGCTGAAGGTAATTATGAGGTGTCGCACAGTGGCGCTGTGTTTATATTTGATAACGAAGGAAAAGCGCGGTTATTAGCAACACAATCTTCACGGACTGAAGATTTAACATATGATCTTAAAAACCTATTAAATCATAAGATTAAAGTTATTACTTAATCTAAAGTATATGGGGATTTTAGTATACTCAGGACCGTGTTATTTTTAAGCGTTAGCTGCTCTTTAATGTGAGTGACTTTTAAAACAAGTAACCCCGTATAAGAATCTGCTGTGCTGGGTATGCAGTTTAATATGGTGCCAACGCTACTCGTGTCTTCAGCCGTGTATATTTCTTCGCTGGCTGTGTGCGCTGCCGTGGAATGGTAAGCGACTAACCGCTTTTTTACAGTACCTTTATAATGCATTCTGGCAATGATTTCTTGCCCTGTGTAACAACCTTTTTGGAAGTTAATGCCATCTAAAGCATCTAAATTCAGCATTTGAGGAATGAATAACTCGCTCACTTTGCTTGTTATGTCAGGTATGCATGCGGTTACTAATAGCTGTTGCCATTTAGTGCAGTCACTCGTCATAACGATGTCTGCAGAATCTTTTAATTCTTTGAGGTTGGCGCTAGAAAGCAATAGCATGGCCAGGTTGTTACTTTCTGGGTATTTTATTGTTGCAAGGGCCTCTATAGAGTTGGGTTTTGGGCTGTTTGTACCCCATATAGAATAGTGACTAGAAAGGTCTTCAATAGTAACCTTTGAACGAAAAACAAACATTTTTAGGCGTTTAATAATGCTCTCACGCATATCACTAGAAAGAACCATATAGTAAGAGTCTTCCATTTTTAATAAGTGAAACAAAATGATGGCTCTGCCTTTAGGATTGCAAATGGCTCCGAAGGTATTTGCATTTGGTTTTAAGCTCAAGACATCGCAGGTGGTTTGCCCTTGTAGGAATGTTGCGGCGTCTGTTCCTGAGAAAGCAATGATGCTTTTTTGGTTCGTTAAGTCGTATAAGGTTGTCATATCTATATGTCTTGGTCGGTAGAGTGTAAAAATAAAATATTGTACCGCTAAAGTTCATTATGTTGCAGTACAAAAAAAACAACTATCACCTTGAATATAAAAGACTGATGTTTTAATCTAACGGGCTTCTATATAGGGTTGTTTTGATGAGTAAAGAGCTTGAAACAAAAAAAACATCAGAAGATGGTGTTATTGAAAAAAGCAATGAAAGCAAGTCTGCTTTAGTAAAAGAAGTCAATGGGCGCGAAGGACTTGAGCCCACTCGTTATGGCGATTGGGAAAAGAACGGTCGCTGCATAGATTTTTAATTAATATTTTGTCACCAAGAGGGTTTATATGAGTAGCAATAACAGACCACTGTCACCACATTTAGATGTGTATAGGTTGCCTTTATCAGCGATGCTGTCAATCGTTCACCGTGGAACAGGCGCGTTTTTAACATTGGGAACTATCGTTTTAGTTTGGTGGTTAATGGCTTTAGCCGGTGGTGAAGAGGCCTTTATGTCAGCTCAAGAGTTCATGGGTGGTTTTTTTGGAAGACTTATTTTATTTGGATGGTCTTTTGCATTATTTTTTCACTTGGCAAACGGCATTAGGCATCTAATTTGGGATGCTGGCTACGGCTTTGAAAAAGATGAAGTTGAAAAATCATCGTTTATTGTCTTAGGTGTTTCAGGGTTCTTAACATTTCTTGTTTGGATTATTGCATTTTCATTCGGCGTAGGAGCATAAGATGAGTTTAAGATCACCTCTGGGTCAGGCTAAAGGCCTTGGTTCAGCAAAAGAAGGGCTGCACCACTGGTGGGCTCAGCGCGTTACTGCCGTGGCACTTATTCCATTAACTATCTGGTTTGCTTTTAAAGTAGCTATATTGAGCATGGGCGATTACCAAACAGTGTTGGATTGTATAGGTTCACCTTGGTCTGCTGCGTTAATCGTGTCACTTATTTTTGCGGCTTTTTATCACGCAGCGTTAGGCATGCAAGTTATTTATGAAGATTATGTCGGTCATAAAGGAGCGCGTATTGCGGCCATTATGGGCACTAATCTTTTAATGTTTTTATTCGGTGCTGCGGCGATTATTGCTGTTGTACGTATCGCCCTTGGAGGCTAGAGTTTTATGAATATTGAAGACTATGAAATAACCGAACACAAATATGACGTTGTTGTCGTTGGTGCAGGTGGTGCGGGTTTGCGTGCAACATTCGGTATGGCTCAAAAAGGCCTAAAAACAGCATGTATTACAAAAGTATTTCCAACACGTAGCCACACAGTTGCAGCTCAAGGCGGCATTAGTGCAGCGTTAGGTAATATGGGTAAAGATGATTGGCGCTGGCATATGTATGACACCGTTAAAGGGTCAGACTGGTTAGGTGACCAAGATGCAATTGAATACATGTGTCGTGAAGCAATTCCTGCGATTGTAGAATTAGAGCACTACGGTGTTCCGTTTTCTCGTACAGAAGAAGGCAAAATTTACCAACGTCCTTTCGGCGGTATGACTACAAACTACGGTGAAGGTACAGCGCAACGTACTTGTGCGGCGGCTGATAGAACAGGCCACGCTATACTTCATACGTTATACCAACAATCTTTAAAGCATGATGCTGAATTCTTCATTGAATACTTCGCGCTTGATTTGATTATGGATGACGACGGCGTTTGTCGTGGTGTTCTAGCGCTTAAAATGGATGACGGTACATTACATTTGTTCCGCTCACACATGGCTGTTATGGCAACCGGTGGCTACGGTCGTTCATTCTTCTCTTGTACATCTGCGCATACATGCACAGGCGACGGTAACGCAATGGCACTTCGTGCTGGTTTACCACTACAAGATATGGAGTTTGTTCAATTCCACCCAACCGGTATTTATGGCTCTGGCTGTTTAATTACTGAAGGTGTACGTGGAGAAGGCGGTTACTTAACGAACTCTAAAGGCGAACGTTTCATGGAACGTTATGCACCAAACGCGAAAGACTTAGCATCACGTGATGTTGTGAGTCGTTCAATGACAATAGAAATTAACGAAGGCCGTGGTGTAGGCCCAGATGGCGATCATATTCATCTTCACTTAGAGCATTTAGGCCCTGAAGTGATTGAAGAACGTCTTCCTGGTATTGCTGAAAGTGCGAAAATTTTCGCTGGCGTAGATGTAAGCAAAGAACCTATTCCTGTACTTCCTACTGTGCATTACAACATGGGCGGTATTCCAACGAACTATAAAGGCGAAGTAGTCACCTTAAAAGGCAAAAACCCTGACACGATTGTTGAAGGCTTAATGGCGATTGGTGAGGCAGCTTGTGTATCTGTTCATGGTGCAAACAGACTGGGTTCAAACTCATTACTTGATTTGGTTGTGTTTGGTCGCTCAGCAGCGATTAGAGCCGCTGAGATTGTTAAGCCGGGTACTGATCATCCTGATTTGGGTGATAAAGCGTGTGATAAAGCATTAACGCGTTTAGATAAGTTTAGAAATGCAGACGGTTCTAAGAAAACATCAGAAATTCGTTTAGACATGCAAAAAACCATGCAAATGCATGCTGCTGTGTTTAGAACAGGCGAATCTATGAAAGAGGGCGTTAAGAAACTTAGAGACGTTATTAAATCATTCGAAGATGTGTCTGTTTCTGATCGTTCGCTTATCTGGAACACGGATTTAATTGAAACGATGGAATTAGATAACTTACTTTCTCAAGCAGCGGTAACCATTGAAGGTGCGCTGAACAGAGAAGAAAGCCGTGGTGGTCATGCGCGTGAAGATTTCCCAGATCGTGATGATGACAAATGGCATAAGCACTCTATTATGTGGTTTGACGAAAAGAACAAAGTAAAAATTAAGTACCGCCCTGTGCATATGTACACATTGTCGGATGACGTGGACGTTGTTCCGCCTAAAAAGCGTGTCTACTAGACTTAACGAGGATAAATAAATGGCTGAATTTACACTTCCAAAGAACTCTGTAATTCAAGAGGGAAAGACCTATCCTGCACCTGAAGGTGCTACGAATCTACAAGAAGTACATGTTTACCGTTGGGATCCAGATACGGGCGAGAATCCACGTGTTGACATCTATAACATCGACTTAGATACATGCGGCCCAATGGTGCTGGATGCGATTATTAAGATTAAAGATGAAGTAGATCCAACATTAACCTTCCGTCGCTCATGCCGTGAAGGCATTTGTGGTTCATGCTCAATGAACATCAATGGCAGTAACACGCTGGCTTGTACTAAAGATATTAGCGACATTGAAGGCCCTATTAAAATTTACCCACTGCCGCATATGCCAGTGGTTAAAGATTTAGTGCCTGATTTAACGCATTTCTATGCGCAGTACGCGTCTATTAAGCCTTGGATTCAATCAACGACACCGCCGCCACCTGATAAAGAGCGTTTACAGTCTAAAGAAGACCGCGCGCAACTAGACGGTTTGTACGAGTGTATTCTTTGCGCATGTTGTTCAACGTCATGCCCAAGTTACTGGTGGAATGGCGATCGTTACTTAGGTCCTGCTATTTTGTTACAAGCTTACCGTTGGTTAGCAGACTCACGTGATGAGAATGCAGGCGAGCGTTTAGACGAATTAGAAGATCCGTTTAAACTGTACCGTTGCCATACTATTATGAACTGTACAGAAACATGTCCAAAAGGTTTGAATCCAGCTAAAGCGATTGCAGAAATTAAAAAGCTGCTCGTTGAACGTAAAATAGCTTAATGTCTGAAAAATCAAAGCTCCTTTGGCGCTGCCGCCGTGGCGTAAAGGAGCTTGATGTTTTGTTTACCCAATTTGTTGAGTCATCTT
Organism: Cycloclasticus sp. symbiont of Bathymodiolus heckerae; assembly: GCA_002101235.1. Taxonomy (GTDB): domain Bacteria; phylum Pseudomonadota; class Gammaproteobacteria; order Methylococcales; family Cycloclasticaceae; genus Cycloclasticus. Next base: position 24,298 of record LWTL01000117.1, on the reverse strand, counting down.
ATGATGCTTTAACAGATTTGGAAAAACAGGCTTTCAATAAACTTTTAGCGATAGAAGACCCTGACATTTTGGGCTTTATGTTATACGACGTAAAGCCTACGGATCCTGAAGTGGCAAGTATTGTTAAAAAAATCCATACCAGCATTTGATATCGACTTAAAAAAGTCGTTAACGCTTCGGCTTATTGCTATCGTGGTCTTCGCTTTAGCTTTTATCTCATGTTTTCTAAATAGCTTTCCACTGAGTACACAGTTATTGTTATTTGCCGTGCTCACGGTTTCATTTTTTCAGTTTTTACGTTCTAAGGTTGTTAACTATTTAGGTATTAAAAAAATATCCTGTAGAGCGGACGGTTTTTTTGAGTTACTTGATGGGGGTGGGGAAGCGCACTTATGTAAGTTGCAAGCATCTACAACAATATTAGGCTCATTCTTCTTTCTACATTTCGCTGGATTAACTAAGCGTAAAGCAGGTAAATTACATTTAGTGTTGGCTAATGACTCATTAACAGTAAAAGCAGCAAGACAATTACGGGTCACTTTAAATGTATATAAACAGGAAGTGCTTGGGTCTTAAGGCTTAAGGATAGTATCCTTTTTAAAAAGTTCGTCTTTGTTGGGAAAATCAAGAGTAAAGTGTAAACCACGACTCTCTTTACGTAGTAAAGCGCTATCAACGATTAACTCCGCTGCGGTCACAAGGTTTCTTAATTCTAAGAAATCACTGGTGACATGGAAATTTCCGTAATAATCATCTATTTCTTTTTTGAGAAGGGAAATTCTATCTTTGGCTCGTTGCAATCGCTTCGTGGTGCGAACTATTCCTACATAATCCCACATAAACTGCTGTAATTCTGCCCAGTTGTGGGATACAACAATAGCTTCATCTGAGTTGATAACCTGTGAATCATCCCATGCCTTAATGTTCGATTTTTTAGGCTGGGTTTTAAAAAAATCAGAAATATGGGCGCTGCATTGTTTGGCAAAAACCAAACACTCAAGAATAGAGTTACTTGCCATTCGATTGGCGCCGTGCAGGCCGGTGAAAGCAGTCTCACCAATAGCATAAAGCCCAGCAATATCAGTAAGTCCGTTACTATCAGTTATAACGCCACCACAGGTATAGTGTGCGGCAGGAACAACGGGTAAAGGCTCTTTCGTCATATCGAACCCAAATTCAAGGCAGCGTTCGTTGAGCATAGGAAAATGTGATTTGGTGAATTTTGCAGTACGGTGGCTGATATCTAAAAAAACCGAAGGGATGCCGAGTCGTTTCATTTCATGATCTATAGCTCTTGCTACAATATCGCGAGGGGCTAACTCTGCGCGGTTATCAAAACTGGGCATGAAACGAGTCCCATCTGGTCTTAAAAGTAAGCCGCCTTCGCCGCGGACAGCTTCACTGATTAAAAAAGATTTTGCTTCTGGGTGGATTAAACAAGTAGGGTGAAACTGCATGAACTCCATGTTGGCGACGCGACAACCAGCTCTCCAAGCCATTGCTATACCATCACCTGTAGAAACATCTGGGTTGCTCGTGTAAAGGTACACCTTGCTTGCTCCGCCAGTTGCCAATGTAATACAAGGAGCTTGCATACTAAAAACAATATCTTTTTTAGTATCTAAAACATAGCAGCCGACAATTTTTTTTTCGCTAGAGTTAGTATCAGACGTTGTAGCAAGGTCGATAACATTGTGGTGTTCAAATATCTTAATGTTTGCTCTAGTAACGACTTGGTCGCTTAATGCCGTTTGTACGGCTTTCCCTGTCGAATCATTGGCATGTACAACACGCCGATGTGAATGCCCGCCTTCTTTAGTTAGATGGAGCTTGTTCTTTGATCGTAAATTTTTATCAACGGAAAATTCAACATTATTTTCCATCAGCCACTTGATGCTTTCTTTTCCTTTAGAGACGACTAATTCAACGATATCTTCATGGCATAAACCTACGCCAGCTTTAATAGTATCTCTGCGGTGGGAGTCAAGTGTGTCAACTTCATCTAAAACAGCTGAAATCCCCCCTTGAGCATAATAGGTGCTGCCTTCAGACATGCTTAACTTGGAAAGAATGGCCACATTGAGGTGTTCGGGTAGTGATAATGCGAGGCCAAGGCCCGCAGCGCCACTACCAATGATGATAACGTCGAAAGAAAGTGAATTCACGGACATATAAATTTGATTAGACTTGCTCTAAAAGGCCATAATAGAAAAAAATATCAAACATTACACATGTTAATTCAAAAATTACATTTTTATCAACAACAATTGAACTACTTACCTATATCGTTGTCTTTAAGGCAAGGCTTACGATTGTTCATTCAGATTACTAGGTTTAAAAATGTCTGATCAAGATGATCAATTATTAGTTAAACTCGTTAAAGAGGGTAACAAAAAAGCGTTTGATAAGTTAGTGATCAAGTATCAGCAGCGTATCATTCAATTAGTTACACGATATGTTCGGGATACAAGTGAGGCGCAAGATGTTGCACAAGAAGCTTTTATAAAAGCTTATAAAGCATTGCCGAACTTTAGAGGAGAAAGCGCTTTTTATACGTGGCTTTACCGTATAGCTGTAAATACGGCGAAGAACTATTTAGTGTCAAGGGCGAGGCGCTCCTCTAATAATGAAGTAGATGTAAGTGATGCAGAAAACTACGAAGGTGCTTTTAGGTTAAAAGAAAATGATACACCTGAACATTTGTTGTTAAGTGAAGAAATTAGAAATACGATTCAACAAGCCATAAATGGTTTGCCAGATGAGCTTAAACGAGCTATTAGGCATAGAGAACTAGATGGCATGAGTTACGAAGAGATTGCCGAAGAAATGGGTTGCCCAGTTGGAACAGTTAGATCACGAATTTTTAGAGCACGAGAAGCAGTCGACAAAATTTTAGAACCACTACTCAATTAATTTTGATGGGAATAAATAATGAACAATACGAATAAAGAGCAAATTTCATCCTTACTCGATAATGAGTTGGATTACTCTCAAACGTTAGATTTAATGAACGCACTTGAGAGTGATGCAAGTTTGAGTAAACGACTTGATCGGTATGCTCTTATTCGAGGCGCACTAAATGAAGGCTCTGTTACAGAAGATGATTCTTTCTTGAAAAACATTCAAGAATCCTTGAAAAGTCAGCCTACGGTGCTTGCACCGCGGCATAAACGACAAGAAAATAAGAAATATGTTGCTGTTGCACTGGCTGCTTCAGTTGCTATTTTTAGTGTCACTATTTTCGATATGGGTTTATTCACAAATACGGCCCCAACACACCATTCGATAGCCTCTATCGAAGCTGAGCGTAGCGAAATGTTAGCACTTGAAGAACAGCAAAATGAAGACGCGCGTCTAGATGATCTAAATCCAAATGCACAGCTTGTTACATTTGAGAAATAAGCTAGGATATTAGCCTTCTTACTCTTAAAATGTTTTTATGTTTCAACAGAAGTTTTTTAGAGCGCTATTTTTATTAGCCTTTTCTCCTTGCGTTACGTTTGCATTAGAAAATAACCCCCAAAATCTTTTAGCTGACGTTATCAGCGGCTTTTCGACGGAGTCATATAATGCCAGTGTTGTTTATATCCGTCCTTCCGGAATGGAGTCTGTCGATATTGAATATGACAGAGGGCTCAAAAAAGTCACCTTTAATACAGGTTTAGAAAAGCAAACAGTTCAAACAACACTGGCTAATCAAGAAACCGTTAAAGTTGGAAATAATACGATTTCTCATCGAAATAAGTATATGTTTAATTCCTTGGCTTCTTTGCATTCTAATTTAGATGTTGGGCTGAAATCATATGATTTATTTATCAGTGAATACTATGACCAAGTAGCTGGACGATCGACGTCCCGCTTATCTGTGATAGCGAAAACAAATGATCGTTATAGCTACGTACATTGGGTAGATGCTGACACAAAGATTATTTTGAGAACAGATACCCTTAACGAAAATGGCGAGCTTATTGAGCGTATGATGTCAACGGCGTTTACGTTAAAAGAGAGTAAGGCTGTAACTAGTAAGTTAGAGTTAGAAGCAAATTCATCGGCTAGTTATAGCCATGTTCAAGGACTTAAGGGGCAACAAACCTCAATAAAAGTGATGCCTCTAGGGTTTTATATTTTATCTGAGCAATCTATTTATAGCGTTGATAAAACGCTACTTTACGAACGAATTATTTTAACAGATGGTTTTGCCTCTATTGATATCTATAGAGGGGAAAGTAACCACAAGGTGAAAATGACAAGGGGGCAACAGCTAGATGCTTTTCATATTTATAAAAAAAATATCCAAGGCAGTAAAGTGAGCTTTGAAGGCCGTTTGCCTCTCGTAATGCTGGAAAAAATAGCGGCTAACCTAATATTTGAAGATCAACATGATTGAAGAAACTGCACGCGTGCAGTCAGTTAATGAGCATTTGATCGAGGTCGTTACGACTCAGTCGTCTGCTTGCCACCAATGTAATGAGTCGCAGTCGTGTTCAACCTCAATATTGTCTAAATTTTTTGGTGACAAGGAAGTCAATTTATCGTTATATTCAAACTTAACGTTAAAAGCAGGTGATGAAGTTCTAATAGGTATAGAAGAACGGGCTTTTATTGGTTTGACTTGCTTGGTTTATTTCGTGCCTTTATGTGCACTATTGTTAAGTGCAGTTTTAGGGCAATACATTGGCGAATACTTAAATATTAAAAACGAACTACCTACTATTTTATTTGCAATGATTGGTTTTTTTAGTTGTTATTACATTATTAAAATGTCGATTAGGAACTTCTTTGAGCCGAATAAAATTAACCCTGTCATCTTGAAAAAGCTTTAAAACACCCCATATTTTGTAGACAAGTCATAAATAAAGGACGATGTAATGAAGATGAATTTTAGTAGATGCGCTGTTGCTGTGTTTTTGTTCTTATCAATATCTAATCAGGTCACAGCGAGCAACTTACCTGATTTCACGTCGCTTGTTGAAGAAAATAGCAATGCCGTTGTGAACATCAGCACAACGCAAAAAACTCAACAACAAAGCGCGTTACCACAAGGTTTCGATATGCCCGGAAATTCGCCATATGGGAACTTGTTGAAACGTTTCCTTGAAGGGCAGGGGCAAGTACCAAGGAGCAGTGAAGCACGCTCTTTAGGTTCTGGTTTTATTATTTCTAAAGATGGTTATTTGTTAACAAATCATCACGTGGTTAAAAACGCGGATGAGATTATTGTGCGCTTACAGGATCGTCGAGAATTAAAGGCTACCCTTGTTGGTAGTGATGAGCGAACAGATGTTGCTTTGCTAAAAGTGAATGCTTCGAATTTACCGACGGTTAAATTTGGGTCCTCCAAAAAACTAAAAGTAGGCGAGTGGGTATTTGCTATCGGTTCGCCTTTTGGTTTTGATAGCTCTGTAACAGCTGGCATCGTTAGTGCAAAGGGTCGTAGTTTACCGAAAGAGAACTACGTTCCCTTTATTCAAACAGATGTTGCTATTAACCCGGGCAATTCAGGCGGGCCATTATTTAATTTAGCGGGAGAAGTTATAGGTATTAACTCGCAAATATATAGTCGTTCCGGTGGTTTTATGGGGCTTTCTTTTGCAATCCCTATTGATGTTGCACTCAATGTAAGCGACCAACTAAAAAAATCAGGTCATGTTATTCGTGGCTGGTTAGGTGTGCGTATTCAAGATGTGACACGAGAATTAGCTGAATCATTCGAAATGGATAAACCACATGGTGCTTTGATTTCTCAAGTTATTGCTGATAGCCCCGCAGAGAAAGCAGGACTTAAAGCGGGTGATGTTATCGTTGCGTTTAATGGTGACACGGTTAACAGATCATCATCGTTACCGCCACTCGTTGGCTCGGCAAATATGTCTAAAAAAGCACAAGTTCAAATTATTCGACATAAAAAGCTGAAAACTGTGGCTGTTAAATTGGAAAGTCTTCCTGATGACACATTAGCTGCAATTGATGTAAAGACGATATCTAAAAAGAATGACACGTTAGGTATGTCAGTTAGCGATTTAACAAAAGACATTCGCGAGAAATTAAATCTAAAAGGGCAAGGCGTTGTAGTTAACTCGGTAGAAAAAGGTGTTGCCTTTAAAGCAGGGGTCCGCCCTGGAGACGTTATTCTTCAGTTAGGTGGCCATGATGTGAAAAATGTTAAACATATCAAGAAATTGGTTAAAAAAATGAGCAATGGTAAATTTGTTTCTGTATTGATTAATCGTCAAGGCAACCCTATTTTTCTTGCATTAAAGCTGGGGTAAAGTTGGATAACAAACTTTAGGCTATTGTTAATAGTAGTTACCCGCTGTTAGGATCAAAAATAGCAGGTACAATACCCGCTTTAAATAAAACGCCTCAGCTGAGGCGTTTTTAATACGGAGCTAAGTGAGCTTAGACCCTAAGGTTTAAAGCCCATAGTTAATGAGTAAAGAATGTGCCTGATATAAATTTAACCAGAAATTTCTCGATTATTGCCCATATTGATCATGGCAAGTCGACGCTTGCAGATCGTTTGATACATATGTGCGGTGGTCTGAGCGATCGTGAAATGGAGGAGCAGGTTCTTGACTCAATGGATATCGAGCGTGAACGCGGCATTACGATTAAGGCGCAAAGTGTAACGCTTCATTACACAGCTAACGATGGGAAAACATATCGGCTTAACTTTATTGATACGCCAGGGCATGTTGATTTTTCATATGAAGTTTCTCGTTCTTTAGCGGCTTGTGAAGGCGCTCTATTAGTTGTTGATGCGGCGCAAGGCGTTGAAGCTCAAAGTGTTGCTAACTGTTATACCGCCATAGAATTGGGTTTAGAAGTTTTACCCATCCTTAATAAAATTGATTTGCCTTCCGCTGAACCTGAACGCGTGGCAGAAGAAATAGAAGAAATAATAGGCATTGAAGCGATTGACGCTCCGCAAATAAGTGCAAAGACAGGTGTTGGTGTCGATCAGGTTTTAGAGCAGATCGTTAAACATGTGCCAGCACCTAAAGGCGACCCTAGTGCGCCACTTCAAGCGCTTATTATTGACTCATGGTTTGATAATTATTTGGGCGTTGTATCGTTGATTCGAGTCGTTAATGGCACTATTAAAAAGAAACAACGGATCAAAATGATGTCGTCAAATGATGTTCATTTAGTGGATCAAGTTGGTGTTTTTAATCCTAAAAGAGAAGTTCTTGAAGAGCTGTTTCCTGGTGATGTGGGCTTCATGGTTGCCGGCATTAAAGACATTTACGGCGCACCGGTGGGGGAAACGATTACGACTGCAAAACAACCGGCGGATACCTCGTTACCTGGCTTTAAAACAGTGCAAGCAAGAGTGTTTGCTGGGCTTTTCCCATCCAGCTCAAACGATTACGAGAACCTACGAGAAGCTCTTAATAAGTTAAAACTTAACGATGCATCCTTGAACTATGAGCCAGAAACGTCGGATGCTCTAGGCTTTGGTTTTCGCTGCGGCTTTTTAGGAATGCTGCATATGGAAATTATTCAGGAACGGCTTGAGCGTGAATATGATTTAGACCTCATCACTACAGCACCGACCGTAGTCTACGAAGTGCTTCTTCATAATGGTGATGTATTACAAGTCGATAACCCAGCAAAACTGCCCAATATTTCAACCGTTAATGAAATTCGTGAACCTATTATTGAAGCACATATTCTTGTGCCCCAAGAGTATTTAGGCAACGTAATTACGTTGTGTATTGATAAACGGGGAGTTCAAACCAAAATGCAATACATGGGCAAGCAAGTTTCGTTGAGTTACGAAATGCCTATGAGCGAGGTCGTACTAGACTTTTTTGATCGCCTTAAGTCGGTGAGCAGAGGTTATGCGTCTTTTGAGTACGACTTTAAACGTTTCCAAGCAGAACCATTGGTTAAACTTGATGTGTTAATTAACGGTGACCGCGTAGATGCCTTGTCGCTTATTGTTCATCGCGATATTAGCCAAAGCAGAGGTCGCGAATTAGTTGAAAAAATGAAGGAGCTTATTCCGCGACAAATGTTTGAGATTGCAATTCAAGCAGCTATTGGCGCAAAAATTATTGCCCGTTCATCAGTAAAAGCTCTGCGAAAAAATGTGACGGCCAAATGCTACGGTGGCGATATATCACGTAAACGGAAGCTTTTAGAGAAACAAAAAGCAGGTAAAAAAAGGATGAAGCAAGTGGGTAATGTTGAAATACCACAAGATGCCTTTTTAGCCGTTCTTAAGTTAGGCAACGATTAATGCATTTTGATTTTTCAGCAGCTTTAACGTTAGCGACTTTTTTAACAGGCATTATTACCACTATTTATTGGCTAATACAGCGATCAAAACAAAATATAATTAATTCGAAAGAGCCTATTCTCGTTGAGTATGCGAAATCGTTTTTCCCAGTTTTATTGTTTGTATTGGTCTTACGTTCATTTATTGTTGAACCGTTCAGGATCCCATCAAGTTCAATGATGCCAACTTTACTGATAGGTGACTTTATCCTCGTGAATAAATTTGCTTATGGCGTACGATTGCCTGTTATTGATACTAAAATTATCGATGTTAGTAAGCCGAAACGTGGGGATGTGATGGTTTTTCGTTATCCAAAGAATCCATCACTTGACTATATTAAAAGGGTTATTGCGCTGCCGGGCGATAGAGTTGGTTATTTTGATAAACACGTCTATATCAATGGTGAACGAATCACTCAAACACCATTAGGCTTATACGACGGTGTTGGTTTGGGCGCTAATATGACAAATTCATTACTGCAACACGAATTATTACCATCACAAGAACACGATATACTTATCATGCAAGAGCGGCCCTCTATTGAAGGTGAAATTACTGTTCCTGCAGGGCATTACTTTATGATGGGAGATAATCGCGACAATAGTAATGATAGTCGCTATTGGGGTACTGTTCCTGAAGAAAATATTGTAGGAAAGGCCTTTCTGGTTTGGATGAACTGGGACAGTGGTATTGATTGGGAGCGATTAGGTTCTACGATACATTAAGCTTTAATTAACGCGGTATACGTATTTATAATATTCCACTTGTTTAAAACAAGTAATGAAAAAAGGAGAGTAGACGATGGATTCAAAAAAACAAAAAGGCTTTACGATGATTGGCTTACTTATGGTTTTAGCCCTAATTGGCGTTATCACATTGAGTGTTTTGAAGGTATTCCCTGTCTATATGGAGCACTTGGCAGTACAAACAGCCATGGAGGCAATAGAAGCAGACCCCCAGTTAAAAAAATTGACGGTTGGGCAAATGAGAACCTTATTTAGAAAAAAACTTGATATGAACCAGGTGACCAGTATTAATGCAAAACAAGCAAAAATAAACCGCTCGGTAAGCGACATCACTTTTAAAATAGAATACGAAGTTCGTAAAGATTACATTGGCAATGTGGATATCGTCATGTCGTTCAGTGACGAATTTGAAGTTTCGATTTAAAGCACTACTTACACAACGAGAAATATATTGAGCTTCGACCTTACTAAACTACAAAAAAAAATTGGTGCTGATTTTGATAACTATGCGTTATTAGAACAAGCATTAACACACCGGAGTATAGGCCAAAACAATAATGAACGACTAGAGTTCTTAGGCGATTCGATTCTCGGTTTTATCATGGCGGATGAAATTTATATGCGCTTCCCCTGCGCTGATGAAGGGATTATGAGTCGGCTCCGAGCTCACCTTGTTAACAAAGACTCATTAGCCGGTGTAGCAAAAAGACTGGATTTGAGTGACGAACTCATTCTAGGGCAAGGCGAGATGAAGAGTGGCGGTAAGCATAGGTCTTCTATACTTTCTGATGCTGTCGAAGCGCTTATTGGCGCTATGTATAAGGATAAGGGTATCGAGAGTACAAAATTATGGATTTTATCAGTTTTCAAAAAAGAACTGGCGTCCTTGAGCATAGAAACCGCATCTAAAGACCCAAAAACTCAATTACAAGAATACTTACAAGCTCGTAGTATTGCCGTACCAAAATATACGGTCATTTCAACGACAGGATTAGACCATAACCAGCAATTCAAGGTGGAGTGTCAGGTTGATAGCATATCTAAAACTGTCAGTTCTACCGCAAGTTCACGAAAGAAAGCAGAACAAAAATCAGCATCAAAAATTTTAGAGATTTTAAAACATAATGAATAACCCTTTGTTTAAATCAGGCTTTGTTGCATTAATTGGCGCGCCAAATGCAGGAAAATCCACATTGCTTAATAATTTATTAGGGCAAAAGATTAGTATCACTTCGCGTCGCCCACAAACAACTCGCCATCGTATTTTGGGTATTAAAACAACGGAAGATTCTCAAGTTGTTTATGTTGATACCCCCGGTATGCACTTAGGTGGTAAAAAAGCATTGAATAAATACCTGAATAAGACAGCCGACACCAGCCTTATGGGTGTAGATGTGATCGTTTGGGTCAAAGATGACATGCAATGGGATGATATTGATATATCAATTCTAGAAAAGCTTAGAACCGAAGGCGCACCAGTTGTTTTAGCGATTAACAAGATCGATAAAATCGATAATAAGGAAGTATTACTGCCATTCATTCAAAAGATCAGCCTTGAGCATGATTTTAAGTCCATCATTCCTATTTCAGCTCTAACGGGTAAGCAACTAGATGCATTTGAAGAGTTATTATTGGGTCTGTTGCCTGAGGGAGAGCTTATGTTTCCTGAAGATCAAGTGACTGATAGCTCTGAACGTTTCATGACCACTGAAATTATTCGTGAAAAGTTAATACGTCGTTTAGGTCAAGAGATCCCTCACTCTATTAGTATCAGTATTGACCAGTTTAAAGTCGAAGAAAAAATTACGCGTATCTATGCCGTCATCTGGGTTGAGCGTGAAGGCCAAAAAAATATTGTTATCGGTGATAAAGGCGCTGGATTAAAAGATATCGGTACGCAAGCTCGCTTAGATATTGAAAAAATGTTGGACGCGAAAGTATATTTAAACTTATGGGTTAAAGTTAAAAAGAACTGGTCCGATAGTGAGCGTGATTTAGTAGGCCTTGGTTATAGAGGGCTGGAGTAAAACCATCTCTCGTTTTCCAATAAAGTAAGTCAAGCCGCGTGAATAGAGTTAACCAACAAATTGGGTTCATCCTAAAAAGCCAATCATTCAAAGAGACAAGTTCCATACATCAAGTTTTTACGCGTGATTACGGTGTTATTTCAATAATCTCTAAAGGCTCTCGTGTCAAAAACTCTAAGTACGGCAGTCTATTGCAGCCGTTTAAATCATTACTGTTATCCTGGGTTGGTAAAAGCGAACTTAAAACGTTGACGGGCGTGGATGAGCATTTGCAAATTCAACAATTAAAAGGGACATCCTTGTATTGTGGCTTTTATGTTAATGAATTGATCTTAAATTTAATTCATAAGCATGATGCGCATTTATCTTTGTTTAATAGCTATGAACAAGCCATTAGGAAATTGTCAGAGGTGGACCAATTAGAGGCTTGTCTTCGCGAGTTTGAAAAGCTACTGTTCGATAATATTGGCTATGGTTTATCCTTAGAATACGATGCTGATAGCCACGAGCCTATACAAGCAGGGGAACAGTATCGCTATATTCCCGGCCACGGAGCAGTTAGGTATAACAGTAACTCCCAGGATGCTATCTTAGGCAGTACGTTGATTAACTTAAGACTTAATCAATTGAATGGCAAGACTGAGCTTATGCAAGCAAAACATATGATGAGACGGTTAATTGATACTCAATTGGATGGTAAAATACTAAAAAGCCGCGATTTATTCGTTTAATCAAGAAAATTAGATATGTCTAAAAACCCCATCCTACTCGGTGTAAATATCGACCATGTTGCAACTCTAAGAAATGCGCGTGGTACAGATTACCCATCTCCACTTGATGCTGCGTTCGTTGCAGAACGAGCAGGAGCAGACGGCATTACGATTCACTTGCGAGAGGATCGCCGGCACATTAAGGATCAAGATGTCCGTGACATCGTATCTAGTATTCATACACGCTTGAATTTAGAGTTGGCAGTCACTAATGAGATGCTAGATATTGCTTGTGATGTTAACCCCGTCTCTTGCTGTCTAGTGCCAGAAAAAAGGGAAGAATTAACGACCGAGGGCGGTTTGGATGTTGCAGGTAATTTTAACCGACTTCAACAAGCGTGCTCTACATTAGAGTCGGCCGGTATTTTAATTTCACCTTTTATTGACCCGGATAAAGAACAAATTGACGCGGTTAAAGAAGCCGGAGCAACCTTGCTGGAATTGCATACAGGCTGTTATGCCGATGCTACTAGTGAGAAACAGCAGCAAATAGAGTTAGAACGTATAGCTGAAGCTGCGCATTATGCGCACAGCCTCGGTTTGCAGGTTAATGCAGGGCATGGCTTGCATTATTTTAATGTTGAGGCGGTTGCTAAAATACCCGAAATCATCGAGTTAAACATCGGTCATTCAATTATAGCTCGCGCTGTTATCACGGGGCTTGATACAGCGGTACGTGATATGCGAGCGCTTATGCGCCAATCACGCATTAGTTAGGTCTTACATTGAAATTTGCATTAGGTGTTGAATATGATGGCAGTCGCTATCATGGTTGGCAGCGCCAAAAGACTACATCACAGACTGTTCAAGGTCATGTTGAGAAAGCACTTTCCGTTTTAGCCTCGCACTCTGTTGCCGTTGTTTGTGCGGGTAGAACGGATGCAGGCGTTCATGCTTATGAGCAAGTCGTTCATTTTGAGTCGGATAAACAAAGAGAGATGCATCAATGGGTTTTGGGCGCTAATACCAATTTACCCGCAGATATTCGTGTCATCTGGATTCAGCCTGTTTGTGATGATTTTCATGCCCGTTTTTCAGCAGCCGCTCGATATTATCGATATGAAATTCTAAATAGGTGGGTTAAATCAGCCTTACACCGGAATCATGTTACAACAATATTCCAACCTTTAGACGAGGCGTTAATGCAACAAGGCGCTGATTATTTAATCGGTAAGCATGATTTTACGTCTTTTAGAGCGCAAGGTTGCCAGGCTAAATCACCAATTAAGCAAATTCATTCGATATCTATACAGCGCAGTAATGATAAAATCACCATTGATATTATTGCGAGTGCTTTTTTACACCACATGGTCAGAAACATTGTTGGTACTTTATTACCCGTTGGGCGCTCAGAGGTTAAGCCTGAATGGGTTAACGCTGTATTACTCGCAAAAGATAGGAAGCAAGCAGGGGTAACAGCCTTGCCTAATGGTTTGTACTTTAAAGGCGTATATTATCCGCAACAATTTGGTCTTAAGTCGTTGAGTGCTTTTTCTCCTTTTATAGATAAGATCGAAAAACAATCAATGAACTTGGTTTAAAAATGTCTTTTAGAACGCGTGTAAAAATATGTGGTATTACTCAAGCAGATAATGCTGTGGCGGCAATAAGTGCTGGTGCGGATGCCTTAGGTTTTGTTTTTTACGAGCCTAGTCCGCGTTACGTAAATATTGATCAAGCTAAGAATATATTTAATAAAATAAGCCCATTTATCAATAAAGTAGCGCTATTTGTTAATGCTGAACATGATTATGTTTCCAGCATATTAAATAATTTAAATATTGATGTTCTTCAATTTCATGGGGACGAAGATGAGGCTTTTTGTCGTTCGTTTAATACACCTTATTTAAAGGCCGTTAGAATACAAGAAGCGGCTGATGTACAAAAAGCAGTAACAAGCTTTGCTAGCGCTAGTGGAATATTAGTAGATGCCTATGATCAAACACAATATGGTGGTACAGGAAAAACCTTCAACTGGGATTTATTGCCTAACAAGTGTGATTTACCCATTATATTAGCGGGCGGCCTTAACGATAAGAATATTTATCAAGCGATACACGCAACACGGCCTTATGCCGTTGATGTAAGCAGTGGCGTTGAAAAGAGTAAGGGTGTAAAAGACCACGCCTTAATAGAACAATTTATGCATGAGGTAAAACGTGCCGATAACGAATAACGACAAACAATCAGCAGTTAAAGACTACAATTTTCCCGATGAACGTGGACATTTTGGTCCATACGGTGGAATCTTCGTTGCTGAAACGCTTATGGAGTCGATTGAAGAATTGAATAAAGCTTACGCAAAGTTCATGCAAGACCCTGACTTTTTAGCCGAACTTGATGCGGATTTACAAGATTACGTTGGTAGGCCTTCGCCTGTTTATCACGCGCAACGGCTGAGCAATGAGGTTGGTGGCGCGCAAATATATTTAAAACGTGAAGACCTTAATCATACCGGTGCGCACAAAATCAATAATACGGTCGGCCAAGCATTGTTGGCTAAACGTATGGGCAAAACACGTATTATTGCAGAAACAGGTGCTGGTCAGCATGGTGTTGCGACAGCAACAGTTGCCGCACGACTTGGGCTCGAATGCGTTGTTTATATGGGCGCAGAGGATATTCAGCGTCAATCACCTAATGTTTATCGTATGAAGTTATTGGGCGCAAAAGTAGTTGCCGTTACATCCGGTTCGCAAACGCTTAAAGATGCATTAAATGAGGCGCTACGAGATTGGGTGACTAATATTGATAACACCTATTACATCATTGGTACGGTTGCTGGGCCACACCCATATCCCGCAATGGTAAGGGACTTTCAAACGATTATTGGGCGGGAGGGGCGTGAACAAATGCTTACCAAAACTGACAAGCTTCCTGATGCGCTTGTTGCCTGTGTTGGCGGTGGATCCAATGCCATTGGCTTGTTTCACCCTTTTATTGCTGATGAGAGCGTCGCCATTTATGGCGTAGAGGCTGCTGGCCTAGGCGTTGAAACTGGAAAGCATTCTGCACCTCTATGCGCAGGAAAGCCTGGCGTATTACACGGGAATAGAACGTATCTAATGGCGGACGAAAATGGAGAAATCATTGAAACACATTCTATTTCAGCCGGTTTAGATTATCCAGGTGTCGGTCCTGAGCACTCATGGCTAAAAGATATCGGTCGCGCTGAATATGTGAACATCAATGATGATGAAGCATTGGCTGCTTTTCATCAATTAACGCGTGTTGAAGGCATTATTCCAGCATTAGAGTCTAGTCATGCGGTCGCTTACGCTACTAAGCTGGCAAAAACGATGCGTAAAGATCAATCCATATTAGTTTGTTTATCTGGCCGTGGAGATAAAGACATTTTCACCATTGCAAAAATAGAGGGGATTGAGCTGTGAACCGACTAGATAATTGCTTTAAAGCACTTAAAGAAGCCAATAAAAAAGCGCTGATTCCTTTTATAACTGCTGGAGATCCAAATAAAGACTTCACGCTTTCTTGTATGCATTCGATGGTTGAAGCTGGCGCTGATATTATTGAATTAGGCGTTCCTTTTTCAGACCCTATGGCCGATGGCCCAGTCATTCAGAAAGCGAGTGAAAGAGCCTTAGAGGGGGGTATGTCGTTAAAAGGTGTTATCGCAATCGTTAAACGCTTTAGAGAAACAGATCAAACAACGCCTGTTGTATTAATGGGGTATTTAAATCCTATTGAATTTATGGGATATGATGCTTTTGCTAAAGCCGCCGCAAATGTAGGTGTTGACGGAGCTTTAACCGTCGATATACCTCCAGAAGAAAGTGATGAATTGCTTGCTGCGTACGAAAAATATGATCTTTCGGCTATCTTTTTATTATCGCCAACCAGTAATAATATTCGAATTAAAAAAATCGCAGATGTTGCTAAAGGTTATATTTATTATGTATCACTAAAAGGCGTGACTGGCGCAGGGCACCTTGAGCTTGATGAAGTGCAAAAGAAAGTTAATGAGATTAAGCAAATAACATCACTACCACTCGCTATCGGTTTTGGTGTTAAAAATGCCGAGATTGCTGCCAATATTGCTAAAATAGGCGATGCTGTAGTTGTTGGTAGCGCACTCATTAACTGTATTACAGATCATTCGGGTGATGAAGAGCAAGGCCAGCAAGCTATTTCAGATTTATTGCATAGTATGCGAAACAGTATGGATACGGCTGTTTAAATTTAAAAAATTGGGTGAATTATGAGTTGGTTTGAAAAATTTATACCGGAAGGCATTAACTTACAAGGCAAGTCAAAAGCTTCTGTTCCAGAAGGTTTGTGGTGTAAGTGCGATAGTTGCCAGAGTGTTTTGTATAAAACAGATTTAGAAAATAATTTACATGTTTGCCCTAAATGTGACCATCATCAACGCTTAACAGGGCGTTTAAGATTAAACCTGTTTTTAGATGAAGGCGGTAGAGAAGAAATCGGAGCCTCAGTCAGGTCGTTAGATCCGCTGAAATTCAAAGACAGTAAGAAATATAAAGATCGTCACTCAGCTGCAGTAAAATCGACTGGGGAAACAGATGCCTTGATCGTAATGAAAGGGAAGGTTCTAGAAATGGACCTTGTCGCTGCTGCATTTGATTTTTCTTTTATGGGTGGCTCAATGGGCTCTGTTGTTGGCGAACGTTTTGTGCGTGCCGTTAATGAAGCTATTAATTCAAGAATTCCTTTGGTTTGCTTCGCATCAAGCGGTGGCGCACGAATGCAAGAGTCATTGTTCTCGCTGTTTCAAATGGCGAAAACCAGTGCGGCATTGGCTCAATTAGCTGAAAATAAAATTCCTTTTATTTCTGTACTAACTGACCCGACAATGGGTGGCGTATCGGCTAGTTTGGCTATGCTTGGGGACATCCACATCGCGGAGCCTAACGCACTAGTTGGATTTGCAGGGCAAAGAGTCATTGAGCAAACCGTTAGTGAAAAGTTACCTGAAGGCTTCCAGCGTAGTGAGTTTTTACTCGAGCACGGCGCGATCGATATGATTATTGATCGGAGAGAAATGCGTTCAACTATTACTGAAATTCTTTCCTTATTACATGCGGGACACCACTCATTAGAAAACGTAGGTATTCCTGTTGTAGACGAAGTCGTTGAAGAGCAAGCAAGCGAGTAAGGTCCATTTCTTCGCCTTCTGGCTTATCTAAAGAATCATCTCTTGACACATGGTTGGCGTGGCAAGAACAGAGTCACACCACGGAAATTGATCTTGGACTGGAGCGCGTTTCAGCTGTTTTTCAGCGTTTAAAGACTCACTCTCATGCCCCAAAATACACCATAACGGTTGCGGGTACGAACGGTAAAGGTTCATGCGTCGCTTTATTCGAATCCATTTTAATAGCCGCCGGTTATCGTGTCGGGGTATACAGCACACCTCATTTAACCCGTTATAACGAACGTGTCAGAATTAATGGCGAACCCGTTTCAAATGACCTTCTCACGCAAGCTTTTGAACAAATTGATCTTGCACGCACCGATATTAGTTTAAGTTATTTTGAATTTGGTACATTAGCGGCGCTGACTATTTTTGCCGATCAATCTACTGACATTCAAATTCTTGAAGTGGGTCTAGGTGGACGACTTGATGCCGTAAATATTGTTGATGCTAATGCCGTATTGATTAGCAGTATTTCTGTCGACCATATTGACTGGTTAGGCGATGATCTTAATAAGATAGCACTGGAAAAATCAGGCGTTTTTCGCACAAAACAGCAAGCAGTTTGCGGTGATGAGAATGTTCCTAAAAGCTTGCTTCATCATGCTAGTGAATTAGGCACAGATCTTTTGTTAGCCGGTAAAGACTTTAGTATTTCCATCAGAAAAGAGGGCTGGAACCTAAACGCTCAACACAGCCTGCGGGGGAGTTACCCCTTGCCTGGGTTAAAAGGGGTTCACCAAATTCAGAATGCAGCAGCGGTTATTAGCTTATTGGCACATATTTCTACGGATATATTGGTTAGTAAAGCAGCCATAACAGCTGGGCTTCAACACGTTGCACTAAAGGGTCGCTTACAACAAGTGAACTCGCACCCAGACGTGTTCTTAGATGTCGCGCATAATGCCGAGTCAGCAGGTGCATTAGCAAAATTTATTAACGAAACGTCATATACAGGGCAACTCCACGCCGTGTTTTCCATCTTGGCAGATAAGCAAGTAGCGGAAGTTGTCGAACCGTTCAAAGATTTGGTTGACCAATGGTATATTGCTCCTTTGAGCTCTAAAAGATCAGAGTCTGTAGAGAGCTTAGATACATTATTAAGCAATCACTCATCTCGGAAGTGTTCACAATATGACTCAATACAGGAAGCTTTTAAATCTGCCTTAAAAAGAGCGGGCGATGAGGATATTGTTATATGTTTTGGTTCTTTTTTTGTAGTCGAAGCATGTTTAGAGGCGTTATAATGCGAGTCATTCTTCATTAAAGTAAGGTCTAGTTGGTTTATATGGAACAACCCTTAAAGCAACGCTTAATTGGCGCCATTATTTTGATCTCTTTGGCTGTTATTTTCCTACCTATGTTTATAGGGAATAAGCCAACGGACGCTGAAATTGTAGCGATTGAAATTCCAGCTGCGCCAAAAGATCTAGCTTCTAAAATTGTCGCTTTGCCAGAAGCAGAGATAGAAGCGTTGGCCGAAGTGACTATATCAAAAGAATCAGGCGCTAAGGTTGTACAAATAGCACAACCTATTATCCCTAAACCACCCAAGCTAAAAACTGTAGAAGGAATTACTGCTTGGGTTATACAAGTAGGTAGTTTTTCAGCTGAGAAAAATGCAAATGCTTTGTCTGCTAAATTAATGAAGGCTGGCTTTACTGCTTTTGTAGAACAATCTGCTGGTAAAAAAGGTGTTGTATATAGGGTGAGAGTTGGGCCAGAGTTGAGCAAAGAAAAAGCCGAGGCGATGAGTGCTAAGCTTCAGAAAGAGCAAAAACTCGTTAACGCCATTGTTGTTCAATATCCTTAAGTGAGACTTTTATGGACATGAGTGTCGTTAACAATCTGATATGGGTTGATTATCTCATTATCGGCATCATCTTTATTTCAGCGCTTATTGGATTATTTAGAGGCTTAGTTAAAGAAGCATTTTCACTCGGAACATGGATAGCATCGATTCTTGTTGGTATTAAATTTAGCCAACCATTTTCTACTTTTTTGGTCGAATACATTGAAGTACCCTCCGTAAGAATTGCTGTTGCGTTTATTATCCTCTTACTTTTGACTTTAATTCTCGGCGGGATGTTGTCATATCTTGTTAGCCAAATTGTTGATAAAACGGGCCTGTCTGGAACTGATAGGTTTGCAGGCTTTTTATTTGGCATTGCTCGCGGTATGGTCGTGATGGCTGTATTAGTATTGCTCGCTGGCTTAACGCCTTTACCGCAAGACCCCTGGTGGGTTCAATCATCACTAATAGCACCTTTCCAGGATTTATCCATTTGGTTAAGAGAGCAAATACCGGATGGTGTCAGTGGGTATTTTTCATATTAAATTTTATTAAAAGGCAGACATAATTATGTGTGGAATTGCTGGTGTTGTATCCCATCAAAATGTAAACCAAGAACTTTACGAAGCATTGACTGTGCTTCAACATCGAGGGCAAGATGCCGCGGGTATTGTAACTTGCGAAGGGAGTCAGCTTCATTTGCGTAAAGCGAATGGCTTAGTGCGAGATGTTTTTAGAACGAGCCATATGCTTGAATTAACGGGTAACATGGGCATTGCTCATGTTCGCTATCCTACAGCGGGATGTTCAAGCTCTGCTGAAGCGCAACCTTTTTACGTTAACTCACCTTTTGGAATCACGTTAGCGCATAACGGCAATTTAACAAATGCTGCGAAACTCAAACAAGAACTATTCATTGATGATCAGCGCCATATCAACACCAATTCAGATTCTGAAATTTTATTAAATATCTTCGCACATGAATTACAGCGTTTAGGCAAATTAAAACTGAATGAAAACGATGTTTTTAAGGCTGTTTCTGCTGTCCACAAACGCTGCGAAGGTGCTTATGCAGTTGTTGCTATGATTACTGGTTTTGGCGTGGTTGGTTTTCGAGACCCTAATGGCATTCGCCCTATTTGTTTTGGCGTCAGAGAAACAGATCAAGGTAGTGATTATATGATTGCATCTGAGTCGGTTGCTATGGATTCACAAGGTTTTAAGCTGATTAGAGATATCGCGCCGGGTGAGGCTTTATTTATCAAAAAAGGTGGGGTTATCCATACCCAGCAATGTGCGGAAAACCCACGTCTTACTCCGTGTATTTTTGAATACGTATACCTAGCAAGACCAGACTCCATAATCGACAATGTCTCCGTATACAAATCACGATTACGTATGGGTGAGAAACTAGCTGAAAAAATCATGCGTCTTAAGCCTGATCATGATATCGATGTCGTTATTCCTATTCCTGACACCAGTAGAACGTCAGCACTTCAATTAGCGAATCGTTTAGATGTTAAATACCGTGAAGGTTTTATTAAAAACAGGTATATCGGACGCACGTTTATTATGCCGGGGCAGCAAGAACGTAAGAAATCAGTACGACGTAAATTAAATGCTATTGATTTAGAATTTAAAGGTAAAAATGTTCTGTTAGTTGACGACTCAATCGTTAGAGGCACAACATCAGGGCAAATTATTAAACTGGCACGTGAAGCAGGAGCAAACAAGGTTTACTTCGCTTCGGCTGCCCCTCAAGTTCGTTACCCCAATGTATACGGCATTGATATGCCCGCAGTTGAAGAACTCGTTGCTCATGACAAAACCATCGAAGAAATTGAACAGGCTATTGGTGCTGATTGGCTCATTTATCAAGACTTAGAGGACTTGTTTGAATCTGTAAGAAAACGTAACCCGGAAATTGTTGATTTTGATGCCGCCTGCTTCAATCAGCATTACGTTACAGGAACAGTGAGTGATGAATACCTTAAAGAACAAGGCTTAAATCGTTCAGATGATCAAAAATCAGCGAATGACTTAGACCAAACCGTGATTGAATTACACAATACAAATTAAATTATCGATATTATGTCTGATCAAGATTGGCAAGATTACTCAATAGAAACACAAGGCATTCGCGCAGGCCAACACAGAACACCAGAGGGTGAGCACAGTGACGCTATTTTTCCGACATCGAGCTATGTTTTTGATAGTGCTGAAGAAGCTGCGGGGCGTTTTTCAGGTAAGTTAGCCGGTAATATATACTCACGCTTCACCAATCCGACAGTTAACGCATTCGAAAGGCGCTTAGCTATTATGGAAGGCGCAGAGCGTGCGATGGCGACATCATCTGGCATGGCTGCGATTAACACTGTTTGTTTAGGTTTGCTTTCTGCTGGGGATCACGTGGTTTGTTCGCGTAGCGTCTTCGGCAATACCGCGTTGATGTTTAAAAATATCATGCACAAATTTGCGATAGAAACCACGTTTGTCGACTTAGACGATATCACTGCATGGCAAGCAGCGGTGCAAGATAATACGCGATTCTTTTTTTTAGAAACTCCCTCAAACCCTATGGGAACGCTTGCTGATATAAAACAATTGGCTGACTTGGCACATGCTCATAACGCCTTACTTATTGTCGATAATGTTTATTGCACGCCTGCTTTACAAAAGCCCCTGAGCCTTGGAGCTGACTTAGTAGTACATTCCGCAACAAAGTATTTAGACGGGCAGGGTAGATGCGTAGGCGGAGCTATTGTTGGCGACAACGCGCTGATTGAAGAAAAGTTATACCCCATACTAAGAACTACTGGCCCCACCATGAGCCCATTCAATGCTTGGGTATTCCAGAAGGGATTGGAAACGTTGTCTCTACGTATGGAAAAACATTGCAGTAATGCATTGGCTATTGCGCAATGGCTCGAAGAACAACCTAGCGTTGAAACAGTGCATTATACGGGTTTACAAAACCATCCTCAGCATGCGTTAGCTAAAGAACAGCAAAGTGGCTTTGGCGGCATTGTTAGTTTTACAGTGAAGGGAGGTAAGAAGGGTGCATGGGCAGTTATTGATGCAACACAAATGATCTCAATAACCGCAAATTTAGGTGATGTAAAAAGTATGATCACACACCCGTCAACAACAACACATGGGCGTTTAACTGAAGATGAGAGAGTTCAAGCAGGAATCACGGACTCATTATTAAGATTGGGTGTAGGCTTAGAGAATGTTGACGATATAAAGGCTGATTTGGAAAGAGGTTTGCGGGGACTCTAATCGTTAGCCTCTTTTAAAGCAACGAATACAATTACAAGGGCAATTAAAAATTGAAATCACTAAAGCACCTTTTTGACAGCAATGCAGCATGGGCTTCTTCAATAAAAGAAAACGACCCAGAGTACTTCACGCGCTTATCTAAACAACAAGCTCCAGAGTACTTGTGGATTGGCTGTTCTGATAGCCGAGTACCAGCCAACCAAATAACCGGACTCCAGCCTGGTGAAGTATTTGTACACCGCAATATTGGGAATGTTGTTGTACACACTGATTTAAATTGCCTTTCCGTTGTTCAATTCGCAGTTGAAGTTCTTAAAGTAAAACATATCATCATATGTGGGCATTATGGCTGCGGTGGCATAAAAGCATCTTTAGACAATGAAGAGCACGGGCTGATTGATAATTGGTTGCGCCATATTAAAGACGTCGTACGATTTAATGCTGAGCAATTTGAAGGGCTTGAGCATGATGCAAAAGTTAATTTACTTTGCGAGCTTAATGTAAAAGAGCAAGTGAATAATATTTGTAATACAACCATCGTTCAAAATGCTTGGAAACAGGGCCACGAACTGTCTGTTCACGGCTGGATATATAATATTGAGAATGGCGTGTTAAAAGACTTACATACTTGCGTTAGTTCAAAAATAAAATAGGCATTAAACGAATCGTTCACGTATAACAAAAACACAAATGACTTTTCTTTATTGCTTAGAGGGTCATCAATAAACACATACATAACATCTAAAATGGAGCAGTAGCTAAATGGGCAGAGCATACCAAAACCGTAAAGATTCAATGGCCAAAACATCGGACATGAAAGCTAAAGTTTATAGCCGTTATGGCCGTGAAATATATGTATGTGCCAAATCTGGTGGTTTTGATCCTACAGGCAATCTTGCCTTACGTAGTCTTATCGATAAGGCTAAGAAAGACCAAGTGCCTACGCATGTAATTGATAAGGCGATAGATAAAGCTAAAGGCGGTGGTGGAGAAGACTATTCACCGGCGCGTTATGAAGGGTATGGTCCGGGTGGCAGTATGGCGATTATTGATTGCTTAACAGATAACCCAAATAGAACATTTGGTGATGTACGCCAAGCGTTCACTAAAACGAAGTGCAAAATTGGTACGGAAGGCAGTGTAAGCCATATGTTCGATCACTCCGCTATTTTTGTTTTCACACATGATGATGAAGATATTGTGTTAGAAGCACTAATGGAAGCTGATGTTGATGTGACGGATGTGGAAAGTGAAGAGGGAAAGGTCACTGTATTTGCATTACACACGGATTACTTTAAAGCTAAACAAGCGTTACTGAGTAGTTTGGGTGAAGTTGATTTTGATGTGGATGAAATTCAGTTTATACCGCATGCCTTCACATCTGTTAGCGGTGATGATGTAGCCTTATTTGAAAAATTTTTAGCTATGTTGAATGAACTAGACGATGTGCAGCATGTTTATCATAATGTTGAAAACGCTTAGAACATAACGCCATGGATGAGCAGGTAGAATTATTAAAGACCATAGTTGCAAATCAAGAAATTCAACTTAAGCAACAAAAGGAAGCGCTTGATAACCAAGAAAAATCTTTAGAGATGCAATCTGTTCAATTTGAAAAAGCCGAGAGTATTACTAAAAGAACTGAAGATATTCAGGACAAAGCAGCTAATATTCAAAAGACAGCTACTAGGCTACTGTATATATTAGTGCCGTTGCTTTTATTAGCTCTAGTAGTGTTGGTGTTTATTAGAAACCCATTCTAACTTTCTGTTAAGCAACGAAATGTTTTTTTAATTTTGTTTGTTTGTATGCCTTTATAGTCATATGAATATTCATGAAACTGAAGAAGGTTATCGTAGTCTAAAGTAATGATTGTTGAGCAGCGCGTGCCGTATTCGTTACTTTTAATAAAGACTGTCGATAACAGGCGCTCAAACTCTATTCCAACTCCAGTGTTGGGTAATTGGTCGTCTGGCGGTATTGATTCGGACTGCAATATATTTAATAACGTCGGCTCAGTTAAGGGGCTACCCTCATCTGGCAAGCCCTTTTTTAAAGCATTAACGCTGCTTACAAGTTTTGGCCATGGCGTATTGTAGTGGTCAAGTAAATTTGGCCACAGTTTTGTATTCAGCCCAGTAGTTTTTCTCCGCAACATTTGGCGATAAGCCATTGTTATGTTGATGAGGCCTGACTTGGCTGTAGTACCCGATTATATATT
>LWTL01000116.1 GCA_002101235.1 Cycloclasticus sp. symbiont of Bathymodiolus heckerae | reverse complement strand
TTCTTTTAGGACTTTATCAAAATCAAATGTATCGGACATAATTGGTTGCTCCTTAATGCTTGCGCATTTATTTTAATGAAGTGACACAGATTTTTGAACACTACCATACAACGCGGCTATCTTGTAATCTTCAGATTTTGTTAGCTATTCATTAACCGGCAAACTCACAGGCTCAGCGCTTTCAAGTACCCAATCATTATCAGTCCAGCCATCAACCCCTTCTCGAAACCACATCACATCAGTGTAGCCCCATTCGCGTGCTCTTTTTGCAGCATTCCAAGCCATCCAGCAATCTTCTATGCAGTAAATAACCAAACGCCTTGCCGGGTTATCATTTGTGAGTTCTTTGAGCTGCCCCCTGTAGTACTGCTCAACAACTGGCTTTAATACTTGCTTCCCTACATTTGGCAACCAAACACTTCCAGGGATGTTTTTCCGTGGCGTACTGACCAACCATGCGCCATCAAAGTCTAAAGATTCCTCTCTAAAAATAGCCCCATATACATCGATGAGTAGGGGAGTGGAGTTTGAATTTAACATCCGCTGTAACTCATTAGCAGAAATTCGTTGGACACCGGCAGGAGGGTACTGTGTCGTTGGTGCGTGATAGGGTAATCCGCGATAAGGTGTATTTACTGCTTTAATACTTCCAGCGCAACCTATAATAAATATGACACCGATCAGAAAGAAACATCTCATTAATTACAGGCCTTTAAGATTAATTAAGCCGTTTGAACGCTCTTAATTCGTACTTAGCAAACAAGTGAATCACAGATCGTGAAAACTCTTGTTTCAATTGCGCGTTGCCCATAAACCGCTGCGGCAAGTTCAAGCGCATAACATCGGTCATTGCTAAACCATCATTGGCTGCTTTTGTTAGTGCTTTATCTAACCACGTTAAGTAATCCACCATTTCTACTAAGGCATTCTTATCATGACTAATGGGGCCATGCCCGGGAATGAGTGTTTTAAACGATAGCGTTTGCATTGATTTTATTGTCGCTAGCCATTTATCTATATCTGCATGCGGCGTCGTTAACGTCCGCTTATGGAAAATCAAATCACCTGAAAACAGTACGCCAGTTGTGTGGTCTAAAAGAGCCATATCTCCACTGGTATGCCCTGAGTAAGGCAGCACTTCAAGCTCATGTCCACCAATAGAAACTGTGCCTTCTTTGGCTGTTGCTGATGGTGCCAATACATCTGTACCGCCCATCCAGTCCCCCACCATTAAATAAAGGTTATCTGTAAAACCAGCACCTTCATTCTTAATGTTCACTGAGGTTTCAGCTAAAGCATGTATCTTTACATCTTTATAGGCTTGATTACCTAGGAAGTGATCCGGATGATGATGGGTTAAATAAACACTATGAATCGACTTATTTGTTACTGCTTTAATCGCTTCTCGCATTTGCTTACCATATCGAAGTGAAGGCCCTGTATCTATTACAACCACACCTGCCGATGTAACAATAAAACCTGTATTGACAATATTGCCACCATTTTCAAAGGAAAAGTCTTCCGTACTGCCTTCAAAAACATAGGTATCTTGCGCTACTTTTACTGTTTTAAGTTGGTAGTCAAAGTCGTTTGCATTTACTGCGGATATAGACAGGAAAGACGCTAGAAAAAGAGTCTGCAAATATTTCTTCATTTTCATTTAACAAACTCCGCTTCAAACTCGTTACCGTTATTATCATCACCTACCATACGAATAGGCGAGGCTAGATTTGAGCCTTGCAGATCAAAGCTTAAAACAGGATTTTCATTTATCGGCTCATATAACAATATCGTTGCTAAGTTTTCACCTGCAGCATTACTAAACTCTAACTCTTCAATATAAAAATCAGGAATGCCTGTTACTAGACCAGTATCCATTGGGTGATGAATTTTAAAACGTATTCTGTTGTAATCAGCGTGGCTCCATCTTTTACCGTAGGTATCTCCGATGTAGTCCGACCAATCACCAACCAATCGCCCAGTACTCGCTACAGTACAGCCTCCTCCTGCGGAATTAACCCAAACACCACCAACATGCCAAATATTGTCTTCTGTTAATACAGCGGCTCTAACAGGCGATGCTTGTTGGATTTTGAAACGAAAAGAAAGCCTTGGCTTTGCATTAATAGGGTAGTATTTTGCAATAAGCGGAATCGGATTAAAGTCAGCAAAAATGACGATCTCTTTCACTTTGCCCAGTGCTGTTGCATCAACTGTAATGGGCACATTCATAGGATCTTCTGCGAAGTCTGGAGCTAAAACTTTTACTCTGTCATCAAATTCAGCGGGGTATTCTTTCAAAAATGCCCTGTACATGTCACTCCATTGAACTGAACTTAAAGGGTCCTTCGCCAACTCATGAGCTGAAATCAAGGACGAAAACAGTAATAAACTTATGACGAGGACACTTTTTTTCATTGGGCTAACTCTTATTCTTTAATTAGAACTCTAGGGTAAACATAGTTAACTAAGTCTGCTTCAAAGATTTCATCTTCTAAAAAAGGCTCATTCAAATCATCCGGCGGTGAGGCAATTACATTCATATCAATTTCAGAGACGACACCTCGAATTTCATTACCAACCTCTTTTAGCTGATATAAAATCCCGTTCCACATATTTATACCGTATTCAGATGGGCTCTTATGTAGAAACAGTAAGTCATACGAAAGACTGGTTAAATTAGACTCCGTAATAAACCCATTCTTCTCATATGGGTAAGGAACATGACACATAACCTGTTTAGTCCCCATAATGCACTTAAAAGGCCGCATGGATAAGAACTGATCTTCAAATGGCTTGTCAACTAACGAGACTTTATACTCAATATTGTCATCATTTGGAGTGAATTCGACATTAGCGAAATGAGTTAGTTCACCGCCGGAGCTCATAAGGTAAATTTTCTTTTTACCCTCTAAGGCTCCCGCATGAATAATTGAAGATACAAAAAGTAGTAATAATAATAGAAATAATATTTTTTTCATTTTTTACTCCTAAATTGAATAAGTGATTTAAGGGGCAATATAAGTAATACCGTATTTTTCAAACAGTGCAGATAACTCGCCAGTTTTCTTTAGTTCTTCAAACGCAACCGTCAGTTTTTCAACTAATTCATCACGCCCTCTCTTTACTGCCATACCAACGTTCCACTGCGATTGATATGAAAGCGGCATCGAGACTTTTGTAAACAAATATTCAGCTGTTGTGCTTTTTAAAGCAGCTTCAAGCTGACTACGTGGGCCAACAACACTTCGAACATCACCATTACTTAATGCTTTAACTGCATCTTCAATGGTTGTGTAATGCTTCACATTTTCACGGAAACGACCACTATTAGCTCCGACTAAATAAAAATCAGCCAATGTATCTAATTCGACACCAATATTTTCACTTGAAAACAAATTTAATAACGGTATAGAAGCACGTGAGTTATGTCTGACCGCAACAATTTCTTCTTTGAAATATGCATTACTAATAACGACTTTGTCATTCTCTTCTGCAAAGTTTTTATTAACAGGGACATGCAACATAACGTCTGCAGTACCGCCACCAATATAATGCCCCTTCCAGACTGAGTTCCGAAGATCATCACTCATAGTTTCGTCCGCGCTAATCGCCCAAATTAAAGGGTCGACACCAAGCTTAGCCGCTAAAAGTTTACCTAATTCTACCTCTATACCTATTAACTTACCTTTTTCACGGAACGAAAACGGCGCATAGCCTTTATAAACAGCAATACGTAAGTAGCCTTTTTCTTGTACCTCTGAAAACGAAAAAACCTGCTGAGAGAATACTCCCAGCAGGATTATTGCAACAATATGCTTCATAAACGTTAGTCAGCTGGAATGGTTTCTACCCAAGCTCTAATTGCCCACATAGCTTCTTGGCCAAAAATCCCTTCAAACGCTGGCATATAAGTAATGCCATTACGTGTTGCACCTGTTCTAACTCGGTAAATAAACCACTCGTCACCTTCCGCACCTTCATCCAACTCACGTAAATCAGGTGAAATACCACCAGAGACAGCACCTAGCCCATGACATCTAGCACAATTTGATGTGTAAGCAGTTTTGCCCACTTTAATTGCTTCTTCATTTCCAGTATATGGGTTCTCTTCCAACCACTCTTCCCCCAATGGAGGCAGTGTTGATACATCTACTGGTTGCGGGGCTGCATCGCCATGAGCAAATGCTTTACCACCTAAAACCAATAAACTTAAACCTAAAATTAATAAATATTTTTTCATCCTTCTCTTTCCTTTATTTTATTTATAACAACTTTATTATATTACTCTTGCATGAATGTATTATGAATATACATATACATTCTAAAAGCTCTTCTTACCTAAATTCTACCACTAATTAAATCCGGTTTTACAGTAAAATCCTTAAAGCAAAAAAAAACCCGCCAAAAGGCGGGTTTTTGTTGTAAAAGCCTGGCGGTTCCCTACTTTCACATGGCTACTGCCACACTATCATCGGCGCTAAACGGTTTCACTTCCGAGGTCGGAATGGGATCGGGTGGTACACGCTCGCTATTGCCACCAGGCAAATCGGCATCAGAGAAATATCTCTGCAATAATTTAGAAAGTTGTACATGAATTCATATATTTTGTTATTTACAACATATAACTAACCCTTTTGGGTGTTATATGGTCAAGCCTCACGGGCAATTAGTACACGTTAGCTTCACACATTACTGCGCTTCCACACCGTGCCTATCAACCTTGTAGTCTTCAAGGGCCCTTCAGGATTCTTAAAGAATCAGTGAGAATTAATCTTGGAAGAGGCTTCCCGCTTAGATGCTTTCAGCGGTTATCCCGTCCGAACGTAGCTACCCGGCAATGCCATTGGCATGACAACCGGAACACCAGAGGTTCGTCCACTTCGGTCCTCTCGTACTAGAAGCAGCTTTCCTCAATTCTCAAACGCCCACGGCAGATAGGGACCGAACTGTCTCACGACGTTCTAAACCCAGCTCGCGTACCACTTTAAATGGCGAACAGCCATACCCTTGGGACCGGCTACAGCCCCAGGATGTGATGAGCCGACATCGAGGTGCCAAACACCGCCGTCGATATGAACTCTTGGGCGGTATCAGCCTGTTATCCCCGGAGTACCTTTTATCCGTTGAGCGATGGCCCTTCCATACAGAACCACCGGATCACTATGACCTACTTTCGTACCTGCTCGATGTGTCTATCTCGCAGTCAAGCACCCTTATGCCATTGCACTAAGCGGACGATTTCCGACCGTCCTTAGGGTACCTTCGTGCTCCTCCGTTACTCTTTGGGAGGAGACCGCCCCAGTCAAACTACCCACCATACACTGTCCCCGATCCGGATAACGGACCTGGGTTAGAACTCCAAACATACCAGGGTGGTATTTCAAGGGTGACTCCACAGAAACTAGCGTTCCTGCTTCAAAGTCTCCCACCTATCCTACACAAATAGGTTCAAAGTTCAGTGCAAAGCTATAGTAAAGGTTCACGGGGTCTTTCCGTCTAGCCGCGGGTACACTGCATCTTAACAGCAATTTCAATTTCACTGAGTCTCTGGTGGAGACAGTGTGGCCGTCGTTACGCCATTCGTGCAGGTCGGAACTTACCCGACAAGGAATTTCGCTACCTTAGGACCGTTATAGTTACGGCCGCCGTTTACCGGGGCTTCGATCAAGAGCTTCTCCGAAGATAACCCCATCAATTAACCTTCCGGCACCGGGCAGGCGTCACACCCTATACTTCCTCTTACGAGTTTGCAGAGTGCTATGTTTTTAGTAAACAGTCGCAGCCACCATTTTATTGCAACCCTCTTGAGCTTACGGAGTAAATCCGATCACCTGGAGGGCGTACCTTCTCCCGAAGTTACGG
This sequence comes from Cycloclasticus sp. symbiont of Bathymodiolus heckerae, assembly GCA_002101235.1. Taxonomy (GTDB): domain Bacteria; phylum Pseudomonadota; class Gammaproteobacteria; order Methylococcales; family Cycloclasticaceae; genus Cycloclasticus. The sequence continues at coordinate 77,829 of LWTL01000116.1, read as the reverse complement.
TACCATTTTGCCTAGTTCCTTCACCAGAGTTCTCTCAAGCGCCTTAGAATTCTCATCCCACCCACCTGTGTCGGTTTGGGGTACGGACGCATATAACCTGAAGCTTAGAGGGTTTTCTTGGAAGCATGGCATCAATCACTCCGGACTCCGTAGAGTCCTCGACATCACATCTCAGGTTTAATGAGCTCCCGGATTTACCTAAGAACTCGCCCTACATGCTTAAACATACATATCCAACAGTATGCTGATCTAGCCTTCTCCGTCACCCCATCGCAGTTATATGCGGTACAGGAATATTAACCTGTTGTCCATCGACTACGCCTTTCGGCCTCGCCTTAGGTTCCGACTAACCCTGCGCTGATTAGCATTGCGCAGGAAACCTTGGGTTTTCGGCGTGGGAGTTTTTCACTCCCATTATCGTTACTCATGTCAGCATTCGCACTTCTGATACCTCCAGCAAACCTCTCGATTCACCTTCACAGGCTTACAGAACGCTCCTCTACCATGCGTATAAATACGCATCCGTAGCTTCGGTATGATACTTAAGCCCCGATAAATCTTCCGCGCAAACCGACTTGACCAGTGAGCTATTACGCTTTCTTTAAAGGATGGCTGCTTCTAAGCCAACCTCCTGGCTGTCTGTGCCTTTTCACATCGTTTTCCACTGAGTATCATTTTGGGACCTTAGCTGACGGTCTGGGCTGTTTCCCTCTCCACAACGGACCTTATCACCCGTAGTGTGTCTCCCGCAATTGCACTTGTTGGTATTCGGAGTTTGCAACGGGTTGGTAAGTCGGGATGACCCCCTAGCCGTAACAGTGCTCTACCCCCAACAGTGATATGCGAGGCTCTACCTAAATAGATTTCGAGGAGAACCAGCTATCTCCGGGCTTGTTTAGCCTTTCACTCCGATCCACAGCTCATCCCCTCATTTTTCAACATAAGTGGGTTCGGGCCTCCAGTAAGTTTTACCTCACCTTCACCCTGGCCATGGATAGATCGCCCGGTTTCGGGTCTACTCCCAGCGACTAATTCGCCCTATTAAGACTCGGTTTCCCTACGCCTCCCCTAACGGTTAAGCTTGCCACTGAAAGTAAGTCGCTGACCCATTATACAAAAGGTACGCAGTCACATAACAAGTATGCTCCCACTGCTTGTATGCATACGGTTTCAGGATCTATTTCACTCCCCTAACAGGGGTTCTTTTCGCCTTTCCCTCACGGTACTGGTTCACTATCGGTCGACAAGTAGTATTTAGCCTTGGAGGATGGTCCCCCCATGTTCAATCAGGATATCACGTGTCCCGATCTACTCGATTTCACTCTAAATGCATTTTCGTGTACGGGGCTATCACCCACTATGGCCAAACTTTCCAGAATGTTCCACTAACACAAATAGAGCTTAAGGGCTGGTCCCCGTTCGCTCGCCGCTACTAAGGGAATCTCGGTTGATTTCTTTTCCTCTGGGTACTTAGATGTTTCAGTTCCCCAGGTTCGCTCTACCATACCTATGTATTCAGTATGGAGTGACCATTAAAAATGGCCGGGTTTCCCCATTCGGAAATCTTCGGATCAAAGGTTGTTTGCTACCTCCCCGAAGCTTATCGCAAGCTACAACGTCCTTCATCGCCTCTTGTCGCCAAGGCATCCACCGTATGCACTTATTCACTTGACCATATAACCCCAAAAAGGCTACATGATAGTAAATAACTATCTATATGAATTACTTTAGCAGTATGGAATATGCGATATCACATTCCATACTTCAAAAAATACTTTTCTAGCAAACTAGGTGCTAAAAAAATATATGTACAACTTTCTAAATTGTTAAAGAGCTATCAACACTAATGTCAATTCAATAAACCCTCATTGAAGGCTTATTGAATTGGTGGAGCCAGACGGGATCGAACCGTCGACCCCCTGCTTGCAAAGCAGGTGCTCTCCCAGCTGAGCTATGGCCCCATTAATAGTATTATCGAGCGTGGTGGGTCTGGGTGGATTTGAACCACCGACCTCACCCTTATCAGGGGTGCGCTCTAACCAACTGAGCTACAGACCCTAGCTCGGGTGTATATCAAGTAATTTGTGTGAACACTTATGCAATGTTTTCGTCATAGAAAGGAGGTGATCCAGCCCCAGGTTCCCCTAGGGCTACCTTGTTACGACTTCACCCCAGTCATGAATCACAAAGTGGTGAGCGGCCTCCCGAAGGTTAGCCTACCCACTTCTTTTGCAACCCACTCCCATGGTGTGACGGGCGGTGTGTACAAGGCCCGGGAACGAATTCACCGCGGCATTCTGATCCGCGATTACTAGCGATTCCAGCTTCATGCAGTCGAGTTGCAGACTGCAATCCGGACTAGGACCGGCTTTAAGGGATTCGCTTACTCTCGCGAGTTTGCAGCCCTCTGTACCGGCCATTGTAGCACGTGTGTAGCCCTACCCATAAGGGCCATGATGACTTGACGTCGTCCCCACCTTCCTCCGGTTTATCACCGGCAGTCTCCTTAGAGTGCCCAACTAAATGGTAGCAACTAAGGATAAGGGTTGCGCTCGTTACGGGACTTAACCCAACATCTCACGACACGAGCTGACGACAGCCATGCAGCACCTGTATCAGAGTTCCCGAAGGCACCAATCTATCTCTAGAAAGTTCTCTGTATGTCAAGGGTAGGTAAGGTTCTTCGCGTTGCATCGAATTAAACCACATGCTCCACCGCTTGTGCGGGCCCCCGTCAATTCATTTGAGTTTTAGCCTTGCGGCCGTACTCCCCAGGCGGTCAACTTATTGCGTTAGCTGCACCACTAAGCGGAAACCCGCCCAACAGTTAGTTGACATCGTTTACGGCGTGGACTACCGGGGTATCTAATCCCGTTTGCTACCCACGCTTTCGCACCTCAGCGTCAGTATTGGTCCAGAGAGCCGCCTTCGCCACTGGTGTTCCTTCAGATATCTACGCATTTCACCGCTACACCTGAAATTCCACTCTCCTCTACCATACTCTAGTTAGCCAGTTTTAAATGCAGTTCCCAGGTTGAGCCCGGGGCTTTCACATCTAACTTAACTAACCGCCTACGCGCGCTTTACGCCCAGTAATTCCGATTAACGCTTGCACCCTCCGTATTACCGCGGCTGCTGGCACGGAGTTAGCCGGTGCTTCTTCTGTAGGTAACGTCAGGGTAAGCAGTTATTAACTACTTACTTTTCCTCCCTACTGAAAGTGCTTTACAACCCTAAGGCCTTCTTCACACACGCGGCATTGCTGCATCAGACTTTCGTCCATTGTGCAATATTCCCCACTGCTGCCTCCCGTAGGAGTCTGGGCCGTGTCTCAGTCCCAGTGTGGCTGATCATCCTCTCAAACCAGCTACGGATCGTTGCCTTGGTGAGCCATTACCTCACCAACTAGCTAATCCGACATAGGCTCATCTAATAGTGCAAGGCCCGAAGGTCCCCTGCTTTGCCCCGTAGGGATTATGCGGTATTAGCCTGGTTTTCACCAGGTTGTCCCCCGCTACTAGGTAGATTCCTATGCATTACTCACCCGTCCGCCACTCGACGCCTGCTAGCAAGCTAGCATCGTTTCCGTTCGACTTGCATGTGTTAGGCATGCCGCCAGCGTTCAATCTGAGCCATGATCAAACTCTTCAGTTTATATTTTTCGACCTCTTAAAAGGAGGTCTAGATCTTGCTCAATATAGAATTAAACGTTTATTACTTAAATTTTAAAACTTAAGTGCGTCCAACTTTATATTGATTATTTTTTAAATAACTAAACAATCAACACAAGTGTCCACACAAATTACTTGATAAATTTTTAAAGAGCTGATTCGATATTTACGTCGAATCGGGCCAGCTATTATAATCATTTGCGCTTTAAATGCAAATGTTTTTTTGCTGTTTTCTTTCGGCTTCAGCGTTAAAAATATATGCTGCCTGCCTAAGAAGAGGTGCGTATTATAGGGTCAATATTGAAACCGTCAACCCTTTTTATTGTTAATATCCTTTTGTTGCTAAATCGAATTATTAACCACCAATTCTTCCTTGTCTCAGCTAAATATTGCTACCGCCTGACTGGAAGAGATGCGTATTATAGGGTCAATATTTTAGTGGTCAACCGTTATTTAGTTTATTTATAGAAATAAGCACTAAGCTATTGTTATTTTTGAAAATTTTCTTTTCCCTACTTGCGCAAGGTACGCCTTCCCTATATCTAAGGATGCTTTCTTATCGTCAACCTTTTTGCCATCAATTTTAACTGCACCTTGCTTCATCATCCTATAAGACTCCGATGCGCTAACCGTTAGACCCGCCTCTTTCAACGCATTAGCTATGAGCAAGCTACTTCCATTCTTTATAACAATGCTCTTAATGTCATCAGGCACTTGCCCGTGCTTAAACCTTGAATCGAAAGCTTCCCGTGCTTTTTCGGCAGCAACCAGGCTATGAAAACGCTCAACAATTTCTAATGCTAGCTTTACTTTAACGTTCTTCGGATTCTCTTTCCCTTCATCGCAAGCCTTTTTCCAGCCGTCTATTTCTCCCAGCTCCCTGAAGCTGAGCAATTCGAAGTAACGCCACATCAATACATCTGAAATTGACATCAACTTCCCAAACATATCATTTGGCGGTTCATTAATACCTATATAGTTACCCAATGACTTAGACATTTTTTGAACCCCGTCTAACCCTTCTAAGATTGGCATCGTCATAACAACCTGAGGTGGCTGGTCGTAAACCTCTTGCAACTGTCGACCAACTAACAAATTAAACTTCTGATCTGTCCCACCCAACTCAATATCTGCTTTTAACGCAACCGAATCATAACCTTGTATCAACGGGTACAGAAATTCATGTATAGCTATCGGCTTACCTCCTGTATAGCGCTTATTAAAATCATCGCGCTCCAACATTCTAGCCACTGTATGTTTCGCCGCTAACTGAATAAGGTCCGCCGCATTAAATTTAGACATCCAGGTTGAGTTGAAAACCACCTCGGTTTTCTCGGAATCCAGTATTTTAAAAACCTGTTGCGTATACGACTCAGCATTTTTTGCCACGTCTTCTTTAGTTAATGGTGGGCGGGTGGCCGATTTACCCGTTGGATCCCCTATCATTCCAGTGAAATCGCCAATCAAAAAAAGTATATGGTGCCCCGCATCTTGGAATTGTTTTAGCTTATTAATAAGCACCGTATGCCCAAGATGAAGATCTGGCGCTGTCGGGTCAAACCCTGCTTTTACTCTAAGCACCTTCCCTGATGCGATTTTTTTCTCGAAGTCTGCTTCAACGAGCACCTCGTGAGCGCCTCTTTTTAATCGCTCAAGTTGTATTTTTGTAGACTCAGTCACTCAATCATCATCCTTATATATAGTAGGGTAGGTCGCGAAAGATACTTCATATAAAATAAAAATCAACTGTTACTCAATCAATTTCGGCTGCCATAGGTACTGACACTGTGTTTTCTAGCTTTTAAATAAAGGCCTTCATTGGCAACGAGGTATAAGCTTTATACGTAAACCTCACTTTATACTTTCAACTTTACTTGCTATACAATGTGCAACACTACGATTTATATGGCTTTTTTTGTTTTTTGAATTCTTATGATAAAACAACGTTTAATAAACCGCGATTACAAAACCCTTCTGGCTAACGCTCAACCACGCCAGAAGAAGCTACACTTGTCCGCCATACTAGCAGGGACCTTTGCGTTGTTAGTTGCTGTGTTTTATTTTAAAGGCGTTTCTTCTCCTGCTCAAACTGACGCAGTACAAAGTAGCGCTCCGCAACTCAATATTGTACCCATTGCCCTACCTGATAACGCAGGCTATGACACGGCTCCACCTATAGTCAACAAGAGCGACTACAGTGAAGCCACTACAAGTAAGGTAAGCAGAAACAAGAGCACTCATAAGATATACACCGTCAAAGCCGGTGACAGTTTGGCTAAAATTTTCAGCCAACTAAAGTACTCCCCTACAACGCTCTACAACATTATGCAGCTAGGCAAGGATGTTGCCCTGCTAAAAAAGATAACGCCTGGGCAAACGTTACGCTTTACACAAAACGTAGAGGGCAAGTGCCTTTCTGTGGAATACGACATTGACCGAATTAAAACACTTCATATTCAAACGACTGAAAATGGCTTTAGCGCATCGCTCGCTGAAAAACCCGTTGAAATTGCACACTCAACTGCTTCAGCAGAAATCAACAACTCCTTATTTTACGACGCTAAACAAGCCGGGTTAGCTGACAAAACGATTATGGAGCTTGCCAATATTTTTGGTTGGGATATCGACTTTTCTCAAAGCCTAAGAAAAGGCGATTCCTTTACTCTATTATATGAAACTAAATATATAGGTGGCGTACGTATCGAAAACGGTAATATTCTTGCCGCTGAATTCGTCAACCGTGGCGATAAATACCAAGCCGTTCGTTTCGTTAATAGCGATGGCCATGCTGAATACTTTTCGCCAGACGGCAAGAGCATGCGTAAAACTTTTTTACGCAACCCTATCGACTTTGCTCGCGTCAGTTCACGCTTTAATTTACGCCGAAAGCATCCTGTTCTTAATAGAATTCGAGCGCATAAAGGTGTCGATTACGCAGCATCTACTGGTACACCGATTAAAAGCACTGGCGATGGAAAAGTTATATTCCGCGGTATAAAAGGCGGTTATGGTCGTGTCGTCATTGTTCAGCACGGACAGAAATACAGCTCTTTATACGCCCACATGTCTAAATACGGACGCTATAAAAATGGCAGCCGTATTAAACAAGGGCAAATCGTCGGCTATGTGGGTAAGTCTGGTCTTGCTACCGGGCCACATTTACATTATGAACTAAGAGTCAATGGCGTACACCGCAACCCTTTAACGGTTAAATTCCCTGCAGCAAAGCCCGTCAACAAAAAGCTATTGGCACAATTCAAACAACAAACAAGCCCTTTACTGGCTGAGCTTAAACTCGCAAAACAAACCCAGCTAGCACTTAATAATTAAACATGGGGCAATTTTATATTGGCCTTATGTCCGGCACTAGCCTTGATGGTGTTGACCTTGCCATTGTTGACTTCGACACACTGAAACCAACCCTCATTTCAACTCACTTTACAAAATATCCAAACAAGCTATTAACACCCCTCAAAAATGCATGCCGTCAGTCAAGTATTCATTTTGACGAGCTAGGGCGCCTTGACGCTGAGCTAGGTGTTTTCTACGCAAATTGCGTCCAACAAGCATTGAGTAATGCTAGCTTAAATTCTCATGACATCACCGCCATTGGGTCGCACGGACAAACCATTCAACACAGTCCTAACAGCCAACCCTCTTACACTCTACAAATTGGCGATGCTAATCGTATTACGCAAAACACAGGTATTTCAGTTGTTGCCGACTTCAGACGGCGCGACATTGCTGCCGGCGGACAAGGGGCCCCTTTAGTTCCAGCCTTCCATCAAGCAATATTCCAGTCGAGCATAGAAAACTTAGCCGTTGTTAATATCGGCGGCATTTCTAACGTTACTTTTTTGCCGGCAAATTGCAGTGAAGCCATTATTGGCTTTGACTGCGGCCCAGGGAATACATTAATGGATCAATGGTGCCAACAATATTTTGATAGACCATACGATGAGTCCGGTGATTTATCTCGCGCAGGAAACGTTAGTACTGACTTACTAAATAACCTGCTTAGAGACCCTTACTTCTCACAGGGTTACCCCAAAAGTACGGGGCCTGAATACTTTAATCTCAACTGGTTAAAAAATCATTTGGAGAGAAACCCGACCAGTACTGAAGACACCCTAAGCACCTTGTGTGAATTAACCGCCTCTTGCATCGCGCAAAGCATTCAACAGTTGCCCTCGGTTAATAAAACCCTGATCTGCGGTGGTGGTGTACATAATAGCCATTTACAAGCAAGGCTAGAGACTTTATTGAACAGCCCCGTAACAACAACGGCCACTTACGGCGTTGATCCAGACATAGTAGAAGCGATGGCGTTTGCTTGGCTCGCCAAACAAACAATAGAGGGGAGGACAGGAAATATCCCCTCTGTAACAGGGGCTAAACAAACTGTTGTTTTAGGCGCTATTTACTCAGCTTAAGTTTAGCCACTGAAAAAAGCTCCGCCAAAATTAAATACGTTTGCCCAGCTTTACCCGCATAATAAAGAACATGCCTCTCAAACAGACGACCTGTTTGGCTCTTCTTTACGCGGCGAAAGATGACCCGCAGCCACAGGTAGTTGATGCATTTGGATTACGAATAACAAACTGTGACCCTTGCAAACTTTCTTTATAGTCGACTTCGGCCTTTTCAAGGTACTGATAACTCATAGGGTCAATAACCACCTTAACGCCATCTTTTTCAATACCAAAATCATCCTCGGCGACGGTTTCATCAAACGTGAAGCCATATTGAAACCCAGAACAACCACCGCCAGAAATATAAACACGCAGTTTTAGCGCCGGGTTCCCTTCTTCTTTAATTAGCTCTGCTACTTTCTTAGCAGCACTGTCTGTAAAATTAATATCGGCTTCTGCAGCAAATGTAGTCATCATATTTTCTCGCGTTTTAAATTTTGTAATATTTACTTAGTGTCTTTATTCTCAAGAAAGTTCTTTTTTCTGTGCTTCTTGCAGTGGTATTTGCGCCACATTTGAACGTTCGCTTTGCTGACGAAGAAGCTGACCATTAACTTCAGCACCCACTTCCATTTCAATCAAATTGTATTTAACGTTACCTGTTATACGTGAGTTTGAAATCAGCTGAACACGCTCAGACGCAATCACATCACCTTGCACCTCTCCGTCAATAACTACTGTTGGCACATCAACGTTGCCATGTATCGAACCTAATTTACTCAATGTCAACGTGGCAGCGGCACCCTTTTCTACCGAAATATTGCCCACAATTTTCCCATCTATATGTAAACCACCTGCATAGACGATATCACCCTGAATAACTGTTCCTTCTCCAATAATCGTTGAAACGTTCGTTGTATTTATTTCTTTTAATTTTTTTGAATCTGAAGAAAACATACTCTAATCCTTGGTTTTTTAATTTGGTTCGACCATGTAGTTTAGCGTAGATGTATATAAGTGCCTAGTCCTGCATTTTTTAAACGATCGCATCTCGCCAAGCCCACTGCTGTCTAATCTCTTTTGACCCTTTAGTTGACGGAGTAACTACCACACTAATTTGAACGGGGCTAAACCCTTCCTCAAACTCTAATTCACCCTTTAATAATTCGTAGTACCTAAAAGAAAATCCTTTAGGTTGTTCTTTCCCGACCAGCATTTCTTTCAGCAATAACGTTTTTTCTTTCCCATTTAGCATACCGGTAACAGACAAGCTATAGCGGCCCTTAACCGCTCTTTTTTGACTCACGCCTTGCGCCACGACCAATTGATATTGGTAAAGCCTCTTTTTACCCACTTGTCTAATTTCAAAGCTATCGAGGTACAGCCCTTTGACAATTGTTTCCGGCGCTACAACACGTTGATAAAATGCCAGCTTTTGCTTCACTTCACTTAGCTGACCATGGAGTTCAGTAAGCGCTCTCCTTGAATCCTTTTGCGCTTGCGCGTCTATTTTTTGAGCATTTTCAACAAAGTCTTGTTGCTTCAACAGTTCTTTATTTTCTTTCGTTAACTCGACAACAGCTACTTGCAGTAAATTATTTTCAGCTTGATATTCATCGACACTTTTTACTGAACATCGGCCTGCCGTAAAAAACAAAACAAGCCCTCCAATAACGACAAGCAACGTATATTTCTCAATTTGACGTTGACGCTTCGTTTGATGGTAAGGGTGTGGGCACTGATGTCTTATCATAAAAGGCAAATACAAAAGTTACGGGTATAAACCAACCTGATTCAAGCCTGCTCGCTCATCCAAACCGAACATAATATTCATGTTGTGAATTGCCTGCCCCGATGCGCCTTTCACCAAGTTATCAATAACTGATAAAACCGTTACCACATTACCGCCTTGTGGTTGGTGTACTGCTATTTGGCAACGATTGGTACCACGCACATCGCCAGTGTCTGGGTGCTCACCTGCAGGCAATACATCAACAAATGGCTCATTCGCATAAAACTCTTCGAACAATGCTTGCAGGTCCGCATTCTTATCTTTTAACGGTGCGTATAACGTTGCATGAATACCACGAATCATTGGTACTAAGTGCGGCGTAAACGTCAACTCAACTGCTGAGTTTGAAATAGCCCCTAACTCTTGTGAAATTTCTGGCAAATGTCTATGCCCCGGCACACCATACGCTTTAAAACTTTCGCCGCTCTCACTCATTAGTCCCACTACACTCGCAGAACGACCCGCCCCACTAACGCCCGACTTAGCATCAGAGATTAGCATTGATGTATCTATAACATCCGCTTTTATCAATGGCAAAAAACCCAGTTGCGTTGCCGTTGGATAACACCCTGGATTAGCTATAAGTTTCGCTTTCTTAATCGCGTCACGATTTGTTTCAGGCAGACCATATACCGCTTGCTCTAGTAAATCAGGGCACACATGTTTTGCACCATACCATTGCTCCCAAACAGCCACGTCTTTTAGCCTGAAATCTGCTGATAAATCGATCACTCTCACGTCCGCAGCTAATAAATCTTTCGCCATATGCATCGCTGTTGCGTTGGGTGTTGCAAAAAAGACAACATCGCAAATCGTTAAGTTTTCTACAATGGGCTCTACAAAATTCAGATCATTAAAGCCTCTCAGATTCGGATAAACAGAATCAACCCGCAACCCCTTCTCAGCACGTGACGTGACTACTTGCACGTCTACATCTGGATGCATTGCAAGTAAACGCAATAATTCCACACCGGTATAACCCGTCCCACCAACAATACCTACTTTAATCACGCATAACCTCGTTCGTTAAATCCCATTTACCCGCGCATTTTACACTAGCACCGTCTGTTATACTTAATGGAATGCCAAGCCCTGATAAACACCCTTTTATATTGCTACTATCCACCTGGAAAACACACATTGTTTTCTGGTTAGGCGCTATTTTTGTGGGATTATCATCTGTCGCTCTGACAGTAGGTAGCGAATACATGAGCGAGCTTTTTAGAAAACTTCACCAAGAATACTTATTATATAGCTTCTTATTTACACCTATATGCCTCACCTTATTGGCTTGGATAACCCTCACCTTTTTTCCAGGCTCTGAACGCAGTGGCGTTCCTCAAGTTAAAGCGGCATTACAATCCGCTCAAACAGGTGGCGAGAAGCCTTTACTCAGTTTTCGAATCATTGTTGGCAAATTACTATTAAGTATTGGTGGTATTTTCTCTGGCGCTTCTGTTGGACTTGGTGGCCCCGCTATTCATATCGGCGCGGCTTTCATGACTTACTTTGGTCGTTTTGCCAACTTTGGACCTCATTATTTAGAGCGCGGACTTATTCTTGCCGGTAGCTCTGCAGGCTTTGCTGCTATTTTTAGCGCACCTCTTGCAGGTATTGTCTTTGCCATTGAGGAAATGGGGCGTTCTTTAGAAGAGAAAACCAGCGGACTTATTTTAACTGCCGTTATTTTTGCTGGCGCTACCGCCATCATCATGCTCGGGCAGTACGTTTATTTTGCCGATCACTCTGTTTCTTTCCCTTGGGGGAAAGCGTGGTTCATCATTCCTATATGCGGAATAGTTACCGGCTTCATGGGCGGGTTATTTAGTTTAATCCTGCTTAAAGGCGGCGCTTTTCTCAAATCTATTCGATACTTATCGCCACTTAAAATTGCATTCATTTGTGGTGTCATCCTTGCGATACTCAATTATTTTACTGATGGTGCTACGGCAGGAACCGGTTACCAAGAAACAAAAAACTACTTACTCCAAGCAGATAGCATGTCTGCTGAATACCCCCTTATGCGTATGCTCGCAACCATAGCTACCTTCTTTGTTGGCATACCGGCAGGTATCTTCGTTCCTTCTTTGTCAGTCGGCGCAGGTATTGGCGCTAATCTTGGCGAGTGGCTCCCTATTGCGCCCATATCCGTTGTTATCTTATTAGGCATGACAGGGTACTTCGCTGGCATGTTACAGTCACCCCTCACGTCCTTTGTTATCATCATGGAAATGACCAACACCCATGACTTATTATTGCCTATGATGGCCACAGCTTTTATCGCTAATGGAACTTCTAAGCTCATTTGCCCTCTATCTTTATATGAAGGATTAACACAAACTTACTTAACTAAAACACATGACAAAAGATAACCAAAACACTGTTCTATTTATCGCTTTGCTGATCGGTTTCGCCTCCTTGCTGTACTTTAATGGCGGGGCTATCAACCAAGTTCCTAATATTGCAGTCAACACCATTACCGGTGAAAAAATAACCATGGCTTCACTTAAAGGGAAGCCTGCCTTAATTACCTTTTGGGCAACCGATTGCCCTGGCTGTATAAAAGAAATACCTCATCTCAAAGCCTTACACGCTGATTACGCTGCTAAAGGTGTCAATATTATTGCCATTGCCATGAAGCACGACCGACCTGACCATGTGATCGCCATGACAAAGGACAAAGAACTACCGTACAGCATTGCTTTAGACCCTATGGGTGAAGCAGCCAAAGCCTTCGGCAATGTTCGGTTAACACCAACCACCTTCCTCATTTCCCCCGACTCAAGCATTGCTATGCACAAATTAGGTGTTTTCGATGAAGAAAAAATGCGCCAACAAATCGATAAGTTACTCACTAATAGCTAATGTGGTTTAAAGCGCTACACCTTATCTTTATGGTGACATGGTTTGCCGGTTTGTTTTATTTGCCACGTTTATTCGTCTATCACGTCATGAGTGACGACGAAACGAGCAACGAGCGCTTTAAAATAATGGAGCGTAAACTATTTTTTGGCATCATGACCCCTGGGCTGATATTAACTTTAGTCTTTGGCGTTTGGATGTTAAACGACTACGCATGGGCTGCGTTTGGTCAATCCGGCTGGTTACATGCCAAACTATCACTCATCGCTTTACTCTGTATTTACCATTTTTTTTGCGGCAAATGGTTACTTGATTTCAAGCACGACCGAAACACGCACAGTCACGTTTATTTTCGCTGGATGAATGAAGTACCCGTACTGTTTTTGGTTGCCATTATTATTTTAGCAACCGTAAAGCCTTTCTGACATAACACGGTATAATCCTTCTTTTTTTAGACTGCAAAAATATTATGACTAACACTGTCCAATGCGTTGTACTTAAAACTGAAGCTGAAGCACTAGACTCTGTAACACACCCTGGGGAACTGGGCGAGAAGATCTTCGCCAACGTATCTAAAGAAGGCTGGAGCAAATGGCTAGAACGATTATCAATGATCATTAACGAAAATAGTTTAAGCACAGCTGATGTTGAAAGCATTCAAGTGATTGAAGAACATATGAAAGGGTTTTTCTTTGGCGAAGGGTCTATGGGGCAAGTGCCTAGTGGCTTCAATGCCGGCGCACCCGCCAAAGGAAAGTAGAGCTTACTGCGCTTTTATTTTAAATGCCGGCAGTACCACTATCTTCAAACAAGCATGCGCTGCGCGAAGAGCTTCTTCCACCAACAATGGTGTAGCCGCTTTAGCAAAAATAAAGCCTAAGTAACTAGAACCTTCCGGCAGCGGCACTAGCTCGTAACCCTCTCTTACACTGATGCCTATATCGGTGATATGCGGTATTTTCTTAGCCTGAGCGATACCCTCTACTCGTCGTAAAATACCTTGCGATGGAATAGGGATCATCAACACACCAGCACTGTTACTTAGCTCTGGAATATCAACAGGCTGGCCTAACGCCTGAAGCAGAACCAACTCTTCCACTCCAATATTCAAACCAAACTTCAACATATTCGAACAATCGCCACCAATGGTGCGCGACGCCATTTCAATAAGAAACGCCGAGTCGCCGTCCAGCCTTAACTCTGCATGGACAGGGCCTTCTCGCAAACCATATGCCTCACAAGCTTGGGTTACACAGACAGTAATAGCCTTTTGTTCGTTACCCTTCAACCGCGTTGGTGTTATGTAATAACTTTCTTCAAAAAACGGGCCTTCCATAGGCTCTGGCTTATCAAAAACCGCCAGTTGCTTTAATTCACCTTGGTGCAACAAGCCCTCATACGCCACTTCTTTGCCGCTAAGGTAGGCTTCAATCAGCACACCCTGTCGTTCATCCGGGTCATCTAAATGCGCTATTATTTTCTCAACTCGGCTTAATGCGCTCAGGCATTCTTGTTGATTGTTCGCCCTAATAACGCCTCTACTACCCGACATCGCCAATGGCTTAACAACAACGGGATATTGTAGGTTTTGTAGTTGGGCAGGAATGCCTTTCAATAAAGAAACAACACGGAAGTCTGGCGTAGGTACCCCTAACGTTTTAAGACGAATTCTCGCTAAATCCTTTCTACGGGTTAACTCTACTGAAGCAGGGTCATTAAACGACAACCCTAGCATTTGCGCCGCTTTTGCCGCCAATCTAACACTGCCATCATCACTGGCTATAATCGCTTTAAAATGATACGTTTGATTCGCCGATAAAATCCGTTCTAAGCTCGTTGCATCATTGTTAAAGTCAATCTGGATACCGTCAGCAACAGCACTCACTAAAGAATACTCACTTTGTGACGCAACAACCAACTCAACATTTAAGTGGCTGGCAGCTTCTATATAAGCATGAATACGATAGCTATTATGCGGCGCAACTAAAAGAATTGAGCGCATTAATACCGGCTTTACTTGCCGCTATAAATTATATTTAGAATAAATAGGGCTTACAGAATAGACATTAACTACCGCAACCACCACTTGCTGAACCGCAAGTTCCACAACCGCCTGAACCCCCTGTTGCAGCAAATACATTATTAAAAACAAAGCTGGCTTCGCCCATGCCCTTGTCAACAAAGTCAATCTCAACGCCGCGCATATAATTCAATGCAACCGTATCTACATAAACCTTGTAATCACCTGTATCTAAAACACTATCGTAAGGTGTCTTTTCATCTGAAAACGTCATCCCGTAAGTCATGCCACTGCAGCCGCCGCCCGATACAAAAATACGAATTGCATCCATTTCGTCACCCACCTCTTCAAAAAGCTCTTTTAATTTCTCGGCCGCCGCTTCGCTGATATTAATGTCTGAATGAGTTAACGATGTATTGAAAGATTGTGCTGCGCCCATAACGGCCTCCGAAAATAATTAATATTTGTATTATACGAGATATTGCAAGAAAGAGTTCAGTTCTACAGAAACAAGCAGAATAATATTGCAAACGAGAATCATTCGCATTATCATTCTCCCTATAAATAAACTAATTCAGGAACCGACCGTGACACTTGCTCCTATTAATAAAAAATCTGCATTAGCGGCTCTACTGATCCTTGCTATCGCACCACAAGTATCTGCGCTAACGTTAGAAGACCTTGCAAAAAGACTTGATGCGCTAGAGGCGCAGAACAAACAGCTTCAGCAGGAAAACGCTGATTTGCGTTCATCTATTGCGATAACAGATCAAAAAGCTGAGGCCGCCGTTATCGCATCAGAAGCACTCGCAGGTAGCACTAGTGGTATTCAGAAATTAGCTAGTTTTGCTGAAAAAACTACGATAGGCGGTTATGGTGAGCTGCACTACAACAACCTATCCGGCAAAGGCGGCGCAAGTGACAAAGACGAGATAGACTTTCACCGTTTTGTTTTATTTTTTGGACATGAGTTTAATGACGACATTCGTTTTTTTTCAGAACTTGAGTTGGAGCACAGTATTGCCGGTGACGATAAAAATGGTGAGGTTGAACTCGAACAAGCTTACATTGATTTTGACTTAAACGATGAACACACCGCTCGTGCTGGTTTGTTTTTACTACCCGTTGGCATTATCAACGAAACTCATGAGCCCCCTACCTTCTATGGCACAGAGCGTAATCCGATTGAAAAAAACATCATTCCTGCCACATGGTGGGCAGCGGGTGCTGGCATACACGGTCAATTAGGCGCTGGCTTTAGTTACGATGCTTATGTCCACTCCGGCCTTACGATTGATAACGATTTTAAAATCCGTAATGGCCGCCAGAAAGTGAGTAAGGCTAAAGCGAATGACCCTGCCGTAACTGCTCGCCTTAAATACACCGGCATTCCCGGCTTAGAACTCGCCATTACAGCCCAACACCAGCAAGATATGGGGCAAGGCTTGGTAGCCGGTCTTGATAGCGGAAATTTGATTGAAACACACGCTATTTGGAACAATGGCCCTTTCGGTGTTAAAGCATTGTATGCCACGTGGGATATTGATGGATCAGCCGTTAAAATAGCGGGCGCAGACAAGCAAGAGGGCTTTTATATCGAACCTTCATTTAGAATAAATGAACAGTTCGGTGTATTTGCACGTTTTAACCAATGGGACAATAAAGCCGGCAGCAATTCGGGTAGCGCAAAAGATTCCGAGAAAGAACAATGGGATATTGGCGTTAACTACTGGCCACACGAAGACGTTGTTATCAAAGCTGATTACCAATACCAAAGTAACGATGACGGCGTAGAGCAAAATGGTTTAAACATTGGGCTTGGTTATCAGTTCTAAATAAAGATAAAGCGACTCATCATGAAGAAACTATTTTTCTTTATTGCTTTCATGTTTATGCAATCGGCAATAGCTAAAGGGATTTACCAAACTCCGTTAGCTTTTCTCGAGCACGCATTTAATAATCGCGTTCCTGATACATCAACCGTATGGATAACAAAAGACAGAAAACTCGTTATTAGCGATATTTTGCAGCACCCCCCTTCATTTATACGAGCTAAATATTGGCAGGAAGGCACTAAAACCGCTTGGATACTCCACGAAATAGGAAAAGAAAAACCCATAACCGTTGGTGTTGTTATCGAAGAGGGTCACATCGAGCAGCTGAAAGTACTAACCTTTCGAGAATCTCGCGGTTGGGAGGTGAAACATGAATTTTTCACCCGTCAATTTAATGCTGCGAGTCTGAACGAAAACATTCAGTTGAGCCAGACTATAGATGGTGTTTCAGGCGCCACACTATCGGTACGCGCATTAAAGAAGATCGCTAGAATCGCTTTATACCTTGAGCAACAACTATAAACCATGAGCCGACAAAGACGTAACCGCAACAAGGGCTTATCGCTGTATATATGGCACCGCTACGCAGGACTATTTGCTTCTTTGTTTGTTATTTTCATTTCTATTACCGGCATCGCACTCAACCATACCGATGATCTCGAGCTTAAGAAACAACACATCAGCACTGATTTTTTACTGAGCCTTTATAACGTCCAGGACCCTTCAGTTATAATTCGTTTTAAAACGCCACAACACACCATCAGCCAAGCTGATGACATGTTATTTATCAATACTAGCCCGCCTCTTTCTATTGATAGCACATTAACGGGCGCGATAAAGCATGCTGATTTTACAATTATCGCCTTAACAAACAAGTTATTACTGATTGATGCCGACAGCCAGTTAATCGAAACGTTAGATGGGCTTGACGGTGCACCCAACAATATTAGCCATATAGGGCTTGACGAGCAGCAACGCGTTAATGTCCTCGCTAATAATGCCATCTATTTATTAACAAATGACCTTGTTTTAGCGCCTATAGCCTTTAACTACAATATCAATTGGGTAAAGAGTGCTACTGTTTCAACAGCGGACAAAAATGACATAAGCATGCAATATCGATCTGAAATTATTTCTTTAGAAACGTTAATGCTTGATATACACAGCGGTCGGTTCTTCGGTGCTTACGGCACCTTGTTTTTTGATATAGTCGGGGGCATTCTTTTATTCTTAGCCTTTACAGGCGTTATCATTTGGCTTCGACAACGCCCAAAAAAGAGCTCATGAACGCAAAAGAACAATTAGTTTTATACTATCGCCTGCTATGCCAACACTCTTTGAATGATTCACATAGCGGCAATGGGTCTATGCGTTTAGATGACACATTTATCATCACAAAAACAGGGGCTTGTGCTGATACCATCCAACCCGATGAATTAATCACCTGTCAATTCGAACAAACCCTTCCCGCTAAAGCATCACTCGATGCCGGCATTCATCGAACAATTTACCAAGCACAGAATACCTGCCAAGCTGTACTGCATGCCCACAACCCCTATACCATTGCATTAACCTTAAACAGCAATCAGTTTTGTCCTGTGGATTTTGAGGGCCGATTATATTTTGGTGATCTTGAAGTCATTACTTGCGAAGAAGACAATTATCTCGATGTGATGCCTAATCGAATAGCGGAAAGCTTGAAAAAGCAACCTATCGCCATCGTGCAATCTCACGGCGTATACGCAGCAGCTGACAACATAGAATTAGCTTACAAATGGCTACGCTCTATTGAACAATCCGCAAAGATAAAGTGGCTCGCTCAACAGGTTTAAATTTGATGGTGCACGCGTAAGTCGTACAAGTGCTTTTCAGCATCTATTAGATGCTTCCCCCAATGTAAAAAGAAACCGTCACGCCATAAGCTCAATGCTGCCGGTAAATTCTCACGTCCATTCCGAATGAGGTCTAAGCCCCGCCTTATTTCAAAATATAGATCTGCTAAATCACCCGATAAACTACCGTACATTTCATTTTCGGTCAGTTCGTCACCCATCTCGTAGGCGTCTTTATCACCCAGTACCTTTTTTAAGTGACAAAACAAATCAAACCGCTCGTCAATATCCGATAACGCAAACAAACATTCACCTCTATCAGAATTATCGATCATGCCCATCACTGCGTGTATACGGGGTAGAATCAGGCTAACTTCTGTTAACCACTCTTGCGAGTCAAACTCATGTATATTTTCAATAAGAAAACAATAACGCTTTGCGTTCCCTTGCAAATCGTGGATTTGTTTTAGCGTTTTATTTCTATTTTCCCTAAGCACACTTTAAGCTTAGACAAGATTAAAAAAAATACTGTGATTTAATCGACAAATGTTAAATATATACAGCTCAATAATTCGTTTCAGCATCACACTCCTTTTGTATGCAGGGGCTACAAACTGTTTCGCCTACTCGTCGTCACCCAGTAGTCACACCCCAAAACTTGACTTCTTTCACGTTTTTTCAAACAACCTTCCAGCAGAATTAGCACAAGCGAGCAAAGCAGAACAGTTTGGCGTTGTCTTATTTTTCAGTACGACACACTGCCCTTTTTGTAAGCGCATGAAAACAACCGTTTTCAATCAAACGTCCGTGCAGAATTATTTTAAATCAAAATTTCGAGTGTTCGAAATTGACATTGAGTCACCTCAGCATTTAATCAACGAGCAACGGCAGGATGTTACCCGTATTGATTTTGCAAAAAGCCACCGCGTTCGACTAACGCCCACTCTTGTCTTTCTTAATCAACAAGGCGACGTCATTTACCGGCATGTTGGTATGATCGTTGATCATCAAGAATTTATTTGGCTTGGCGAGTATGTAGTTAGCGGGCAAACTCGCAAACAAAATTTTGCGGCTTTTAAAATGAGCAAGCGCAGAACTCAAGCACCATGATTCGCCTTTTAATTCTTATTAGTATCGTCTTAGGCGCCATTTACTTAGTGCGCTGGTTTCTAACAACTCCAGCAGAAACTGTTGCCGCAAATATACGCAAATCTTTATGGCTCTTCCTTGGCTTGGGGCTCATTTTTCTCGCTGTATCGGGCAAGCTCAATATAATTTTTGCATTCATTGGATCAGCTATTCCGTTAATAGCCAGACACCTCCCCAACCTATTACGTGTCCTTGGCATTGTAAAAACCATTAAATCCGCTCGAGAAAACAATCAACCACCAGCCGCTCCCAAAGTTCAAAGCATGAACAACAAAGAGGCGTTAGATATCTTAGGTTTAAAGTCAGGCGCATCCAAAAAAGACATTACCGATGCCCATAAACGATTGATGCAAAAGAACCACCCTGATAAAGGTGGGTCAGAACATTTGGCAACACAAATTAATCACGCAAAAAAAACATTATTAAATAATCATGAGTAATGACCAAGTTTTAATATTTACCATCCTTTCTGCCACTTTAGTTTTATTCGCCTGGGGGAAATGGCGTTACGACCTCGTTGCTCTCACCGCGATGACAGCCGTTTTATTATTTGGCTTAGTCACACCCAATGAAGCCTTTGCCGGATTTGGACATACCGCAGTTATTACCGTTGCTGCTGTTTTAATTATTAGCCAAGCTTTAAAAAATGCCGGCGTTGTCGATGTCGTCGCTGCTTACCTATTACCCTATACCGGTAATGCTATTATCCACATTGCTTTATTAACTGCTGTCGTCACATTCTTTTCCGCCTTTATGAACAATGTGGGCGCACTTGCCCTACTCCTTCCCGTTGCCATTGCAACTGCTAAAGAAAACAACCGTTCGCCCGCGATGGTGCTTATGCCTATTGCTTTTGGCAGCATTTTAGGCGGCATGAGCACTATGATTGGCACGCCCCCCAATATCATTATTGCTAACTATCGGGCAGATGTTACTGGCACTGCTTTCAGCATGTTCGACTTCTCCCCCATCGGCTCGATTATCGCCGTTGTCGGCGTTCTATTTATCACCCTGATTGGCTGGCGCTTAATCCCTAAAAAACGTCTTGAGGAAAACCCGCCCGAACAATTGTTTGAAGTTAGCGGCTATTTAAACGAAGCAAAAGTAATGGCTGATAGTCCGCTCATTAGCTTAGCCGTTAATAAAATTGAAGCCTTACAAAGCAATGATATTGGTGTCGTGGGTATCGCTCGCGGCAATCGCTTTGCGCTTAACACTAACCCTAATTACACACTCAAAGAAGACGATATTTTAATTCTGCGAGGCGACCCCTTGACTCTACAAGGCAAGTTTGCCGATGCTCATCTTGAGTTTCAAACCGCCAGCGGCAAAACATTTGATGATTTAACCGATGGCGACCTAACACTCACCGAGTGCGTTATTACGGCCACATCGCCTTTAACTGGTCGTGATGTCTCCTACTTGCGTCGACGTACAGCTAATGCTGTTGCTGTTATTGGCTTAGCTCAAGAAGGCAGAATGATTAAGAAACGCTTAAGAAATCATGTTTTTAAAGCCGGTGATGTTTTGTTGTTACAGTGCGAAAAGGTTTTTGTAAATGATATGCTACTTGAGCTCAACTTATTACCCCTTGCTGAACGCGGCATACAAATTGGCCAACAACGTCGGGTTGTTATCGCATTAGCTATTTTCATCGGCGCGGTTACCCTTGGCGCTATCAATGTTTTACCTATGGCTGGCGCCTTTATTCTAGCTATTCTCGTGTATTCCTTAATGGGTTTTTTACCCGGCAAAGACGTCTACCGCGATGTCGACTGGCCCATCATTATTCTCTTAGGCGGTATGATTCCAGTCGGTCGAGCTCTAGAAAGCACTGGCGCAACCGACTTGGTTGCCACCAGCATCGTGAGCATGACCAATGGATTGCCTATCTACATGGTTATCACGTTAATTTTAGTTGTCACCATGTTCCTATCCGACATTATCAACAATGCTGCGACCGCGCTGGTAATGGCGCCTATTTCGGTAGGTATCGCTAATCAACTTGGCGTGAGCATAGACCCCTTCTTGATGGCTGTTGCTATTGGCGCATCTTGTGCCTTTTTAACGCCTATTGGACATCAATCTAACACCTTAGTAATGGGGCCAGGTGGTTATCAATTTGGGGATTATTGGCGAATGGGGTTACCGCTGGAAATTATTATTACGATTATTTCTGTACCGCTTATTTTAACTGTCTGGCCTTTGTAATAAAAGCCAGACAGCTTAGGTTCTAAATTTTTAGCGTAAAAGAATGTCCGCCAAATCGATAACATCAATAACTGTACCATTACCTTCTAATACACGCACCACCCTATCGCCTACACGACGAATTTCTTCGCCATCACGTAGCACTGGCAAACGCCTTGCCAACTCGTCAGGGATGAGCTCTGAATTTCTCAATATTTCACCATCCAGCACTTCTCCACGAGCCATCTTTGTTTGCCAACCCGGAGGCAACTGCCCACCTCGCGCTAATTTTTTTTGTAAACCTGGTGGCAGCTGTTTTTTCTTATTCTTTTTTCCTTTTTTGTAGTTCTGCTCACCCTGTTCGCTACGGTAATAATCTGCAATGCGTGATCGCTCTACATCACTAAAGTAACGATTCGATTTTTGCTCGCGCTTATCATCTCTATCTTTGGATTTTTTCTCTTCCCTTCGCGCATCTTCCGCATAGTCTGAGTCATCAACTCTTTCTCCACGGCTAAACCACTTATCCCAAAAGGACTCACTATGCTGGGCTTTACTTCCAACGTTACTCTCAGGTTTAGCCGCTTGCGCGCCCCCTGCAGACAATAAAAGCACCAGTAAAACACTCATCATTACATTCTTATTTTGCATCTTCTCTCCTAATTCTTAAATTACTTACGTTCACTATACCGCCCATTAGCTGAACAGCGAATTAATCTACAATGGTTATTTCTTTAATATATTGAAAAATCTTGCGCGCTGCAGCCGGTGGTTTTTCGCGCTCCAATTCTTGCTTAGCTTTTCGCTGCAATTGACGCATATGCTGCCTATCCGCTTCTGGGTGTTCTGCTAAAAAATCACTTAGCGCAACATCACCTTCAGCCACCAACCTATCGCGCCATTGTTCCAAAGAATGCAAGCGAGCTGATGCAGCTCGGTCTTTATCTAACTGCCTATCTAAGCCGTGGAAAAGCTTATCGACATCCTCTTCTGACATATCGCGCAATAATTTACCAATGTATTTAAACTGGCGTTTAATCGCGCCGCCTTTAGATAATTTTTTAGCTTCCACTATTGCTTGTCTAAACGTATCAGGTAGTGAGATTGCCTCAAATTGGTCCCTCGACAATGATGCAATCGACTTACCCAGCGCCATAAAAGTATCTAGCTCTCGCTTTACTTGGGTTTTATTCGTTCGCTCTACCAGTTCTTGCTCACTCATGTTTTATTTGCCAACTAAAAAATATTAATCGCCATACTAACAACATATCCCTCTTTGTTATAATCATTCTTCCATTCAGCTGAGACATAATATGCACAATAAACTCTCTATTTTACTGATTAGCCCTTACGACTTAGGCCGCCAATCTTTTGCACTGTCTCAGGCAAGCGCATGGTTAAAAGACAACAACTTCAACGTTGAATGCCTTGATCTATCTGTACAAAAACTTAACGAAAACAGCCTTGAAAAAGCTGACTTAATTGGGCTCTACCTTGGCATGCACACCTCCACGCGCATTGCGTTGAAAGCATTACCAAAAATCAATCATCATGCGCCCAACGCTACCTTATTTTCATTTGGTTTATACGCACCACTCAACCAAGATATATTAGCGCAGCACGGAGTCCGTTATTTTTTTGGTGGGGAAAGCGAACCGGATATTTTACAATTAGCACAACAACTTTCAAACCAAGCAGTGAGTGACGTAAAAAACACTATCGTACGCACTGAGAAAATAGCCTTTAGGTTGCCTGATAGAAAAGATTTGCCGCCGTTATCTAAGTACGCAAAACTCATTCAACAAAACGATGAGCCTAAAACACTCGGCTTCATTGAAACGTCTCGTGGTTGTAAATACATTTGCCGGCACTGCCCTGTTACACCTATTTACGAAGGCAAGTTTCGCATTGTACCTTTTGATATTGTTATGCAAGATATCGAACAACAAGTAGCCATGGGCGCTGAGCACATTTCATTTGGTGACCCCGATTTTTTTAACGGCCCAACTCATGCTAAAAAAGTCATTTTAGCCATGCACAAAAAGCACCCTACCTTAACGTTCGATGCCACCATCAAAATAGAACACATTTTGAAGCACGCTGAATTACTAACCATTTTAAAAGACACGGGCTGCTTATTTATTACTTGTGCCGTTGAATCATTTGATGATGATATTTTACTAAAGCTGGATAAAGGACATACACGCGAAGATACATTTAAAGCCGTTAGTCTCATCAGGCAAGCAGGCCTCGTTATTTCACCCACCTTCGTACCCTTTTCACCATGGGCAAGTTTGAAGGGCTACCGTGACTTGCTGCAAGACATTATAAATTTAGAGCTAATTAACGAAGTCGCCCCCATACAACTCGCTATTCGCTTACTTATTCCGAATGGTTCATACCTACTAAATTTATCGGGTTTTAAAGAGTTGATTGGAGATTTTGACCCTGACACCTTGGGCTATCAATGGCAACATTCACACTCGGCTGTCGATAAGCTACAACTCGACATCATGACCATCGTGGAGCATGCCGACCAGCACGAATCAACACGTCAGCAAACCTTTGCTAGCATATGGCAAGCAACGCACGATGCTTTAAATACCCCTGCACCAAAACTTACTATCGGCTCAAGTAAACAAGTTCCCCACTTATCAGAAGCATGGTATTGCTGCGCCGAACCTACTAGTGAACATATCAACAGTTTCTAGGTCGTCATTAAAAGAAAAACAACAAATAAAATTACCGCCGCTATCGGCAATAAAATACCCGCCCAGTCTTTTTCTGCTTCTTCGCTTTGCTTTAATGCCGCAGCAACACCGGGCTTAAACCAAAAAATAACCAACAACACAATTGCGCCTAACGCCAACTGTTCCCACAATGCCATACCTACCATTTAAATTTCCTCTGTCACTTTTTCTTTCTCACAATTCCAGCAATGTGAAAATTGCCCTTCGCTGCTTTCCCCGCAATATGAACACACCCACTCCGGTAAGTTCTGCTCACCCAACGGATCACTTGCTAAATGTTTTCTCGCCAGCGCTTCGTCTCGATCATCTTCAATCCACAACTCTGGCCAGCACTTTATCGGCGGCACTTCACCTATTGCGCCACCTAAAAACTCATTTCTTATTTGACAAGCAACTCCCTGTTGCTCAAGATAGTTTCTCCAAAAAGCCACCTCAATAAAATTTTGCGTGGAAAAAACTTTAATCATCACTACCACCCTATTTAAACATCCCTTTTATGACGCAACCTCAATACATTGATAACACCGAGCAACTTCGTGAGTTTTGTAATCAAATAAAAAGCGTGCCTTGGCTCGCTATTGATACCGAATTTCAACGTGAAAAAACGTATCGCTCAATCCTCGCTTTAATACAAATAGCCACGCCCAATATAGTCGCTATCATCGACCCGCTCGCTTGCGACATCAACCCTTTATTAGATGTTTTATACGATAAAAATATTTTGAAAATATTTCATGCCGCGCGACAAGACCAAGAAATATTTTATGACTTACGCGGCGAACCCCTATCACCCGTTTTTGATACTCAAATTGCCGCACCTATTCTTGGTCACCCTGAGCAAGCCGGATACGCTAGGCTCGTTGATGATATTTTAGGCGTTCAACTCAGTAAAGCGCATTCCCGTACCGATTGGTTGCGTCGCCCGTTGAGTGATGACCAAATAACCTATGCCGCAGACGATGTTATCTATCTGGCAAAACTTTACCCATTATTAGAAAAACAACTCATAGAAAAAGACCGTTTAAATTGGCTCGCACCTGCTTTTTCTGATTTATGTAAAGCACGCCTTTATTCCAACCCACCAGAGCTCGCATGGAAACGTATACGCGCGGCAAAACGTTTGAAAGGCGCACCCTTATCGACCTTACAAAAAATGGCAGAATGGCGAGAAGAACTCGCTCAATCTAAAAACATCCCACGCGGTTGGCTTATTAAAGATGATATTTTGATCGAAATCGCAAAACTTAAGCCGACAAATATTCGCACACTATCCAGTATTCGAGGAGTATCAGAAAAATTTATTGATAAATTCGGCGATACAATTATTGCCATAGTGAGTGATGCAATTGACGAAAAACCAGCTTCCCAAGAAAAAGTTAAGAAACCCAAAAAAGCGAGCGAAAACCAAGAAGCACTAGCTGACCTACTCATGGCTCAAGTTCGTTTAGCTGCTAGTGCTGCTGGCGTTAACCCAACCTCTATCACCACTCGAAAAGAGCTATTACAGCTTATACAGGGAGAGCATGATATTGAATTATTATGTGACTGGAGACATGAAATGGTTGGTAAGGATCTCCTTCTCACACTCGAGAATAAAAATGCTTTTAACGTCTCTGCTGGGAAGCTAGCAATAACTCCGCGTAGTAATTAAAGAATTATTTTCGTTTAACGACTGGAAACCTTATTTTTGAGCCCGCACTAATACGGTTAAAATTTGTGTCAGTGTTATATTGCCGTAACAACCATATCGGCACATTATGTTGCTGCGCCAACAACCAAATAGAACTCCCTTTCGGCACAATAAACATTTTAGTTTTAGAAACACTAAATCGTTTGAAAAAATCTCCTTGCAACTTTTGATGATACGCTAACCTTTTCCTCTCAAAAGCACGTGTCGACACATTAGAAAGGTTCAGTTTTAAAGGTTTCCCAACTACTAACCTCGCCTTAGAGCTCAAATTATTGAGTCTCCGCAATTCACTCACCCTCACCATAAGCCAGTCTGCATAGTGGCCTAGCGTTTCGTTGCTTTGAACCTCAATATAACCCGCTTTTGTAACCAAATAATTACTAGGGTCGGCCCTTAACGCCTCGTCTTTTGACACTACCTTTGGCGTAAGAGTTTTTTCATTCGCAGCAATCGACAACACCAACGGGTCAGCTCTTAACCGTAGCTTTTGGCCGACATACAAATAGTTTTTATTTCTTAATTTATTAAGCGTCATGATGTCAGCTTCAGACACATCTGCCTTTTTAGCAATAACCGACAAGCGATCGCCCTTACTCACCTTATAAAAAATCGCATCTTGCGCAACTTGGTGCGCCCCTTTCAGTTTCTTCTTCGCTGAGCTTGGCAGTTTTAATGTCTGACCAATGCGAATTTTGTGCTGGCTGCGTAAACCGTTTATCGCCACTAATTCACTGGTTCTAACTTTAAAGCGTCTCGCAATTTTAGATAATGAATCGCCCTTTTTTACTTTATAGGACACATCGGGCTTTTGCTTTACTGCCCTTTCATCACGCGGAATACTGGCAATTAACGTTTGATGCTGGCCGTTCTCCAAACTAGCAGGCAAACGAAGTCGATAACCTTTCGGTACATATTTATTGTTCGACCATACCGTTGATTGCAACGCTGGGTTGAGTGATTTGAAGATATTATTCTTAACACCAAAGGCGTCCATTAACCCTTGCGCTGTATAATACGACGGCAACTTAACCTCTTCAATAACCATAGGGCTGTCGCGTTGTATCTTGCCAAAATAGGCAGACGGCTTCCGTTCAATATCATTTGCAGCAACAAAAGCATTGTAAAAATTTCGCGACGCAAACCCAAAGGTACGCCCCTTATATTCACGCACGATCTTTGCTATATCTGTACCACCCACAGAGTTAACCGCACGGCGCATACCCGCTGCGCCGTGATTGTAGGCGGTTAATGCCAAAGGCCAAGTGCCGGTTATTTCGTGATTATCCTTTAACAATAAACCGGCCGCTCTTGTCGCTAAAAAAGGGTCTAAACGTTCGTCCACCACATGATCAATACGCATAAAGCGACGCCCTGTTGAACGCGTAAATTGCCACAGACCAGCTGCTCCTGCATGCGACCTCGCATCTGAACGAAATGATGATTCAACGTGCGGCAACGACGATAATTCTTCAGGTATACCTAATAAGCGAAACTCTTTTTTAATAAACGGCATCCAACGACCAGAGCGGATAATCCCTTGTTTAAATCGGTTAGCCTGGCCTAACTGAAACCTTAATCTTTTCTCTGCTTTACGAAACTCAGCCGCCTTTGTTCCTTTTGGCCATAATGCTTTAACATGTCTGTAACGCGCACTATCAAGCCGCTTACTGGGGCTCTTTGCCAAATACGACAAAATATTTTTATAGTATTTCTTCTTCTGCTTAATTGTTTTTTGACGTGCTTTATAGCTCGTACCCGGCGCAAAAGAAACACGCTCATAAATAATATTTAAATGTTCATTGTCGTGAATAAACCCTTGGCTCGTGGTGACCTCTGTATACACTTTTAACCAGAAATTCACATCCGGCTTTAATGCCTCTGGTTGAGGAAAATGCGGTGACTCTTTCGCTAAAGACGCGCTCGGCAGAGCAAGCAAAAAAACGCCCATCAAAAATACAAAACATCCTTTTTTCAAATCTATTCTCATCAATATTAAAACGGCCAAATAGACCAACCCGCATCCAAACTAGACTCACAACCTTTTAGCTGGGCAGAATATCGTTGCGCCTCTGCACCCACTCTCTTAGCCACTCTTTGAAGCCATGGTTTAGCCAAGTACGTCCCGCGGCTATAGCCCCCATGTCCTTCGTGATAAGCCAGATATTGCTTCTCCGCGTTCCACTTTGATATACCTAATTTACGCTGTGAGACATTGGTGTACCAGCCGATAAAATCGGTTACATCAGCAAAATCATCTCGATCAGCGCCAAAATTATCTGTTGCTTTCATATACCATTCCCATGTGCCATCTTGCGCTTGTCCATAACCATAGGCCGAAGAGGAACGCGGTAATGGAATAATACCTAAAAACCAATCACGCGGTGGGCGAACGTTAGACTGAAAGTGAGACTCCTGATGAATTATTGCCATTTGTACGGCAACAGGTACTCCCCATTTTTCTTGGGCTCGTAAGGCACCGGCATACCAATCATCTTTCTGATAAAAAATCGAACAAACGTTACCTTGGTTTTTCGGCGGTAGCGTTGCACAACCTAACAAACCCATTAAGATAAGAAGTATTAGAGCTATCCTAACCACTTCTCGTTTTTTCCCAAACATCTATTCCAATAACAAACTTTTTTGCAGACTGTTCCAGCAACGCCATGAATTGCTCGTGCTCAGATTTTTTCATATATTCCCAAGCTTGTTGAATATCATCATCCGCGTTATCACCAACCCCAGCCGCTTGAACCATTTTATAAGCGTTCTTTAACGAATCTATCATAGAAGGCAATTCATCTTTACCAACATTACCTTCCGTTAACACCATCATACAAGCGGCTTCAGGAGCCTTTTTGAGAGAAGCCTCACTCGAGGTTGCACTCAGTACCGCCCACTCGTCAATATAATAATCTTTAAGGCGCGTCACTAAGTGTATCAAGCAAACCATACTCGGCAAATCTTGAAACAGTGTTGGATCACCCCTGCTCGCAGCTAACTCTGCACAAACCTTCAAAGAAGGCGCAACTATCATTTGGTATTCCTCAGGGCTTAGCCAGTCTGGCTCTTTTTTATTTAACATATTTACTCATTTATTAAAATTCAGCGCTTTCATTAAGCTTGTATTCAAATTCTATATTTTATTATAATTGATCCCCTGTTAAACACGAGGTTTAACAGTTTTTAAGAACATCAAATAAGGAAACTCCATGAAACGTTCAACATTATTACTCACTGCATTTATTACCAGTCTGTTATTTTTAACCGGCTGCGAAGAAGCTGAAAAAGCCGAATCTAGCGCAAAAGACACTTCAATTAGCACCATCGATTCAGCTAACGAAATAGCTAATGATGTTGCAGAAGAAACCAGCGATACAACGCACTCTATTATAGATGCCACTATCGACGCGACAGATTCTGCAATAGAAGCAACAACTGAGGCGGCATCGTCTGTTGTCGATACAACTAAAGAAATGGCAAGTGACGCCATGGAAGCCACTAAAGAAGCTGCCAATAATGCGATGGACATAGCTGAAGAAGTTGCTACTGACGCAACTGAGTCTGCTAAAGAAATGGCAAACGACGCTATTTCTAATCTATCTGAAAGCTCAAATGAAGTTGAGACTACAAGCACTATAGGAACAGCGGAATCAACTACTAAAGAGAACGCAACTAACCTTCTTGATGAAGCGCAAGGCTCTCTTGACACTTTAACTAAGTAGATTTTTTAGTTCGCCAAAAAAAGCCCCTTACATTTAAGGGGCTTTTTTTATTTTCTGAGAAAGAGACTCGCTAAAAGTATTATTTTGCTACCAACAAAACCATTAACAGCTTTCTTTCTATATACAGGTTTCTGGCATTAAGGTGTCAACGTCTCCCCAGATGTTGCTGGAAGCCTAGGGAATGTTTGCTCAGGGAACTCGCCCGTTAAAGCACCTAAGAAAGCAACAATATCACTCACTTCTTCGTCGCTCAATACCTTGTTAAGCTGAACCTTCGCCATAACCTTTACAGCCTCATCCAATGTTTTCACTGAACCATTATGGAAATAAGGTGCCATTAATTCAACATTGCGAAGCACAGGCACTTTGTAACGATGGTCATCACCATTGTTTTTAGTCACTTCTCCACGACCTTTATCTTTTAACAGGTCATATTTTGCAACATAGTCACTATCCGTAAACGTTGGGAAGTAAAAGTAAAAACCTGTGCCCGCAGGCAGAGTGGGACCGTTGAAGGCGGCACCACTATGACAAGCAGCACAACCTACTTGGGAGAAACTATTCATCCCGCGTATTTGTTGCTCGTTCATTGCAGACTCATCACCTTTAACATAACGGTCATACGGGCTATTCGGTGTAATTAATGTTCTTTCATAAGACGCTATCGCTTTCGTCGCGTTTTCTTTAGAAATAACTGCGTCTTCACCAAACGCTGTTTTAAACGCCTGAACATAACCGGGGATTTTTTCGAGTCTCGCAACAACGTCATCCCAATTTTTCATGCCCATCTCAACACCAGCTGTTACTGGGCCTTCTGCTTGCGCTTCTAAACTATCCGCACGACCATCCCAAAATTGCACGGAATTAAACGCAGAATTCCAAACCGTCGGCGCACTTCTACCGCCTAACTGTCCATGAACACCCATCGACAAAGCTCTGTTATCGTCTCCACCTAACATAACGTTATGGCAAGAGTTACAAGATACTGTACCGGTTGATGATAAACGCGGATCAAAATAAAGCATTTTGCCCAATTCAACTTTTTCAGGTGTTGTCGGGTTGCTCTCTGGAGCCGGAGCTACATCTGGCAATGTTAACCAGTTTTTAGCTAATGCTATAGAGTTCGTTCCTACTAAAACAAAAAATAAAACTGAAAGTAATATACGCATATTATTCGTTTCCTATTAAAAGTTTGAATTTAAAATGAGCTACTTTGATCTCAAAAGTACTACAAAAGTTCCGCAGATGACCTCTAAAATGGAATATCGTCATCAAAGTCATCCATTGGCGCTGTTGGCTGTGCAGGTGCAGATGAAAAATTGCTTGGCTGTTGTGAACGCTGCTGTTGTTGCGGTGCTGGAGAAAACTCAGCAGACCCGCCACCACGGCTGTCTAGCATTTGCATCGTGCTACCTTTAATCTCTGTCGTATAACGATCTTGCCCACTTTGGTCTTGCCATTTGCGAGTTTGCAACGAACCTTCTACATAAATTTTTGAGCCCTTCTTAAGGTACTCACCCACAACTTCAGCTAAGCGGTTAAAGAATACAACACGGTGCCATTCTGTTTGTTCTTTTTGCTCGCCGGTATTTTTATCTTTCCACGTTTCTGATGTTGCAACGGTAATAT
Source organism: Cycloclasticus sp. symbiont of Bathymodiolus heckerae (assembly GCA_002101235.1). Lineage (GTDB taxonomy): Bacteria > Pseudomonadota > Gammaproteobacteria > Methylococcales > Cycloclasticaceae > Cycloclasticus. The sequence goes on along the minus strand of LWTL01000116.1, from coordinate 46,275 downwards.
TGGCTACCGCACCACCACTTGGCATATAACGGATTTCAGGATCTTTCCCTAAGTTACCCACCAAAATTACTTTATTTACGCCTCTACTCGCCATGTCGTGCTCCAAAGTTATTACGCGCCCTAAATACAAGGCGCTTTTTATTAATTAAGAAATGATTGCGTCTAGCTCTTTCTCATCCAACAACTCATTATCAACTTTTAAATAAGCCGTTGAATCATCTGCTGAAATACCTACATCTAGCACGCCTTTTACAGCTAATAGCTTATCAGTTATTTCTTTCGCTTGCGCGTCTGATTCGATTGTCACATGCTTTAACAAGCTGCTCATATGACGTGGGGATTGCATGCTAAACGCGGCTAAAAACCACATAAATAAAATAGCAGAGCACACCAAAAATACATTAGCTAACCCATAAGCATCCCAAACAAGGCCGCCCATCAAGCCGCCACAAAAAGCACCAAAAAACTGCGCACTAGAATAAACGCCCATCGCCGTTCCTTTACCACCCGCAAACGCTATTTTAGAGATGAGTGACGGCAACGTTGCTTCCAATAAATTAAACGCTGTGAAGAAAACAAAAAGCGTCGCACCCATCCCCCATAAATTATCACTGAATAAATACAGGCCTAAACAGGCAACCGACAAAACAGCAACCGCACCAACAAACACTGCTTTCATTTTGCGCTTTTTTTCTGCGATGATAATAAATGGCACCATGGCAATAACCGATAATCCTAATACCGGCAAATACACCATCCAGTGATCTTCTGCCGCAATACCCAGCTTGCCTCGCATTAGTAAAGGCAAAACAACGAACATAGCTGTCATCACTAAATGCAAACAGAAAATACCGAAATCTAAACGAAGTAGCTGCCCGTCTTTCAGCACTTTACCCATCAGCGCGGGAATAGGCTCCGCATCCTTATGAATAGTGACCTTTTTAGGGTTTGGCACCACTTTATGCAAAATAACGATGCCAATACACGCAAGAATAGCTGTAAACCAAAAGATGCCTGACAAACCTACAACCGACGCTAACACTGGCCCAAGCACCATCGCTATTCCAAAAGAAATACCAATACTAATGCCGATAGTCGCCATTATTTTTGTACGGTTTTGCTCAAGCGTTAAATCTGCCGCCAGCGCCATAACAGCCGCAGCAACTGCGCCTGAACCCTGCAAGGCTCGACCTGCAATAATGCCGTAAATCGTTGTCGACATGGCCGCCAACACACTACCCGCCACAAACAATAACAAACCGATAGTAATGATTCTTTTACGACCAAAACGGTCGGACATAAGACCGAATGGTATTTGTAACAAAGCCTGCGTTAAACCGTAAATACTAATCGACAACCCCAACAAAAGCGGCGTGATGCCATTAAGATTTTCGGTATAGAGCGACATCACCGGCAAAATCATAAACAACCCGAGCATACGCATAGAAAAGATACCAGCCAAGCCTAAACTCGCTCTCTTTTCTTCGTCACTCATTGTTGATGATCGGCTTGATGAATCAGCCATAATTACTTTGCCTAGCCTGTAAAAAGAGGGGTATATTAACAGGTTTGGCGCATTAATTAGTTACCTAGATGGACACCATTCAAATTCGCGGCGCAAGAACGCACAACTTAAAAAGTATTGACCTCGACCTTCCTCGAGATAAGCTGATTGTTATCACTGGCTTATCGGGTTCTGGAAAATCCTCACTCGCTTTCGACACTATTTATGCCGAAGGTCAACGCCGTTACGTTGAATCGTTATCAGCTTACGCTCGCCAATTCTTATCGGTGATGGAAAAGCCCGATGTTGATCATATTGAAGGCTTGTCGCCTGCTATTTCTATTGAACAAAAATCAACGTCGCATAACCCTCGCTCCACCGTGGGCACTATTACCGAAATTTACGACTACTTGCGACTTTTATTTGCACGAACTGGCATTCCTCGATGTCCCGATCACGACACATCGTTAGAAGCACAAACCATTACTCAAATGGTGGACTCAGTTCTTGCACTAAACCCTGATAAGCGCTGGATGTTACTCGCACCAGTTATTCAAGAACGTAAAGGCGAACACTTTAATGCGCTTAATGATTTGCGAAATCAGGGTTTTATTCGCGCACGTATTGACGGTGAAATAGTCGACTTAGACGACGCACCGACGCTCGAATTAAAAAAGAAACACACGATTGAGGTCATCGTCGATCGTTTCAAAATCCGTGATGACTTATCTATTCGCCTTGCTGAATCATTTGAAACTGCTCTAAAACTGACTGACGGTATTGCTGTCATCAGCAGTATGGATGACGATGAAGAACACTTGTTTTCCGCACGGTTTGCCTGTTCAATTTGTGGTTACAGTATCAGCGAACTAGAGCCACGAAGCTTTTCATTCAACAGCCCTAAAGGCGCGTGTTCAAGTTGCGATGGCTTAGGCATCAAGCAGTACATAGACCCGGATCAAGTTTTACACAGCCCTGATATCAGCCTTGCTGGCGGCGCTATTCGTGGCTGGGATAAGCGAAATATGTATTATTTCCAGATGATCACATCGCTTGCCAAGCATTATAAATTCGATCCCGAAGCGCCTTTTAACTCCTACTCTAAAGAAATACAACACGCTATTTTATTTGGTAGTGACAACGAAGATATTAGCTTTACCAGTTTAAATAGCCGCAGCGAAGTAATTGAACGATCACATCCTTTTGAAGGTATTATTCACAGCATGGAGCGCCGTTATCGAGAAACCGACTCCAACACCGTACGCGATGAGCTCGCTAAATATTTATCCAGCAAGTCCTGTCCTGATTGTAAGGGCGAACGTTTAAATACTGCCGCTCGTCATGTCTTTGTTGGTGAGCACACGTTGCCCAGCATCACCTGTTTATCTATTCAAAAAACCAGTGCTTTATTCGCTTCGTTAGAACTCACAGGGCACCGCGGTGAAATTGCTAAAAAGATTATTAAAGAAGTTAAGGCGCGACTCGAATTTTTAATTAATGTCGGCTTGGATTATTTGTCGTTAGATCGCAGTGCCGATACATTATCGGGTGGTGAAGCACAACGTATTCGTCTTGCCAGTCAGATTGGCGCCGGTTTAGTGGGTGTTATGTATGTTTTAGACGAGCCATCCATTGGCTTACATCAGCGGGACAACCAGCGTCTTATTAATACCCTTTTTCATCTGCGCGACATTGGCAATACTGTGATCGTCGTTGAACACGATGAAGATGCTATCTTAGCGGCTGATCATGTCGTTGATATTGGCCCTAATGCCGGCATTCATGGCGGTGAAATTATTGCCCAAGGCACTCCGCAAGATGTGATAAACAACCCTCAATCAACAACGGGGCAATATCTCTCAGGGAAAAAATTTATTGCCGTGCCAGCGGTTCGTCACCCTGTCGACCCAGAAAAATTAATACGCATTCATAATGCTCGCGCTAATAATCTAAAAAACATCAGCGTCGACATTCCTATTGGTTTGCTAACCTGTGTCACAGGTGTATCAGGCTCGGGCAAGTCCACACTCATCAACGAGACGCTGTACCCCACCGTGGCTAAGGTGCTCAACAGGTCATCACTATCTATTGCGGCTAATGATGGCATCGACGGCTTGGAACACCTAGACAAAGTAGTTGATATAGATCAAAGCCCTATCGGCCGCACCCCTCGCTCAAACCCTGCTACATACACGGGGTTATTCACTCCTATACGCGAATTGTTTGCTGCCACACCGGAGGCGCGTTCACGTGGCTATACACCGGGGCGATTTAGTTTTAACGTTAAAGGTGGACGCTGCGAAACATGTAAGGGCGATGGCGTTATTAAAGTAGAAATGCACTTTCTTGCTGACGTGTACGTTAAGTGTGAAAACTGTAAAGGCCAACGTTATGGTCGCGAAACATTAGAAATTCGCTACAAAGGAAAGACTATCCACGAAGTGCTTTCGATGACAATTGAAGATGCCGGCTCATTTTTTAGCGCTATTCCTGTCGTCGCAAGAAAGTTACGTACTTTAATGGACGTTGGTTTGGGCTATATCACTTTAGGGCAAAATGCCGTCACCTTGTCCGGTGGCGAAGCGCAACGCGTTAAGTTATCACGCGAATTGTCTAAACGTGACACGGGGAAAACGCTATATATTTTAGATGAACCCACCACCGGCCTTCACTTTGCAGATATTCAGCAGCTACTCACTGTTTTGCACACCTTACGTGACCACGGCAATACATTGGTGGTTATTGAGCACAATCTTGATGTGATAAAAACAGCCGATTGGGTTATTGATATTGGCCCGGAAGGTGGCGATGGTGGCGGACAAATAATTGCAGAAGGCACCCCCGAAACCGTCGCTAATTTGAGCGGCACACATACCGGCCATTATCTAAAACCATTATTAGTTCAAAAAAGCTGAAGTATTCTAATTCCTTTTCTGCCTGTTACTTGCATAAAAAACGCCCACTATTTTCATAGAAGGCGCTTGAAATAATGGTTAAAAAATAAGCTATTGCGCGTCGGGATAAAATAATTGCTGATCGCCTTTTCTAAAGCCCGCGATAAGCGCTTGGCCTTCCTCGCCTGTTACAAATTCAATGTACTTTAAAGCTAACCCATACTTAACCCCTTCATGCTTTGCGGGATTAACCGCCATTACATGGTACGGGTTAAATAAAACCGGATCGCCTTCAAAAGAAATTGTTAGCGACAATCTATCCGCAAACGCAATTTGCGTTCCACGATCGGTTAATGCGTAGGCTTGCTTCTCATTGGCAATATTCAACACCGCGCCCATGCCCTGGCCAACTTCGGCATACCACTCACCCGTTGGCGTAATGTCAGCATGAGCCCATAATATTTTTTCTTTCTTATGCGTTCCAGAGTCATCACCACGCGAAATAAACGCTGATTCCGTAGATGAAATTTTATACAACGCTTCCTTTGCTGTTCCAGCTGTAGAAAGTTTTGCCGGGTCGCCTTTTGGACCAACGATAACAAAATCGTTATGCATCACTGCTGCACGGTCGATAAAGTCACCTGCCTTTACATATTTCAACTCCGCACTTGGCGCGTGCACAAACACTACATCTACATCACCTTGACCACCCATTTTTAACGCTTTGCCTGTACCAACCGCAATTACCTCAAGCTTAATATCGTATTTCACTTCAAATGCTGGGTTCAATACCGTCAATAACCCTGAGTTTTCGGTACTTGTCGTTGTCGACATTCTTAGCACGTCTGTCGCCCAACTATTTTGAGCAATTAATAACAACGCGCCTGTAACCAACCCGAACAGCCTATGGGCTAACCTTTTCATGTAACTTCCTTATTTATATGGTTAAAACAAAGGCACAGTAATCGTGCCTTTGTTGTCATTTAAACGGTTTTAAAACGCCCATTGACCGCGAAGTTGCATAATATCCGCCTCTTCATTATCGAGCTCACTTCCTTCTCTATCCATTTCTAACATTTTTATATAGTTAGCAGAAACGCGTAAGCCAGCTGTCGGATACCAATTCAAACCCAATGTTAAGTTGTCCATTTCACCACCAACTATACCGCCATCATTTAAGTCGATAGTACTGTAGCGTAGCGCGACTTCCCAGGCACCAATGCCACCTTTACCGACAATGCTTTTAGGCTTCACCCCTTTGAATTTGGCGCCTTTAAACGAGTATGGGCGTGTATCGTTCGTTAAAAACCAACCCGCTTGTGCATACCAACCATCAAACGTTGGGTCACTGGCTGTATCACGATCCAGCTTCACTCTGACATATTCAGTTTGACCAGAAAAACGGCCTTGAACAACCGCCAATTCCGCACCTAATGTTAAGTAGTTATCCACATCAGTCAATGTACCCGTATCAACAAAGTTAACACCTGTTACATGTGTTTCCGGTTGCTGTTTGAAACGAACATCATTACTACGAGTACTTCTATAATCCGCCGCCAGACCCAAATGAATCAACGAACCTTTTTCATTAATAGGCATCCAAGTGACGCGGCCCGCAGTTCCCCAACCTTCATCATCACTCCCTCCAGATTTGCTCGCGCTTTCGCCAAAGACCCCCAATGCGGCAGTCCAATGCTTACGGTCTATGCTGGCCATAGCGCCAATATGGCGACCCGCAGTAAATGCATCGATAGACGCCCTTTCAGTGAATTGCGTATTGTTGTCACTCACCGCATCTTGCAGCATAAAAGGGTCTCTAAAGTGACCCACCTTTACGCTTAGACCTTCAAAATCAAACCCGTTATAACCCAACCAAATATCAGTAATACCCTTAGCTGTCGTCCCACTCGAGGAGTTATTTGCGAAGTCATATTCAAATTTGTAGAACCAGTCATTATAAATAGTGCCTTTCATATACAACCTTGCACGACGCAACTCCGTACCATCACCTAATGTACTTCCAGAGCCGCTTCGATCTTCACCATACCATCCAGAATCTAGCTGCATGCGACCACCAATTTTCGTTGTAAAGCTACCGTCACGTGTTTTAACCGCTAAGCCACCTTTCCCAACGCTCACTTTTACGTTAGTAGCTTCATCCAGTGCCGCTTGTAGCTCTTGCTTCTCAGCGACATTCTTTTGCTCTGTGGCGTTCGCTTCAGCTAAAACACGCTTGTACTGCTCTGTCGTAATTGTGCCATTTTCATGCAACAACATTAATAAAGTTGAAAGTTCTGAGCCCGCTTGCGCTTGCGTTGATAAGCCGGCAATAATCGCTGCAGCCAATGCTAATTTTTTAAATTCCATATACATTCCCCTCTATAATTTTATAGTTTTAGTACCACTAAACGCAGGCAGAACTATAGCAAAATAGACTCCCAAAATTTTAGTTAATTTACAATACATTGACTTATATAGCCTTTCCCTCGCTAACCACTATGTAAGGTGATATTTTCAGCGTAAAATAACGTCCGTCATTCAACATACGTTAAAACAAGTAAACACTTATGCGCACAAGCCAATTCCCTCTTAATACCGTAAAAGAAACCCCATCCGACGCCGAAATCGCCAGCCATCAACTGATGATCCGTGCAGGGCTTGTTCGAAAATTGGCCGCTGGCTTATATAACTGGTTGCCGTTAGGTGTTCGCGTATTACAGAAAGCTCAAGCGATTGTTCGGGAAGAAATGAACAATGCTGGCGCGCTAGAAGTACTGATGCCCGTCGTGCAACCTTCAGAATTATGGCAAGAGTCTGGTCGCTGGGAACAGTACGGCCCAGAATTGGCCCGTTTAAAAGATCGCCATGGTCGCGAGTTTTGCTTAGGCCCTACACATGAAGAAATTATTACCGAACTGGCACGTAATGAAATAAAAAGCTACAAGCAATTACCGCTTAATTACTACCAAATTCAAACCAAATTTCGCGATGAAATTCGCCCTCGCTTCGGCATTATGCGCTCACGTGAGTTCATTATGAAAGACGCTTACTCTTTTCACCTTAGCGATGAATCACTACAACAAACGTACGATCGCATGTTTCAAGCGTACACCAATATTTTTACGCGCTTAGGCTTGAACTTCAGGCCCGTTCTTGCTGATACTGGCTCTATCGGCGGCAACGCATCGCATGAATTTCACGTACTGGCTGATTCAGGTGAAGACGCTATCGCATTTTCCACCGAAAGCCAATATGCAGCCAATGTTGAAAAGGCAGAGGCACTAGCACCTACCGAACCGAGAGCTGATGCAAGTGAAGTTCTATCGAAAGAATCAACACCAAACCAACGCAGCATCGAAGACATTAGTACATTTTTTAACATCCCAACAAGCCAATGCTTGAAAACTTTATTAGTTAAAGGTGACGACGATTCGGTTATCGCACTCCTACTGCGTGGGGACCATACGCTCAACGAAATAAAGGTTGAAAAACTTGATGGCGTTTTGACCCCTCTCACCATGGCAAGCGACGAGGATATTCAAAAAGTCGCTGGTTGCAACGCAGGATTTATTGGCCCTATTGGTCTGGATATTCCTATTATCGTCGACCGCAGTGCCGCTGTTATGGCCAACTTCACCTGTGGAGCTAATGAAAATGACATGCATTACCGCAATGTAAATTGGGGCCGTGACTTACCTGAATCTAATTCCATTATAGACATTCGGCAAGTCGTTGAAGGCGATGCTAGCCCTGATGGAAAGGGCACACTTACCCTCGCTCGCGGCATTGAAGTAGGTCATATTTTCCAACTAGGCACTAAATACAGCCAAGCAATGAACGTGTCTGTTTTAGATGAAAATGGAAAAAATAAAGTTATGACGATGGGCTGTTACGGCATTGGTATTACCCGTGTAATTGCTGCGGCTATTGAGCAAAATCATGATGACAAAGGTATTATTTGGCCGACGGCGTTAGCGCCTTTTCAAGTAGCTTTATTACCAATGAATATGCATAAGTCCGAACGACTAAAATCCGCCACTGAAAAGCTTTATATTGAGCTAACAGAAGCTGGTTTTGACGTACTCTTCGATGATCGAAAGGTTCGCCCTGGCTTTATGTTCTCCGACATGGAGCTAATCGGCATCCCTCACCGTGTTGTGCTCGGCGATCGTGGACTAGAAAATGGTATGGTTGAGTACCGCGCAAGAACGGATAGCGATAATCAAGACATCCCTCTCGATAATATTATTACGTTCTTAAAAGCAGCTATTAATCAACAATGACAACGGCAGAAAACTGTTAGAAAAGGTCAATTTCCCCTTCTGACATTGAATTCTGCTCCACTGCCTCATGCTTAACTGCACAGGTTTCGCTGCGTATTCTCTGTAGTTGTTCACGCAAGTTTTTGACCCTAGCAATGGTATTACTAGATGCATCGTCACTTTTATAAACATTAGATACTTGTGTGATGAATGGTGACACTTGCTCGCAAGTTGTTTCAATATGCTGCGTTAATTGGCTAATCATATCTTCGAATTGCAAGCCTCGAACCGCCATGCTCACATCATTATTTATCTCTGCTGTAATACCTTTAATAACCTGCAGTTTGTCTTCGATAATGCCATTCATTTCGCCAATTTCACCCATCATTTCATTAACACGCTGTTTCGATTCCATCGCCACGTTCATGTCTTTAGATGCCATTTGACCTATTTTATCAACCGCCGCACTGATGTTACCTCGAGATTGAACAATAACCGCTCTAATTTGGTCGACTGTTTCGGCAGACCCGGTGGAAAGTTTACGAACCTCATCGGCCACCACAGCAAAACCTCTACCGTGTTCACCAGCACGCGCGGCTTCAATGGCGGCGTTTAGTGCAAGTAAATTCGTTTGGTCGGCAATACCCGTTACGTTTTTCAGCAGCTCGTGAATTTCGTCCATATTTTTTGAGATATCATCGACATTGCCCACCATCTCCATGCTCTGCTGACTAATAGTTAATATATTCTCTACGAAATAATTTAAGGTGGTATTTGTTTCGTCAACAAAAGTAGAGAAATCCAGCTTCGCATCATCACCCTCAGCACCCGCCATACTACTCATAACACTCGATATCTCACGCTCTTGCAATTGCGCATGCTCATTCATACCGTTAAAGCCATTGCTCAACTGTACGATGGCATCACCCAACAGCCGCCTGATTCTTGCGACCTCTTGCTGCGCACGAGACAGCTCTTCACTGACAATTAAACTTATATCATCCAATAAACCACTAATTTCTTGGTCTATATCTGACGCAACGGGAGCTTTCTGCTCAACAACAGCCATCTCTTGCACGTCCGGAGTCGTGCTGCTGGACATAAAACCAACTGCAAGCCACGCAAGCGTTGTTACAACAACTAATATTAACGCTAGAAATGGCGTTGCTGATGGCAAAAACAAACTTGCCCCCATGGCCAAAACACTCACTAATAAAGCAGGCCAAAATTGCCCTATAAAACTTCTTTGTTCTGTCACTTAATTACTCCTAACCCTATTTGCGCCTAACCTTATTGTCGACTAGATACGCATATTCTTTAATATTTAAGCACAATCCAACATTACTCATATTGGCCTACTAAGTGCTCAGCCATATTACTTAATGAAATAATCGACTGAACAGCCGACAACTTAACTGCGCTACCGGGCATACCCCATACAACGCTTGAAGCCTCATCTTGCGCAGTCGTTTTCGCGCCGGCTTGTAATAACTCCAACATACCGGCAGAGCCATCATTACCCATACCCGTAAGCATAACAGCCAACACATCTTTTGCCGCACATTCAAGCAAAGAACGAAACATCACATCAACCGAGGGCTTATGTCTATTCACTGGTGGCCCATCATTAATCACACAGGTATAACGCGCGCCTCTCTTCATAATAATTAAATGTCCATCACCCGGTGCAACGTACACATGACCTGGCTCAATTAGCATCCCAGTTTGCGCTTCATGAACAGTTAAATCACAGATCCCGTCCAATCGCCTAGCGAATGGCCCACTGAATGACTTTGGAATATGTTGGGTAATAACGATAGGCGGCGAATCGACAGGGAGTTTCACCAATATATCTTTTATCGCTTCAGTACCCCCTGTAGAAGAACCAATTGCTATAATCTGCCGGTTATTTCTACGTACAACCGGCGCCAACCTTTGTGACTCCGCTTTTCTTGTTACTAAATCTGCACCACGAATTCGTGCCTTAGCAGCCGTACGAACTTTGTCACAAACCTCAGCTGAATATTTAGCCAACTCTGTTTTTATATTAACCTTTGGCTTGGCAACAAAGTCTACAGCACCAAGCTCTAAAGCCTTAAATGTTACCTCCGCGCCCTTCTCGGTGAGTGTTGAAATCATCACCACCGGCATAGGGCGAAGGCGCATCAAATTACCAAGAAACGTAATACCGTCCATTCTTGGCATCTCAATATCTAACGTTAAAACATCGGGCCGTAGCACCTTAATTTTATCTCTAGCAATCAAAGGGTCTATTGCTGTACCCACAACTTCGATGTCATCCGTTGCTGAGAAAATTTCCGTCAGCACCTGTCGAACAATAGCCGAATCGTCCACGATCAATAAGCGTATTTTTTTACCTGTTACCATTTTACTTATCCCAACCGTCTAAAACAGGTCAACTGACCCGTCCAATTCCGAGCTATTAAGCTTACTGATGTACTCTTCATCACGTTGAAGTAATGTCGAGTTATTTACTTTCCTCAATTTTCTCACTTTAACTTTCCCTGTCTTTACATGAAACAATACTTTGCGCGGGTACTTATCCCCCACATCTTCCGACACTAGTTTCAGCCGTTCATTGGCAATATAGTCGTAAATAAATGAAATATTTCTTAAACCAACATCTGTCATCTTTTCCATGACCCTGCCACCACCAATAACCTTTATCTCTAAACGACTTTTAACACCGCCATGTTTGATAATGTCATTAATCATGTGCTCCATCGCAAAGTTACCGTATCGAGTTTCCGCACTAATCACCGTTTGACCCCATGCCGCCTTATGACTATCTGTATACAGCGGCAACATAAAGTGATTCATGCCACCAATACCCGCAACTCGGTCATATGCACAAACGGAAATACACGAACCTAACACAGTGGCAATCAACTCATCATTTTGACTAACGTAATACTGTCCGGGCAAAATTTTTGCCGAATAATGCCCATGGCTTGTATCCCAATAACGATTTATATCCTCAAATCCAGGCAATGCCTCAGGCATATGCGCTGGTTTTATACTCGTAACCGCCACCTAATTAAAACTTCTTTGCGTAAATGGTATGGCCTAACGACTCAAACCGGTCACAAACATTGAACATGTTCTCAGAATGCCCTATAAATAAATGCCCATCAGGCGCCAACATATCCGCATAGCGATCGAACAACACTCGCTGCGTATCTTTGTCGAAATAAATCACCACATTACGGCAAAAAATAATATCCACCGGCCCTTTTAAAGGCCAACCTTCTAATAAATTTAATTGCTTAAACGTAATTAAATCTTGCAACTCTGCATTCATTTTTACAAAGTCTGACTTGTCGCCCTTACCGCGCCGCATCCAACGCTTCTTATATTCGTTTGATACACCTTCAACACGGGATAACTGGTACACGCCTTTTTTTCCCGTATTGACCACATTAGAGTCTAAGTCGGTTGCGATAATTTTTACATCCCAGTCACTATCCCAAGGGAAAAACTCTCGTACCGTCATGGCGATACTGTATGGCTCTTCACCTGTTGAACAACCTGCGCTCCAAATTCTAATTTTTCGCGTTGCTGCATTTTTCTCCATCAACGCAGGAAACACTGTATTTCTCAAATAACCAAAATGGTGCTCTTCTCTAAAAAATGACGTTAAGTTTGTCGTAATCGCATTAACCAAGTTAATGAGTTCTTCTTCATGTCCACTTTTAACAATTTGGATATAGCTCTCAAAATTCGGTAGATCCAGCGCGCGCAAGCGGCGTGTTAACCGGCCATATACCATATCTTGTTTTCCATCAGAAAGAACAATGCCTGTTTTCTCTTTTACTAGCGAACGTATTTGATCAAATGCCTTCGCAGTAAATTCAAACTCCCTCTTTTTATCGGGCTTTATCGGTGCAACCACTTCCCTCTCCATTCCTTTTCTAGGATAAAAAACACCAGATAACTCGTTAATACAAAAAACAAGTTATCTGGAAATTTTCTAAGCCTCTCACACTATTTTTACTTCGCCATTGCTTTAAAGCAATCAAACTTCAGCTCTATCTAGAACTCATCCCATTCATCATCATCTGCTGCAGGACGTATTGGCGCTGGTCTTGCGGCGGCTGGGGCTGGGGCTGGGGCTCGGGCAACCGCAGGTCTTACTGGCGCTGGTCTTGGCGCCGCCGCTGGAGCAAAAGCTGCTGTTGGAGCTCTTGGCGCTGGAGCTACAGACACCATCGTCGCGGGAAGTGTAAAAAACGATGTTGCCGTATCTAACGTACCGGCTTGATCTTGCAACGACATTGCCGCGGCCGATGCTTCTTCAACTAGAGCAGCATTTTGTTGTGTAACCGAATCCAAATTTGTCACCGCTGAATTAACTTGCTCAATACCTGCCGCTTGCTCTGCACTCGCAGATGCGATCTCTGCAATTAACCCACTCACTTCTTGTACTGATGTGACAATTTGGGCCAACATATCACCCGACTCATCGACTAATTTGCTACCTTCACTTACCTTCTCAACACTGTCATTAATTAGCTGTTTAATTTCTTTGGCTGCGCCCGCACTTCGTTGCGCTAAGTTCCTTACCTCACTAGCCACAACTGCAAAGCCACGCCCTTGTTCACCCGCTCTGGCCGCTTCAACAGCCGCATTCAACGCTAACAAGTTTGTTTGGAATGCTATCTCATCAATCACACCAATAATGTCGGCAATTTTCTTACTCGCTGAGTTGATTTCACTCATAGCGACCACTGCCTCTTTCACAACATTACCGCCTTTTTCAGCCTGCGCGCTCGCACCTTCTGCTAGATCGTTTGCGCGTTTTGAGTTTGCCGCACTTTGTTGAACGGTGCTGGTTAACTCTTCAACACTGGCCGCTGTTTCCTCAAGCTCAGATGCTTGCTGCTCAGTTCTATTACTCAAGTCCGCATTACCTGTTGCAATTTCACTAGTCGCTACGCTGATATTGCTAGAGGCGGTACTGATTGAGCTAATCGACTCTTGTAACTTATCAATAGTTGCATTGACCGAGCGCATTAACTCTTCGAGTTCACCACTGTATTCCCCATCGGCTCTGATATCTAAGTTACCTTTTGACAACTCATCCATCACACCCGCAACAGAACGAATAGGCGCCGCAAAAGTGTCAACCAAGTCATTAACCCCTTCTGCTATAGACTTTATGCCGCCATTGTATGTGGCGTGATCAATTCGCTCATCTAACTGCCCTGCTGCCGCTGCGGCAATAATTCGTTGTATTTGACTCTCGGCATCTTTTTCTTCAGTTAAATCTTGCCACTCAACCATATTGCCCATGTACTCACCATCTGGGCTTTCTATGTAACTCGCATTTACGGAAAATGTTAAGCCTGCTACATTAATTTCTGCTTTCGCCGGTAAACGCGATTTATCCGATAACAACGCCCTCTGATGTGCTGGGTTTTTATGGAAACCATCAATACACGCACCAATTAAGTTTTGCGGATCAAGCGTTGGCCAAATCTCACGTAACTCATGCACGCGCTTTTGCAACATAGCCACCACCGCATCATTGGCGTAAATAATATTCAAGTCGTTATCACACATCATGATATTTGTTTCTGCGCTATCAAGCCCTGATTGTAAACGCGCCACTTCACGTTCTTTTTCTTTTTGCTCGGTTAAATCTTGCCACTCAACCATATTACCCATGTACTCACCGTCGGGGCTTTCTATGTAACTTGCGTTTACGGAAAATGTTAAGCCAGCCACCTCAATCTCAGCTTGCGCTGGCAAACGTGATTTGTCTGACAATAAAGCTCGCTGATGCGCTGGGTTTTTGTGAAACCCGTCAATACATGTTCCGATAAGATTCTCTGGATCCATACCCGGCCAAATAGTACGCAATTCATTCACACGATGCGCCAGCATTCCAATAACTGCCTCGTTGGCGTATGTAATGTTTAAGTCGGCATCACACATCATCAAGTTAGTTTGTGCGCTATCAACGGCTGATTGCAAACGCGCCACTTCGAGCTCTTTTACTTTTTGCTCAGTTAAGTCTTGCCACTCAACCATGTTGCCTGCGTAGTTACCATCCTCGCCCTCTACGAACGAGGCCTTAACTTTAAACGTTATATCGCCTAGCTGAATTTCAGCCTCTGCTGGCAAACGATTTTTATCGGCTAGTAATGCACGTTGATGTGCTGGATTTTTATGGAAGCTATCAATGCACTCACCAATGAGATTTTGCGGGTCTATGCTTGGCCAAATTTCGCGCAATACATCAACACGATTTTGTAGCATGTCTATCACCGCATCATTCGCATAGGTGATGTTTAAATCAGCATCACACATCATGAGGTTAGTTTGCGCACCTTGTACTGCTGCCTTTAAATACTTTAGCTCTGCTAATTGTTCTTTACTCATTGCACTGCCCTCTTCTTTTTTGTATGCGCCCAACATAGTGTCTGCGATTAGGTTTAACGCTCCCGTCCAAGCGTCATTTATTTGTTGCGTCCATTTGTCTCCGGCGTATTCTTCCATAACGCCTAATAAGGTTTCTGCCACAGCTTGATAATGCGCCGCTTCTGCCCCATATCCTTGATGCCGTTCACCCATCGCCACTAAAACAGGCACGAGCTTATCGGGGTTACGTAAGTTTTCTATCGTTAACTTAATGGCCCCTAACAACTTTTGGACTTGCTGCTTTTGAGTCGTGTTCTCAAATAAGGGGATAACGCCGGGGTACTGCTCAAATAAATTGGTATAGAACTGGTTAATCATGTCCTCTGCAACAGGCGCTAATAACACAAAACTGCTTTCTAGCGTTTCAACATCTAAGCCTAATTCAGACACATATGGCTTAACCTTTCCCTTTTTAACCACCTTTGCTTTGGCCGCTACTTTAGGCTTAACTTTTTTAACCGTTGGCTTCGGCTTAGGCGCCTCATCTGCCGTGGCATCGTCATCCATCCAAGCCAAAGGGTCAAATCCCAACGACTTATCTTTTTTACCCTTCTTATCCGTCATTTCTGTCCCCGTTTTCCATTAACCGCTCCAAGCAATACCTGAGAACACGTGCTCGGCTATTTGGCGCGCCTCACTCATGCTTATAAAGTTTGATTTTCTATCTAGGTGCTTATTTTTCCCGCTTTTAGGAAGGCTGTGTTGCTGGCCGCTTTGTTTCCTTTTTTGCATTCTGGATGTATTCATCATAACGTTCTCCCGTTTAGCAAATCTTCCGCTAGGTTGCTGTAATCAATCGCTCCATTACTGCGTTTTTGGTATTCAAAAATTGTCTGCCCATAACTTGGGCTCTCCGCTAAAGCAACAGCCTCCCGAACAGGCGTTACCAATACACTGTCTGTAAAATAACTGACTAATTTATCTCGAACTTCATTCGACAAACGTCGACGACTATGAAAGCGAGTCAATACGACCCATACTTTCATTTTATGATTTAAACGACCTTCAACATGTTTAAGAATCCCCATCAAACGGGACATCCCATGCAATGCCAAGTAATCACTCGACACAGGAATAATGATCTCTTTAGCGGCCAAAATAGCGTTCATGGATAAAATACCTGATGAAGGCGGACAATCTATAAACACGAAGTCTTGCCGTAGCTTTTTAACCTCATCAGCCAACAAGTGACCGCCTTTAATGCCACGTACGCTTTGCTCAACTTCTGACAACCGTGTTCCTGCTGGCATTAATTTTAAATTTTCGCGTGCATTTATACGCATTTCGGCGAAGGTCGATTCGCCAAGCAATACCTCGTCAATACCCGACTGCGGATGCTGCTCTTCACCCAAGCCAGCTGTTAAGTGGTTCTGCGGGTCCATATCAATTGCGGTCACTTTATGTCCGCGCAGCGCCATTGCATGCGCTAAATTAATAGCTGTTGTGGTTTTACCCACGCCACCTTTTTGATTTAAAACCGCAAAAGTACGCATGCCGAATTAGTCCTCCGTTAATGCTTTGCCTGATTTTTCCATCGCATCGATATCCTTCAAACTCATAAGGTGGTCGATATCTAATACAATAATCATCTTGTCATCAATGGTTGCCATGCCTTTCATATAGTCCATATTGATGGCATAACCTAGATCCGGTGCATCTTTTAGCTCCTCTTCACTAATGTGGTACACCTCAGAAACCGCATCCACAACCACGCCCATAATGCGGTCTTTGTCGCTGTCTTCACTTTTAACACGAAGAACCACTACGACAGTTAAGTCATCGTATTCAACACTTTCTATACCGAATCGTTCACGTAAATCCAAGATGGACACAATCGTGCCACGCAAGTTAATAACACCTTTAATAAACGCAGGCGAATTGGGAATAGTCGTTACTGAGTCCCAGCCTCTAATTTCTTGAACCCTTAATATATCAACACCATATTCCTCTTCCCCTAGCAAAAAGGTTAGATATTGATTCTGATTCATGTTCTCACTTGAGACGATATCGCCGCTAGTTGGGTCTGAGGTACTCATTCTTTTTCTCCTATAACTGCTCTTTTTGCCTGATCAAGAAGCATTTTCTAAGCCTTGATGGCGTTACTATTTAATTTTCGCTTATGCACATTCACCATGCCATTAACATCCCAAATAAGCGCAACCGTTCCGTCGCCTAAAATAGTCGCTCCCGACATCGTTTCTACTTTTCTATAGTTCGTTTCTAAGCTTTTAATCACAACTTGTTGCTGCCCTTGCAAGTCATCCACAATAATACCAGCAGGCGCGCCATCTACTTCAACGACCACCATCAGCGCATCATGCAAATCACGCCTATCATCTTTTAAACCGAAGACCGCACGGGACCTAATAATGGGAATATAGTGTTCGCGTAATTTATAAACTTCTGCTTTACCAGCCACCTGATTAATGTACTTACGATCAACCTGCAACGATTCAATAATGGTAATAAGCGGAATAACATATGATTCGTTGCCAACCGTTACCAATTGACCATCTAAAATGGCTAGTGTTAAGGGGAGGCGAATGGTAAAAGTAGAACCTTTGCCCTCTTCTGATGCAACCGAAACAGTGCCGCCCAACTTAGTGATACTGGTTTTAACCACATCCATACCCACACCACGACCTGATACATCGCTCACAACATCCGCGGTTGAAAAGCCTGGGGCAAAGATAAGGTTATTAATATCGTGATCACTTAAATCATCATCTTCTGACACCAAGCCTTTTTCTATCGCCTTAGCCAGAACTTTTGCTTTATTGACGCCCGCACCATCATCTTTAATTTCTATGATGATGTTTCCACCTTGGTGGAAGGCATTTAAATTCAACGTGCCCATTTCAGGCTTGCCGGCAGCGACCCTGATATCTGGCGTTTCAACACCGTGATCTAACGCATTTCTGACCAGATGAACCATGGGGTCACCAATATTCTCCATCACCGTTTTATCTAGCTCTGTTTCCTCACCCTAAACGACTAATTCAATTTTCTTATTAAGCTTGCTTGATAAATCATGAACCAACCTTGGCATTCGGCTAAATACAAAACTGATGGGAAGCATGCGAATACGCATCACCCCTTCCTGTAACTCACGTGTATTGCGCTCTAATTGGGCCAGTCCTTTGCTTAACCGCAACAAAATTTCAGCATTTGCTTTTTTCGACTCGCTGTCATCACCCGACGCACTATCAGCGATAGCCTCTAAATCTTCGCCTGCCTGATCTAACATGGATTGAGTGATCACTAACTCACCCACTAAGTTGATAATTTCATCCACCTTATCGATACCCACACGAATAGACGCAGCTTCAGGCGCTTTCTTAGGTTTGGGTTTGGGTTTGGATGGCGCTTTTGCTTTAACAGCCGCTACCGGAGCAGCTGTAGGCGCTACGGCTTGTTGTGCTGGAGCAGGAACTGGTTCCGAAACCGCCTCATTTTCCCCACCCAGCGACGTAATCGCTAAGTCACACTCGTCTTCAACCCATTCAAAGACCTCAGCAATATCCGCTTCCGAAACATCGCCTGTTAATGTTAGTTCCCACGCTAAATATAAATCTTCGGGGGTTGCTTCTGTGAACGGCTGCATTTTATCTAAATTGGCAACCGCGCTTAATTCCCCTAGCTCTTGCAATGCCTTAAACATGCGGACAGGGTTATTACCCGCCATTAGTAAATCAGGGTGCGGTGCGAAATCTATCTTCCAACTTTGCTCACCACCTGTTTTCTCAGGCTCATCAGTCGCACCTTCATCATCGCCTTCGCTTTTTAATATCCCTTCAAGTACAGCGTAGCGTTCTGCAACCATCACCTCATCTACATCCGTCTTGTCTCTTGCTGCTTCCAGCATCGTTCTCAAAACATCAACCGATTGCAACAACGAATCAACCGCAAACTGCGTTACCTCTCTTGAGCCATCACGCATTTCATCCAGCAATGTTTCCATCACGTGGGTGAATTCTGACACATTCATAAAACCAAACGTTCCAGCACCGCCTTTAATTGAGTGCGCCGCACGGAAAATAGTATTGATTATTTCTACATCGCCTTCACCTACATCAAGATCCAATAACTCGGACTCCATGATTTCTAGGCCTTCAAAACTTTCCTCAAAAAAAGCTTCATGAAATTGCGACATATCAATAGACATAACCTTACCCCAATACTTTTTTTACAGTCGCAAGAAGCTGATCTGGATTAAATGGCTTCACCAACCAGCCCGTCGCACCCGCCGCTTTACCTGCCATCTTTTTCTCTGTCGATGCTTCTGTCGTTAGCGTTAAAATAGGAATGAAACGATAATTAGGCAGCGCACGTAGCTCTCTTGTTAACGTAATACCATCCATATTCGGCATGTTAACGTCCGTAATAACCGCTTGAAAACTATCCGCTTTAGCACATGCCAGCGCCACCACCCCGTCTTCTGCTTCAACTACTTCATGCCCATCGCCTTTCAAGGTAAACGTTACCATTTGGCGCATTGAAGCGGAGTCATCCACTACAAGTATTCGAGCCATACACTATCCCCTTTCACTTTAAAATTTTTGTTCATTTATCTATATAAACCCATCAACACTTACACTTGTAACGCGTCAGACAGTCCCATTAATTTCGCTATTTCAAGAAACGCGTCGCTTGGCGCGCGCCACTCAAATTCACACTTTTTCAACGCCGCATGCTGCACAAAAGCAACTAATAATTGCAACCCTGCTGTATCTACGCTTTCCACTTCCGATGCGTCCAACACCACACTATCTCCAGCGGCCACGGCAGACTCTAACTCTGCTTTCAAGTCACTAACCACCTGTATACCCAACTGGTTTTGAAGTTTTATATCCATAATTTACGACACCATGATGATACGTTAAATTTTCTCTAGGCAGCTTTTAGAGTATAAGAAGTTCTCTATTTGTACCGCCTCTTTCTTCCACTATTAACACTAGCAGGTATTTTAAAAATATTTGTTTTTTTGGACAATAAAGCGCCTTCCTCTTACCTATCGCCCTAAATCAAAAAAACTTTACCCCAACTAAGCCAAAAAATGCATATTAGTGCTTATCCATGGTTAAACCAACTTCTAATGCTTCAAACCAATCCAGAAATCTCTTCACATCATCGCCTTTGAAAATACGGCCATGCTGTGGACACATCATTTCTATATCTAATGCACGCACACGCCGCACCCAATCATTCTTTGCTTTATTAGATGGCATCCATCGCTGATGGAACATTTTCATTTTTTGCACGTGTCCATCAAAATCTTCCACAAACATCGGCGCATCAGCCTCTTCTAATGCAGCCCCGATATCGCCCGACATTAAGATTTTCGCCTTAGGGTCGTACACATTAAAATTACCTGACGAATGCAAGTAATGCGCAGGAATAAACTCCAAACTTACATCGTCTAACTTCAATCTGCTTCCTTCATCCGGTATGCCGTCGTATTTGATATTTTGCATCCCAAAGTGGCGAATAAAACCTTCCCACAACCACGGGGAATGAAGCGTTGATTCTGTTAGCGCCAAATCCCAAAGCCCTAGCGAAGAAATAATATCTGGGTCTTGGTGTGAAGCGAATAAGTGTGTAATCTTATTCGCAGGCACTTCTTTAATGACCGCCGACAGCATCGCCGAAAATAATTCAATGCCGCCTGGGTCCATCAACAAAGCATTGTCTTTGCTCACCACCATATATTGATTGGTATCAATAATCGCATCAGGCTTATCAACATCACGCCCAAAAACAATCCACGCATGGTCCTTACTCTCATATAGCTTTTGTGCTTTCACTTCTGATTCCTACAGTAATGTAGCGACTTGACGCCGCGAAAATACAATTTGTTTTTTGATTTTTGATGCGATGCTTTCAACGTTTTCCGCCACATTATTCAGCGCATCCTGATACAAAGCACCCGCTTGTGACGCTTCAACCTGGCATAAGGTTTTTAAAACAGCCGCTGACCGTAACTCACCCTCTACCGCTTCAAGCTCTTGAGTTAATTGCTGGATTTTTTTCTGGTAATCCGTCATCAAGCTTTTTTGCCGCTCTTTCGTACGCTTATAAACTTCATCCAATGTGGCTATATAAGCACTGTCTTTCGAGTTTAAATAAACCGCGTCAAAATGCTTAATGGCATTGTCTGCGCGATATTTTTCCACCGACATTTTGCTCAATAAAGCAGCAATAGTATTGATTTTTTTTGATGAGCTAACAGTAATGTCTGATAAACGGTGAATAGCATCTGTTAGCGGCCTAAACCCAGCTGCACTTTGCCCCGCCCGTAATGTTAAAGCACGCGCATTACTCGCTGTTAACGACAAGCGCTGTGCTACTTTGGTCGCATAATCAAGTTTAGCGGCAATAGTTGCCGTGGCAACAAAGTAATTACTGTTTGGGTTGGACATACTCATTCCATCAACGTGCTTTTCAGAAGTATAGTCAACATTAATTAAAACATTGAAAAAATTCAATCATTTAATTTTAAGCCGAAGTAACGTACCCCCCCTCACCCTCCATACCCTTCGTGAAAAAAAACAATTGCACGGCCAACCCAAGCTTCTTTTTAGCCACAGAGAACTGTCACAAAATTATTTTAGTTAAAAGCACGTAAAACAAAAACTTTCTGCTAATCTTTAATGAAATACACCGTTGAAACAGCTCTTACGTCGCAATACATAGAGAACCTAGCGTTCAGCTTTTTAGTCACAGAAAATACAGGATTTTTATTATGAGCGTTTCTTCTAGCATCTCAGGCACTAAACTTACCATTAATATTTCGGGGCGCTTTGATTTTGCCGCCCATAAAGATTTTCGCGAAGCAATTGACTCCATATCAAGCAATCATATCAATAGCGTTGTTGTTGATATGCGTACAACTGATTACGTCGACAGCTCCGCATTGGGCATGTTATTAATGCTCAAAAACCAAATGGGAGATAGCAAAGACGCCATATCACTCATTAACGCAAAACCAGAAGTGAAGAAAATATTAGAAATTGCTAACTTTGGGCAACTATTCACATTAGCCTAAAGACCAAATATTATGATTCCAAACCCATCTTCGAACACCTCGGGATCTGCCCCGTCTAGCGCACTAGTTGTCGATGACAGCTTGCCTCAACGGCTCTTATTGAGTCACATGCTTGAAGAGCTAGGTTATAGCGTAACCACTGCGGAAGACGGTGAAGATGCTATCTCAAAATTTAATGACCACCGACCAGATATCATTTTTATGGATATCGAAATGCCCGTTATGGACGGCATTAATTCTGTACGTATTATTCGCGAAATACTTGATGACGAATTTATACCCATCATTTTTATTACTGGCGGCTCAAGCGAGCAATACCTCAATGAGTGCATTGATGTTGGCGGCGATGACTTCATTAAAAAACCATTCAACACGACTATTTTATCTGCAAAAACACGGTCTCTCCTCCGAATAAAGGAGCTTTATAGCAAGCAAATAGAGCAAAAAAGGGAAATCGAAGCTTTTAAGCTCATTGAGGACCAAGAGCACGAAACAGCTGCAATGCTGTATGAAAACATTGTTAAGGCCGGCTATATGGAGTCGCCTAATGTTCGCTCCGAACTGTCACCCATGGCGATGTTTAACGGTGATTTACTCTTGTGCGCTTACACACCCGCTAATAAGTTAAACGTACTCTTGGGTGACTTCACTGGGCACGGTATTACCGCCTCTGTTGCCGCCGCCCCTGCTTCAGAAATCTTTTACGGGATGACAGCCAAAGGTTTTGGTATTCGCGAGATAACAGAGGAAATCAACACCAAACTCAATAAATTACTACCCCCTCATATGTTTTTAGCCGCGACATTGGTTTGCCTGGATCGAGAAACGCATAACCTAAACAGCATTACTTGCGGACTCCCCGACCATTTCCTTTTTAATAAAAAGACTGGTGAAATTGAGTCTTTAATTTCAAATAATTTGCCGTTAGGAATTGTCCCCAGCGCTGATCTAAATCTCACCGAAAGCCACACTGAAGTAACCAGCTCCCATCGCTTATTTATGTTTACCGATGGCGTCATTGAAACAGAAAATGCCGCTGGCGAACCTTTCGATTTTGAAGGCGTCACAAACTGCCTAACAACGGACGACAGCTTAAACAGTTTTGACAAGATTATTAATGCGCTTGAAAAACATCAAGGCGAACAGGGACAACAAGACGACATCACGCTCGTAAGGCTGACATGCGACTTTGATCACGGCAAATGGGATATTCACGAGGAAATCAAAAAAACCGTTTCGATGGAACCTTCTAGCTGGAAGGTCTCATCCACAATGGATTGCAACACGCTAAAACGTTTAAACCCTGTGCCCGCCATGGTGAATTCTTTAATGGAAATACAGGGGCTATTACCTTTCCGTGAATCTATCTTTTTAATTGTAACTGAGCTTTTTGTTAACTCACTCGACCATGGTTTACTCGGTCTAGATTCGGCGCTCAAACAAACCCCAGATGGTTTCGCTAAGTTCTTTGAGCTAAAACAGGAGCGGCTTGAGAATTTAGATCACGGCGATATTAAGCTTATGTTTTCTCACCGGCCTCAAGGCAACGGCGGCGAACTCACGATTCGTATCCAAGATACTGGCCGTGGCTTTGACGAGAAGACCGTTTATTCTGAAGTAACAGATAACGAACAATGTAGTGGTCGCGGTATAAGGCTTATTAGACAGATTTGCGATGCGCTTGAGTATTCAGATAACGGCAGGCAAGCAACGGCTATTTTCACATGGGAAAACGAATAACCCTCAATAAATAGCCAGCCCTGCCGACAAAGCTCTGTACAACAAGAAGTTTTAGTGAGATTTAAAATATGGACGATAATACACTTCAGAAAATTCTAGATCATTGCCCGCAAGCTATTGTAGCGCTGGATAACAATCTAGCCATTACTTACGCTAACCGTGCGGCTCAACATGCCTTGCAGGCAATTTCTGGCGGCACCGTACTCACTACGTTATCTCTCAGTGATTTAGGCCTTACCTCTATCGAGGCGGGCAGTGTTCCTGCTAGCGTCCAACTATCCGAGCACCAACTTTGCTTCACCTTCTCGCCCCTGGGCGAAAACAACGGTTATACCGTTTCTATTTCTGTAGCAGACGGTTCTAGTGGCATTAAAGAACAAATGGTCGATGTGATTCGCGACATTTCAAGTGGTGACCTAAGCGCTCGCTTCACCACTAGCTTGCTCAATGATGAAGCCGCTGACATCGCTGAACTCTTCAACGGTTGCCTTTCGTTGATTGAGCAAAGCGCAAACAACTTATTAGATGACGTTTTACTTCTCGCTGACTGTAATTTTAACGCTGACATTAAGACCATTCACGACAGCCCACTTGGGCAGTTTAGCGGCCCTCTTGAAACGACTTTCTCAAACCTAAACGAGGCTCTCAGCCAGACCATTAACTTCAGTGAAATTATTGGCCAAGCTTCATCAGAAATTGCTACTGATAACATGGAGTTATCCGAACGAACCCAACAGCAATCAGCAGAACTTGAGTCAACCAGCGCCAGCATGGAGGAGCTTTCATCTACCGTTATTGCAAATTCCGACAACGCAGCGCGCGCCAGTGACTTAGCAAAGTCAACGCATGCATTGGTTCAACAAGGGCAAGGCTATGTAGATCAAATGGTCGATGCCATGAAGTCGGTTAAGAAAAGCTCAAGTCGGATTGAAGGCATTATCACCGTTATTAATGAAATTGCTTTTCAGACTAATATATTATCGCTTAACGCTGCTATTGAGGCCGCTCAGGCTGGCGAACACGGCCGAGGCTTTGCTGTTGTTGCCACAGAAGTTCGAAATTTAGCACAACGCAGTGCCGACGCTGCAAAAGAAATTAAGCAGCTCATTTCCGAATCGGGCGAAATTGTCACCGGCGGGCAAAAAGTAGCAACGAGTGTGCAAAAACAAATGGTTCAGATTGTTCTAAGCATGGATGAAACGAACCAATTAATGTCTGAAATTTCCACAGCAACAAAAGAACAAAGCGCAGGCATTGGCTTAGCTAACACAGCCATTACCAATATCGACACTATCAATCAACAAAACACGCAATTGGTTGAACGGCTAGCGGCGAACACCAATAACATGGACCAGAAGGTCAATTTCTTAATTGATACTGCACATATTTTCCACCTCAAAGATTCATCTAATGGCCTTTCTCACCCTTTACACGTTAAAGCTGCTGAAATAGCACAGCAAGGCGCAAAAGAGCTCGGCGCAGCCTTAGAGCTAGCTGTGCAAAAAAGGCAAGCAACCTATGAGCAGGTTTTTGACCGTGAATATCAACCCATCCCAAATACCGACCCACAAAAAGTTAGCAGTCAATTTGACACGCTAACGGACACTGTTTTCCCACCAATTCAAGAAGCTGTTTTAGAAAACAACAACTTTCTCGTACTCGCAGTAGGCATTGATAATAACGGCTATATCCCAACCCATAATCTTTGCTTTTCAAAACCACTTACTGGCGACACTAAAATTGACTTAGTCGGCAACAGAACAAAGCGCATATTTAGTGACCGCGTAGGGCTAAATTGCGGCAGCAATACGGAGCCGTACATTTTACAAATTTATCGCCGCGATACCGGCGAACTCATGTTCGACGTTTCCTCCCCTGTTATTGTTGGTGGTAGACATTGGGGCGGCTTCCGTGTCGGTTATAAGTTCGATGATTAAACTCTTAAGTAATTAACCACTATGCAAAGTTATAAAGTCCTTGTGGTAGAACCATCCAATGTTTATCAATTGGTTATTCAGCAGGTTTTAGAGGAGCACGAGTGCAATTCTTTATTCGTTCGTACGGGTAAAGAGGCTAAAGATCTTGTTGAGTACTCAACGTTTGACCTCGTTTGCGTTGCCATGGAACTACGTGATATGTCTGGCGTAGAGCTTTGTCAACAAATTCGTGCTATCGAAGGCTACACTCAAACCATCCCCATCGTAATGATTACCACGAATGAGGATAACTCAACATTAGAAAATGCACTTCGCGCGGGTGCCAATGAGATATTTCATAAAAACTCTCTCACCAAGTTTTCTTCTTTTCTCACCCAACAGGCATTCAACAAAGTCTTTGAGCCTCAGGTAACGGGAAAAATTTTATATTTAGAAGACAGCCCTTCTCAATCGGCTCTCGTAACCGCAAGTTTAGAAGCACAGGGACATCAAGTAACTCACTTTGCTCGCGGCGACAATGCTTTAACATCATTCGCACAAAATGATTACGATTTAGTGCTCACCGATATTTTTCTTGAAGGCTCACTGACAGGCCTAGATGTCGTACAAACCATTCGCTGCGACGAAGCCAATAAGAGCATTCCTATCTTAGCTATTTCTGCAACGGGAGATAGCCAGCAAAAACTAGAGCTATTGCGCAACGGCGCTAACGACTATGTTGCAAAACCTATTATTCAAGAAGAAGTGATAATGCGTGTGCTCAACTTGCTGACCACCAAAAAATTACTAGACGAACTTGAAAAGCAGCGTAAGCACTTTAAAGAAGTAGCCATGAAGGATCAATTAACCGGCTTATTTAACCGTCATTTCTTAATGGAAGTTGGTCCAAAATCAATTAACGAAGCACACCGTCACCAACATGCATTAAGCATGCTCGTTGTAGATTTAGACAAATTCAAAATAATCAATGACACTAAAGGCCATGCAACCGGCGATACCGTACTAGAAAGTATCGGCTCTACGCTGCTCAACAGTTGTCGAGACGAAGATATTGCTTGCCGCTTTGGCGGTGAAGAGTTTGTACTTGTATTACCCCATTGCAACCTCAACGATGCACAGCTCAAAGCCGAAGCACTAAGAAAACTGATTGAACAAAGCAAGCCTGCCGGACTTGTAGTCACCGCTAGTATTGGCGTTAGCAGCCTGTTTCTTGAAGAAAGCACCGATGATATTGCCAGCTTATTTTCTCGAGCCGATGCAGGCACGTATCAAGCAAAAGCCAATGGCAGGAATCAAGTGGTCGTCATCATCGAAAACCCCGTTAGCAAATAAAAATTTGCTACACAGCGAAATGGGTTTAATTTATTTAAAATATACTGCTTTACAATGTCGGTACGCCTGCGCTTTCAAAAAATCAGCCTATATTTAAAGCCTACCTTTATCTACATTCATAATTTTTATGCCACAAATCAGTATTTCAGTCTCCGATAACAGCTCCCATATAATAGATCCACAACTCTTTGCCACTTATGAATAATGACTTTTGGCACGAGCGTTGGGCGCTCAATGAAATTGGCTTTCACCGAAAAGACACGAACTCTTTTTTAGTACGTTATTGGCCCACACTTGAAACAAAAGCTACTGAGTCTATTTTCGTGCCTTTATGCGGCAAATCTCTCGATTTAATCTGGCTATCCCAGCGCTGCAAGCACGTCATCGGTGTAGAGCTTAGTAATACAGCTATTGAAGACTTCTTTAGCGAACAGCAGTTAGAGCCCAGCATTAAAGAACACCACGGACTTACTCGCTATCAATACGGCAACATAACGCTGTTCTGCGGTGACTTTTTCCAACTACGCTCCGCCGACTTTATGGACTGCTCTCTTATTTACGACCGCGCATCGTTAATTGCTCTACCGCCGCTTATTCGACAACAATATGCCGACAAGCTCGAACAATTATTTCCACATCCGCACAAACGATTATTAATAACGCTAGACTACGATCAACAGTTAATGAATGGGCCGCCGTTTGCAGTAACGCCCGAAGAAGTGAATCAACTATTTGTTATCCACCACCAACTTCGTTGCTTAGAATCTATCGATATTATTGAAGATAGCCAACGTTTTAAAGATAAGGGACTTAACTCGCTCATTGAACGTATTTATATTTTAGAAAGCTCTAAACAATAAACTTTTTACGCCATAATCAATATTTTAATGATCATGCCCGCAATGAGCATTTGGCTCAGCTTCATACGGAGTTTTACGTTTAGGTGTATTCATTCTATATTGAACAAAGTCTTTCACATTAGGATGCTGCATAAACGGATTACCAGCAACTTGTTCTGCCAATGTCGCTGTTTTCTTGACCGCATAATTATGACCAGGGAGTATATTGGTAGCTGCTGGCAAATTCGTGCGAATTTTATTTAACGTTTTAAACATCACTTCGGGGTCACCACCCGCCAAATCACAACGCCCACAACCGAAAACAAACATGGTGTCACCCGTAATTAAGTCGTCACCCAAGTGGTAACAAGCAGAACCTGGCGTATGCCACGGCGTATGCAATATATTAATCGCTGTATCGCCTAATTGAATATTGTCACCGCCATAATGCAAAGATGGTTTTGCATCATTATCGCCCCAAAAATCGGCTTCTTCCTTTAATAAATGTAACTGCGCGTCAAAAGAACCCAGCACATCATCGATACCATTAATGTGGTCATGATGACTGTGCGTTAATAGAATATCGGTAATGTTGTAGCCCCTGCTTTTTGCCAGTTCAATTGCTTTTGGTGCATCCCAAGCGGGATCAACAATGGCCGCTCGCTTACTCGCATGATCTTGGATGAGATAAACAAAGTTCTCCATTGGCCCAAGTTCTAAAGCATCTATTGTGTACGTTTTTTCAGCCATCTTTTTGCTCCCGTCGTTTTACAATTCCCGCGTTGAGCTAAAGGTTATTTCTGGCCAGCGCTCCTGCGTTAAAGACAAGTTAACACGGCTCTTTGCCAAGTACACTAAATAGCCGCCACCATCTTCGCCTAAATTATCAAACGCTTTCTTTTTAAATTCTTCTAACTTTAATTGGTCGTCACAGCTCACCCATCGCGCCGTTGTAATGGGCGCAGCATCGTAAACACATTCAACGTTATATTCACTTTTAAGCCTGTGCGCCGTTACTTCAAACTGCAACACACCCACTGCACCAAGAATCAAATCATTATTCCTGAGTGGTTTAAAGAGCTGCGTCGCCCCTTCTTCGGTTAATTGCTTCAAGCCTTTTTGCAGCGCTTTCATTCTTAACGGATCTTTCAAAATAGCTTTCCGGAAAAGCTCTGGGGCGAAATAAGGAATACCGCCAAATTTCAATTTCTCGCCTTGAGTAAAGGTATCACCAACTTGAATCGTCCCGTGGTTATGCAAGCCAATAATGTCGCCAGCCGATGCGTGCTCAACACTCTTTCGACTATCCGCTTGAAAGGTAATCGCATAGCCAACCTGAATGTTTTTGCCTAAACGCACATGGTTCATTTTCATACCTTGCGTATATTCGCCCGAACAAATTCGCATAAACGCGATACGGTCACGGTGCGCAGGATCCATATTTGCCTGCACTTTAAAGATAAATCCCGAAAACTTTTCTTCTGATGGCTGCACTTCGCGTTCAACAGCATTACGTGCTTGCGGTACAGGCGCGTACTCTGCAAAGGCATCTAACAACTCACCCACACCAAAGTTATTAACCGCAGAACCAAAGAACACAGGCGTTTGCTTACCGGCTAAATACGCCTCAATATCGAACGGCGTACTCGCTTCGCGTACAAGCTCTAGTTCTTCAAAAAACTCATCTCCCTCATCGCCTAAAAGGTCTTTTAATTTAGGGTCGTCTAAGCCCTTAAAAACGTCGCCTGTTGCAATCTTACCGCCGTGCGTTGGACTAAAGACATGCACTTCGTCTTTATAAATATGATAAACACCTTTGAAGCGTTTACCCATACCAATGGGCCATGTCATTGGCGCGCATTCGATTTTCAACACTGATTCGACTTCATCAATAAGCTCTAGTGGATCCCGCCCTTCACGATCCAGCTTATTAATAAACGTAATAATCGGCGTATCACGCAAACGACACACTTCCATTAATTTAATGGTTCTGGCCTCTACACCTTTCGCGCAATCAATCACCATGAGCGCTGAGTCAACAGCCGTTAATGTACGGTAGGTATCTTCAGAAAAGTCTTCGTGCCCCGGTGTATCTAATAAATTAAGAAGCTTGCCGTTATGTTCAAACTGCATCACCGAAGTGGTAATAGAAATGCCGCGTTCCTTTTCCATTTCCATCCAATCAGATGTGGCATGGCGAGATGCTTTGCGTCCTTTTACTGAACCGGCTACTTGAATAGCGCCCCCGAACAACAACAGTTTTTCAGTTAAGGTGGTTTTACCCGCATCGGGGTGGGAGATAATCGCGAACGTACGGCGTTTATTAAATTCGTTAGGCATTATGATTAGCTACTGATAATAATAAGTTCGCATTATACGGCAATGCCTATGTTGGCAAATAACCCTTAGACATTCTTTTTGAAACGCGTGGCTAACTTGTATGGAACTAATCTGAGTCCAGAGCTATATCGAGTGAAAAAACTATCGCGTCTTCTTTACCATCTGGCGCAGGGTAATAATTTTTACGCTGCCCTATTTTCTTAAAGCCTGTTTTTTTATACAGATTAACCGCAGCAATATTCGACGGCCTAACTTCCAAAAAAACACAGCTTACTTGCTTTTCCTTTGCGACTATAAGTATCTCATCAAGAAATTTTTGCCCAAGGCCTTGTCCTTTATACGAGGAATCTAAACAAATATTTAGGATATGAGCCTCTCCCACAGCGACAGACAAAATAGCGTAGCCAATGAACTCACCATCCTTAATAAACGCCCAGTTTGAGTAGCCCACTTTCAAGCAATCTCTGAAAATTTCCTCGCTCCATGGGTAGCTGTACATCTTCCGCTCAATAATCAGCACAGCAGGAATATCAGTAGCCTTCAGCGCTCGTAAATACAAAGGCCTTTCTTCTGCGATACCTAACAATGTTTTCAAACGTTCTAACACTGACACGATTACGCTTCTTGAACGGCTGCTTTTAACTCTTGGCCGACCAATTTACTTGCTTGCTGAACATCTATCCATGTGTCACTTTTCGCTAGAGGGTTCTCAATTAAATATTGGAGGCCATGACTAACAATAATAGGAGCGGAGATGCCTTCGAGTTTTTGTGCAGATTGCCTTAACCTATCGATATTGTCATTTGTCCTTAGTAACCTCTGCGCATCATCTGCCCCAAACACTAAAATGACATTAGGTTGCACGCGCTCAATTTCATCCCGCACAAACTCTCTTAAACCAGCTTGATCTGAAGTATTGCCTGCCGCTGTTATATATATATCTGATGACACAATACCTGCTGCCAATAAAATATTTGACAATAAATCGGCTTCTTTGCTGTTCCCCGGCTGTTTCTGTGAGCTTTCTCCCGCACCCACAATAAACCAATCTGCCTTAGGCAAAGGTTCAGCCAGCTCCTGACTATTATCAATTTTTGCGGTAGATACGAGCACTGCTTCACAGGTAGACGTTCGCTCTTCCCAAACTTGCACGCCAATAGCATCCAAGTATTGCAAACGACTAGCAGTAATACTCATTCCGGCTTATCAGCCTTTTTTTCTTTCCTCTTACGCCGTAGCAAACTAACCGTTAACCCTATGCCCGAAAAGGCATAGGCTAAACAGACGATAAACAGTACTAACGGCGGCGCCGCATAAACCAACGCCAAAACGAGCATAACGATGACCGCAACAATAAAAGGAACTTTGCCGGTAAAGTTTAATTCTTTAAACGAGTGGTAACGAATATTACTCACCATGAGTAACCCTGAAAACAACGTAACCGCCAACAAGCCATAAACTGCCGCTGAACCTGATAGCTGGTTGTCTTCCATTAACCAAATATAACCGGCTACTAAAGCCGCGGCCGCTGGGCTTGCAAGCCCTTGAAAGTAGCGTTTATCTGCAGTGCTGTGTTGAACATTAAAGCGGGCCAACCGAAGCGCCCCACACGTTGCATACACAAAAGCCACCATCCAGCCAAACTTACCTAAAGATGATAAACCCCATGCATAAGCAACTATAGCTGGCGCAACGCCAAAAGAAACCAAGTCCGCCAAGCTATCGTACTGCGCACCAAATTCGCTCTGTGTATTGGTCATTCTCGCCACACGGCCATCTAAACCATCGAGCACCATCGCAATAAAAATAGCAATAACAGCTATTTCAAACGTCCCGTTAACCGCACCTGTAATGGCATAAAAACCCGCAAACAACGCACTCGTTGTAAACAGATTGGGTAGTAAATAAAGACCTTTAGAAGGGACCTTTTTTGTTTGCTTCATTGACAGCCAGCTCCACTGATTAGGCTTTCAGTATAACCTAGCCGCTGTTATTGATTGCAAAAAAAAACGGCCTATAAATAGGCCGTCTCTCACATAAAAACTAATGCTTCTTAGTTTTTAGACTTATCCACTAATGCATTGGCTGTAATCCAAGGCATCATTTCACGTAATTTACCGCCTACTTGCTCAATTTCATGCGCCGCATTGTTTCTACGGTTAGCTGTCATTGATGGATAGTTTGTTGCCCCTTCAATGATGAACTGTTTTGCGTATTCACCGTTTTGAATATTTTTTAATGCTTCACGCATCGCTTCACGAGACTCTTCGTTAATCACTTTCTTGCCTGTTACGTATTCGCCGTATTCAGCATTGTTTGAGATTGAGTAGTTCATGTTTGCGATGCCGCCTTCGTACATTAAATCAACAATCAATTTAAGTTCGTGCAAACATTCGAAGTACGCCATTTCTGGTGCATAACCTGCTTCTACTAATGTTTCAAAGCCCATTTTCACTAATTCAACTGCACCACCACAAAGAACTGCTTGCTCGCCGAATAAATCAGTTTCAGTTTCGTCTTTAAATGTTGTTTCGATGATACCTGTGCGACCGCCACCAATAGCTGATGCATAAGATAAAGCAATGTTTTTTGCTTTGCCTGACGCGTCTTGGAAAATAGCAATTAAATCAGGAATACCGCCGCCATTTTTAAATTCGTTGCGCACTGTGTGGCCAGGTGCTTTAGGTGCAATCATCACCACGTCTAAGTCAGCACGAGGAACCACTTGGTTATAATGAATAGCAAAACCGTGTGCAAAGGCTAATGCAGCACCTTGCTTAATATTTGGCTCAATTTCTTCTTTGTATAGTTGGGATTGAAATTCATCTGGTGTCAGAATCATTACCAAGTCAGCTGCTGCAACCGCATCTGCCACTTCTTTCACTTCAAGACCTGCGTCTTTTGCTTTTGCTACAGACGATGAACTCGCACGTAAACCAACAACAACGTTAACGCCAGAATCTTTCAAATTGTTTGCGTGTGCATGACCTTGTGAACCGTAACCAATAACTGCAACAGTCATCCCCTTAATGATTGAAAGGTCCGCATTTTTATCGTAGTAAATATTCATTTTTTTCCTTCGTTTTATTAAATTTAATTATTTTTGCTTATTGATTACAACGTTAGTGATCTCTCACCACGCGACAGGCCAATAACACCTGTGCGAACAACCTCTATGACATCGCCCTCTAATGAAGACAAGAAATCATCCAACCAAATTTTTTCACCTGATAACTCAATGATTAAATAATCATCAGTTTCGTCTGCAATACGCGCCAATGCGTCTGCACTTAACTCATCAATTTTCTGTACGATCGCATCATTTTTTTTAACCTTTAAAAGCGCCAATTCGCGCTCTAGTGAAAACGACTCTGATAGATCAATTATTTTAACAACATCAATTAATTTATTAAGTTGCTTCTTAATTTGGTCAATGGTTCTTTCGCTGCCTACCGTGACTAACGTTAAACGCGATAGCGTTGGATCTTGCGTTGGCGCAACAGTGAGTGACTCAATATTATATGCTCTGGCTGAAAAAAGCCCCGACACGCGCGATAATGCACCCGCTTCATTTTCCAGTAAAACAGAAATAATGTGCTGACTACTCATAAACACACCTTCTTAAATTTTGAACTTGGCGCCATCACCATGTCGTTATGTGCTTTACCTGACTCAATCATCGGGTAAACATTTTCTTTGGTGTCTGTAATAAAGTCCAAGAACACAGTACGGTCTTTCATTGCAAATGCTTCGCGTAACGCCGGCTCGACATCTTCTTTTTTAGTAATTTGCATACCAACATGGCCGTAGGCTTCTGCTAACTTTTTAAAGTCCGGCAACGCTTCCATATAAGAGTGTGAATAACGACTTTTATATGTAAATTCTTGCCATTGGCGAACCATGCCCAAGTAACCATTATTAAGATTAATTATTTTCACTGGCGTATCGTATTGCAACATTGTGGACAGCTCTTGAAGGCACATTTGAATGCTACCTTCGCCGGTCACACAGGCAACATCCGCACCCGGGTTCGCAAACTTAACACCCATTGCCGCGGGCAATCCAAAGCCCATTGTTCCCAACCCGCCGGAGTTGATCCAACGGCGTGGCTTATCAAATGGGTAATATTGCGCAGCAAACATTTGGTGCTGACCCACATCCGATGTCACAAAGGCTTCGCCATTTGTCACTTTATATAATTGCTCAATAACAAACTGCGGCTTAATAGTGTCCGTATCTTTGTCATACGCTAAGCAGTCCATACTGCGCCATTGTTCAATTTGATCCCACCAATCGCCGATACGCGCACGATTAAAGGTTTCGCGTGAACTTTCTAACTGCGCCAGCATATCCAATAAAATAGGCTTAACTTGCCCAACAATCGGCACATCAACTGTGATCGTTTTTGAAATAGACGCTGGGTCTACATCAATATGAATAATTTTTGCGTGCGGGCAGAATTCGGCAATTTTCCCCGTTACACGGTCATCGAAACGCGCGCCGATAGCGATAATTAAATCACTATCATGCATCGCCATATTCGCTTCGTATGTACCGTGCATACCCAACATGCCTATAGACTGCTGGTCTGTTGCAGGGAAAGCACCTAAACCCATAAGAGTTTGCGTAATAGGGAAATTCAACACATGACAAAGTTGTGTTAACTCTTTACTCGCTTCACCCAGAACCACACCACCGCCACTGTATATAACAGGGCGCTTGGCTGCCTGAATTAATTTAACTGCTTTTCTTGTTTGACCTATATTGCCGCTCACAGTTGGCTTATAAGAACGCAGGCTCACTTCAGCCGGATATTGATACGGTACTTTAATACTAGGGTCTGTAATATCCTTCGGAATATCCACAACCACAGGGCCTGGTCGTCCAGAAGTTGCCAAGTAAAAAGCTTTCTTCATGGTTTCCGCAATATCTGCCACATCATTCACTAGGAAGTTGTGTTTAACACACGGGCGTGTAATGCCGACCGTATCAACTTCTTGAAAAGCGTCTGTACCAATTACAGGTCTTGGTACTTGGCCTGTAATAATGACCATTGGAATAGAATCCATATACGCTGTTGCAATACCGGTAACCGCATTCGTTGCACCAGGACCTGACGTAACAAGCACAACACCCGGTTTGCCGGATGAGCGCGCATAACCATCCGCAGCGTGCGTCGCACCCTGTTCATGTCGTACAAGAATATGTTTAACATCATCTTGCTTAAAAATAGCATCATAAATATGTAATACGCACCCACCAGGGTAGCCAAACACATACTCCACACCCTCGTCCTTCAAGGATTGGATGACGATTTCACCGCCACTTAACTCCACAATGACTCTCCAAATTTAAATGATTTTACTAAATCTAAAATAGATCAAATTGCAACACGCAATCGAACTCGACAAAATACTAATTTTTGTGCGTTTGGTCAAGGTCTTTCATTAATCAAAAGGTACTATATACTGAACGAAAAAGCCTTAATCTTGCATAAACCACAGGGAGCTAACATGTATCGCGCTTGTATTTTTTTCGTCTTCTTAACTATAAGCACTATGGGAAACACTGCTATCTACCAATGGGTCGACGATCAGGGGCGCATGCAATACAGCCAACAAAAACCGCACGGCAAATCGCTCGAACCGCAAAAAATCACTATTAAAACATCTCGCCCAGCCGACAATAAGCAACTCAAATCAATTCAAGACAGCGCAAATGAAATTGCTAGATCTAATGCTGCACGAAAAGCGGCCAGCGATAAAGCTCTACAAGAAACTCAAGAAGCCCGGCTTGCTCAAGAAAAATGCGCTACCAGTAAAAAGAACTTATCTGATTTAGACTACGGCGGCAACCGACTTTATAAAGGTGCTGATGGACGTTACTCACGATTTACCCCGGAAGATAAAAAACAACAACGAGAGCAGTTAAACTCCTTTATTAACGAAAATTGCCGCTAATAGCAGTTACTTACTTTGCCTTTCTTTTTCTACTAAGAAATTAGTTATCTTCAACATATTCTCGTAGCTTTTTGCCATTGGGCCGGTTATTAAATACTTCCCTTCAACCACCATCGCAGGGACACCTGTTACGCCATAGCGCTCAACCACTTCTTTAGTTCTAGCAACTTTTGTATTTACAACAAACGAACGGTATGTTTTCTTAAATAGCGCTTCATCAATACCATATTGTGAATAGAAAGCAGCTAATTTGTCGACTGTATTCATTGTTTTGTGTTCGGCATGCATGGCATGAAACAGCGCACTATGTGACTGTTCTAATACATCCAAAATATCTGCCGTAAAATAAGCCCGCGCATGAGTTTCCCATTGTTTACTAAAGATAGCGGGTAACCGATAAAAATCGACATCTTTTGGCGTCCCTTTTACCCAAGGCCCTAAAGTAGGTTCAAAGTGATAACAATGAGGGCAGCCATACCAAAATATTTCCACAACTTCAATTCGACTAGAGTCGTCTGTTGGTTGTGCAGGCTTAATGAGCTGGTAATCAATACCCTCATCAAAACTCGCAGCCTCTTCCGAATAGGCCGCTCCACTTAAAAACATCATACAAACAAGCATCAACATCCATATATTACGCATCTTTATCTCCTAATTTCCAACAACTAAAGCTCACCGTATGAGTGCAAACCTGACAAAAACATATTCACACCTAAGAAAGCAAACAACGTCACGAACAAGCCAACTATGGCCCATATTGCCATAGGGTTACCACGCCAACCTTTGGTTAGTCGCATATGTAGCCATGCGGCATAATTCAACCAAACAATAAGCGCCCATGTTTCTTTAGGGTCCCAAGACCAATAACCACCCCATGCTTCCGCTGCCCATAACGCACCTAATATTGTAGCTAGTGTAAAAAAAGCAAAACCCAACGCGATGGATTTGTACATTAAGTCATCAAGAATATCTAAAGGTGGCAACGTCATCGCCACACCCGTTGAATTTCGTTGCTCTGCTTTTGCACGAATAAGGTAGGCGGTTGCTACCATCGCGGCTAAAGCAAACGCCCCATACCCAACAAAATTAGCTGGCACGTGTATTTTCATCCAGTAGCTCTTCAAGGCTGGCACCAATAGTTGAATGTCTGCCGCATCACGATCAAAGGCATACCAAAGTAAAAATGCGACCGCAGCGCTAATCACAAGTAATACAAAACCGCCTAGCATGCGTGTTTGATAACGACGCTCATAAAACAAGTAAAGTAATGCTGTAATGATCGAAAATAAAATAAACACTTCGTATAAATTACTAACCGGGATGTGACCTACATCCAAACCAATAAGATACGACTCACGCCAACGCACCATTAGTCCAACAAAGCCCATCGTTGTTGCTGACCACGTCATAGCGCTAGCAACTTTTCCTGCGAATTCAGAACGACTGAAAAACGATATAAAGTAAGTTACCGTTGCCAAAACATACAAGGCACTCATCCACATAATAGCTGACTGACTTGATACTAAAAACCGTAAGAAAAAATCGACTTCGGCATCTTCAAGCCCATTAACATATCGACTAATGCCAAAAATACTCAGTAAAAAAATAGCCAGCGATAGGCCACGTATCTCTTTCCAATGCCAACCTAATGCAATCAATCCGGCACCTGTCGACACTAAAATGCCTTTTTCGTAATCATCCATCAGCGATGCATACGTTGTATACGCATAGCCTGTCCCTAACAAGACAATCACTGCCCACACCCAGTCGAAGGCACTCAAGCCTTTCCAAAAAGACTGCTGATCTAACTCAAACTGTAATGCTGCGTTTGTACTATTCATAGTAACTACCCTAACTTGTTAAAACACGATCAAACTGTGCTTGAATTTTTTCGTATTGTTGCTCGAAATCCATCTTATTTCTAATTGCATGCCCGGCTAAAACAAACTTCACGCCATCATCTGTTGGCTCCAACCAAACCCATAAACGTTGTTGCGGCGCATAAAACATTAAAAATACGCCTAAAATCAACATGGCACAACCCGGGTATACCAAGTTTTTACCGGGTGCTTTGGCAATTTGCAACCCACTTGCTTGTTTATGAACAAAGCTAGACAGCTGAAAATAAACAGGCGAGCCATAACGTCCGATAGCACCAATGGCCGCCGATGCTGCATCAAAAAAAGCAGCTTTCCCTTCGTCAACACCCAAACTCACATCAACACCTTCGTCCATTAACACTTCAACATATACGGCACCTAACATTTGTTGAAGCACTCTGACATAAAGCTCCGTTACCTCTTCGCGCTTATCCTGGGGGACACTCTCTTCGACTTGCTTGATAACACCTTCCATACCATTTTCAGCAAACAAACCTGCCAACCTAATCATTGCCTCATTCAATTTTGCCGCATCATTCGATGGTAACGATGATCCAGAGAAGTTTTGCTTGGCCGCTATTTTTTGCAAAACTTCCTTATCGTTCAATGCATGTAAATACTTCATGAAACGATTAATGCTGCCTGCATCATCCATGGGAATATACAAATAGCGAAACTCTTCGGCTGGCGAACTACGCACACCACTTAAGTAATAATAAGCGCCATCCCTTTCTACAGGAACCATATAGTTAACAAATTCTTTCGCTTCACCTGTTTTATTGCGCATTTTGAACTGCACGCTCGGACCGTCATTTTTAAACTTTTTAGACGGGTCGTCAGATGGGTTAATATTAAACAACCTGAAATTAGACATTTCCAATATCCACGATTCATTAAATAACGTCATCGGCAAATCATCACCTACTCTAATCTTTATCTTTTTAGACTCTTCATTAACACCCTTTAATGGCCAAGTAAGAAACTCCAATTCTGAGCCACCATCAGAAAAACTAGCTTGGTAGATAGAATACCCGTCGTAGATTAATGGATAATTAACAGAAATGGTTTGCTCTAACGGTTTTTCCAATCTGTCATCATGAATAAGTAGATCACTTTCAAAAGATTTTGGTTGCCCACTATCATAGTGTTCAATCCTAAAATCCTTTACTTCAACCGAAAACGGCAACCCTTGCACCAGATAGCCATCTTTATAATTAATAAATAAAACGTCTGTTCGGCTCCCCTCTGGCACCGAAACACTGCCCCTAAACGACAAATTATTTAAACCTAAGTGGCTAATCTTCGGAACTTCGCTAGCAGGAATGTTTCGAGTCTCTGGCACAATCTGCCCCAGCATTTCTCGTGCTTTTAAAATGGCATTCCCATCAATCAAGCCGCCAATACAAATAAACACAATGGCCAAATGAGTCAATAAATAGCCCAGTCGACTGCCGCCACCCTTCATTCCAGCAACAAGTGTATTGCTATCACCTTCTTTCAAACGTGAACTAAAGCCATTATGCTTAAACAAGCTTTCCGCTACATGTTTTGCATCAGTCGTTGACTGGCTCAATTCCCATGTATGGCTATTTGAATAGTTTTCTAACGTTTTAAGCTGGATAGTTTGCCTGTATTCGCGCATTTCACGCAGCATATTCGGCGCATTCCTATAAATACACGTACTCGTCGACAGCACCAAAAAGAATAAAATAAATAGGAACCAACTGGATGAATAAACATCGTATAAACCTATTTGTTTAAACACCTCAAACCAAAAGGGTCCAAATTTTATAATGTAATCTGTATACGGCTGATTTTGTTGTAAAACTGTACCGATAATGGACGAAACTGAAAGCGCCACCAACAATGTTATTGCCAAGTTCATTGAACCTAAGAACTTCAACAGTAAAGCGGAAGTTTTTAGCGGTGTACGCTCTATGGAGGATGACTGATTGTTCATAAATAACGCCTAATAAGGCCCGTATTGAGCGGCCATTAGCCTAAAAGAAAAAGGGCAACAAAGTTGCCCTCTTCACAAAAAAGCGTTGGTTTAGTGTAACCCTGAGATATACGATGAAACCGCTTCAATTTCTTTATTGTTCATACGGCCAGCAATATCACGCATCATCGCTTGATGATCATTGTCACGTGTTTCTGCTTTAAAGTCTTTTAGCGCTTTAGATAAATATGCTGCATGCTGCCCGCCAATTCGAGGGAACCGTGCCGGCGCACTACCTGCACCATTAGGACCATGACACGCAATACAAGCAGGCAAGCCATTATCTACTTTTCCTGCGCGGTAGATTTTCTCACCTAACTTAATTTTATCCGCGCTCGCTGCTTCAACTGTGGAAGGAACGCTAGCAAAAAACGCAGCCAAATTTTCTATATCAACACCGTCTAAACCCGCCGCCATTGGCGCCATTGTCGCGTCTTTACGCTTACCGTTTTGAAAGTCATGCAATTCTTTTTCAACATAAAAAGCATGCTGCCCTGCGAGCTTTGGCCATACAGGGTTATTACTGTTGCCATTTTTCCCATGGCAACCTGCACACATGGCTGCTTTTGCTCGCCCTGCCTCAATATCACCTACCGCAAAAGAACTCGTTGACATTAAAACACCCAAAAAACAAACCACTAATACATTTAATTTCATCATTATTTCCAACTCTAACTATCTATTTAATACCCGCATAAAATGCTGCAAGGTTTGCCACATCATCATCTGATAAAGCACCAACCATTGCTTGCATCGTAGGGTCTTTACGTGAACCTGAACGAAAATCATTCATTTGCTTTACCAAATACTGCTCTTTTTGGCCTGCCAAATTAGGATAAAGCCCCATTGGGCTCATACCTGCAGCACCATGACAAGCAGCACACTGTGCGGCCTTTGCTTTACCCGCAGCCACATCACCAGCAACTACACTGCCTGAAACAAATAACACTAAAATTGCGATCACTAACGAAATCTTATTCATGTATATTCCTCCAATAGATTTATCTAACTTGTAATTTTACAATAATTCCCCTTCGAGTTTATCCTTTTTATGTCACATTTGTTGTTGCAGACACTGAAAGTCTCACTCCGGTACAATAAGCGCGACTTTAATATCCCTATAAAATACACATGAACCCTCTTTATCACCGTGCAGAATATTTACTCAACGCACCAAGCCTAAACACAACACCTGAAGGTATTGAATACGAAGTCGCCTTCGCTGGCAGGTCTAATGCGGGGAAATCTAGCGCTATCAACACTCTGACGCATCAAAAAAGCCTAGCTAGAACCAGTAAAACACCCGGAAGGACTCAGCACCTTGTCTACTTCAAGCTTGACGAGCACCGCTGCTTAGTCGACTTACCCGGGTATGGGTATGCCAAAGTGCCTCCGCGCATTCAACAACAATGGCAAAAAGAACTAGAGCGCTATTTGGAAAAAAGAAAAGCGCTTAATGGCCTCGTACTTTTAGTTGATATTCGCCGCTCGCTTGGAGAATATGACTTGCAAATGATTAGCTACGCCAACCATTTGAACTTAGATGTTTTCGTCGCCCTAACAAAGGCCGACAAACTCAATCGCAACAATGCAAAGAACACTCTCTTTGCAGCACAAAAACTTTTAAACGATTTGAATGCCAATGTTCAGGTAGAACTCTTTTCTTCCCTTAAAAAAGAAGGTATTGAGCAACTACATAACTGGTTAGATAATCATTTAAATGTGACAAATACCGCAGACAAAAAAAAGCCCTAGGTTATTTATAACTCTAGGGCTTAAAAAGATCCGGTTATAGCTAACCGAAAAAACCTGCTCAAGGGGAGGGGGAAATGAGCAAGCATATCTATACAGATACAATCAATAGACTGGATCTTTCATAAAAAGTTCACTTTCAATTTTTACATTCCATATCAGCCCTTAAATTCCTACGCTTTGCTATATGTATAACACTATGGCAACATAACCAACGCTAACTTTTATAGCCACACAAAAACAATCATCTGAGGAGATAATAATGACCAAGTCATTCCGTTTACTAACATCGCTCATACTTGCTATGTTCGCATCCAGTACTTTTGCAGAAAGTGCTTCTGTCACAGAAAAGGTAGAAATCGCAGCAAGCCCTGCTACAGTTTGGGCCGCATCAAAGGACTTTGGCAATTTACATAGCTGGCACCCAGGTGTTATTGCTTCTACAAATACTAACGGTAACCACCCTGGTAGCGTTCGCGTTTTAGATTTAGGCGGCCCAACCATTACTGAAGAGCTAGTACGCTTCAACGACGAACACACAAACTTCACTTATAAAATAAACAAAGTTGACCCAGCCGTTTTACCTGTTGAAAATTACATTTCTTGGTTTTCAGTTCGCGATAATGGTAACGGCGGCTCATCACTCGTTTGGATGGGTAGCTTCAACACTGTTAATGGCGCAGCAGCAGCTGATATAGAAAAAGGCGTTAGCGGCATTTACCGTGGCGGATTGGATAACCTTAAAGCAATGCTTGAAGGCGCTACTGAATAAAGCCTAACAAAACAGCTTTATCGTTCGCATGAAGCTTGTACATTAGCAACACCAGGCTATAAAAAAGCCCCGTTACTGAAGACAGTAACGGGGCTTTTTATTATTTTCACTAATGCGCTTCGTCCCAATTTTTACCGACGCCCACATCAACAATAAGCGGCACATCTAGGGTTGCTGCCCCGCTCATTTTTTGCTGAATAATTTCTTTGGCCTGCCCTAAATAGCTATTTTCTACTTCAAACACCAATTCATCATGTACCTGCATCACCATGCGAACCGCTGGCTTATCTGTTTGCAACCACTCATCTACCGACAGCATGGCTAACTTAATAATATCCGCTGCTGTGCCCTGCATGGGCGCATTAATCGCCGTTCTTTCAGCATATTGCCGACGCTGGCCATTTTTCGCATTAATATCTGGCAAATACAAACGTCTTCCAAATAACGTTTCTACATAGCCTTGTTCACGTGCCAATTCACGCGTTTCATCCATATATTCCTTAACACCGGGGTAGCGCTGAAAATACAGGTTTATATAACCTTGCGCCGCACCGCGATCAATATCTAGTTGTTTCGCCAAACCAAAAGCAGACATACCATAAATTAAACCAAAGTTAATCGCTTTTGCTGAACGACGCTGATGACCCTCAACTTGATCTAAAGCAACACCGAACACTTCTGCCGCCGTGGCTTTGTGTACATCCAGCCCCTCTTTAAACGCTTGAAGAAGCCCTGCATCTTGCGATAAATGCGCCATGATGCGTAATTCAATTTGAGAGTAATCTGCTGCTAACACTGTGCAGCCCTCATCGGCAATAAAAGCTTGGCGAATACGACGACCCTCTTCGCTACGCACAGGTATGTTTTGCAAATTAGGATCTGACGATGACAAGCGCCCCGTTGCAGCTACCGCTTGGTGATACGAAGTATGAACCCGACCCGTCACTGGGTTTATCTGCTTAGGCAATTTATCGGTATACGTTGAACGCAATTTACTTAAGCTACGATGCTCCAAAATAAGACGCGGT
Organism: Cycloclasticus sp. symbiont of Bathymodiolus heckerae; assembly: GCA_002101235.1. GTDB lineage: Bacteria > Pseudomonadota > Gammaproteobacteria > Methylococcales > Cycloclasticaceae > Cycloclasticus. The sequence goes on along the minus strand of LWTL01000116.1, from coordinate 2,547 downwards.
AACGGAAAGTCCACCGCCAAATCTTGAAGCACACTTTCTGCCGTAGATGGCTGGCCTTTTGGTGTTTTTTTCAGCACTGGCAAACCTAACTTATCGTAAAGGATCTCCTGTATTTGCTTTGGCGAACCCAAATTAAAGGGCTGCTCCGCTACGTGATGCGCCTGTGTTTCCAACGCCTGAATTTTGACCGACAATTCGCCGCTTTGCTGGAGCAACATTTGCTCATCAACCAACACTCCCGTTTGCTCCATACGCGCCAACACCGGCACTAAAGGAATTTCAATAGTTTCATACACCTTTTTTAAGGTATCTATTTTTTCTAACTTAGAAAAAAGCTGCTGATGCAAACGCAAAGTAATATCCGCATCTTCTGCTGCATAAGGCGCTGCAATTTCAACGGGCACTTGGTCAAAACAAATCTGCTTCGCCCCCTTTCCTGCTACCTCTTCGTAATGAATCGTTTGTTGGCCAAGATATTTATCAGCTAACGCATCCATATTATGCCGTGTTGCGGTGCTATTAAAAACGTAGGACTGCAGCATCGTGTCGTGCTTAATACCTTTCAAGACAATATCGTGATTTGCCAACACATTCGCATCATATTTAAGATTTTGACCGACTTTATAAACAGCTTCAGATTCTAGCAACGGCTTCAACTGATCTAAAACCCACTGTCTTGATAATTGCTCTGGCGCACCTGGGTAATTATGTGCAAGTGGCACATACGCAGCGTGGCCTGCTTCTACGGAAAACGAAACACCTACGACTAAAGCTTTGGTGTAATCCAAATTCGTTGTTTCCGTATCAAACGCAAATAACTCAGCCTTTGATAGCTTTTCTAACCACGCATTAAAGCTTTCTTCATCAAACACGGTATCTACTTTTAACTCTACCACTGGCGGCAACGGCTCTTCTTCAGTAACAACGACTTTTGCTGGCTTCGCGCTCGTTTCTGCGCTTAACTGCCGTAACCATGTGTTAAATTCGAAATGGCTCACCATTCCATATAACTCATCAACACTTGGCTCCGTACGGATTAGATCTGTCGGCGCTTCGTTTAATGGCACATCACAACGAATGGTTACCAGTTTTTTCGACAATGGAATCGCATCTAAATGCTCTCGTAAGCTTTCACCCACCTTGCCTTTCACTTCATCAGCTCTAGCAATAATATCATCTAGCGTACCAAACTGATTCAACCACTTCGCTGCCGTTTTCGGCCCCACTTTTGGAACGCCAGGAATGTTATCCGATGTATCGCCCATCAAGGCTAAATAATCAATAATTCTCTCAGGTGGCACGCCAAACTTTTCTTTTACGCCTTCAACATCTAACCATTGATTATTCATCGTGTTGATCAATGAAATTTTGTCCGTCACCATCTGCGCAATATCTTTATCGCCGGTTGAGATAATAACGCTCAAGCCCGCCGTTTCTGCCTGCACAGCCAGTGTACCAATCACATCGTCTGCCTCAACGCCAGATTCCATTACTAACGGCAAGCCCATCGCTTTTATCAACTCGTGCAAAGGTTTAATTTGCTCCCGAAGCTCCTCCGGCATAGATGTTCTATTCGCCTTATATTCCGGATACATATCATTACGAAACGTCTTACCTGGCGCATCAAAGATCACCCCAAAATAAGCATCAGGGTACGTGCTCATCAATTTTTTAAGCATATTGGTGACACCCAAAATAGCATTGGTATATTCACCCTTTGAATTCGTTAATAAAGGCAATGCGTGATAAGCGCGAAACAGGTAAGAAGAGCCATCTACCAACACCAAAGTTTTATCCGTCATGAAAGTATCCAATATTTTTTATATTGCGGATTATACTGTCTGTATCAACAATCATGTTATGCAAAAAATATCGAGGTAATTTATGAGTAAACAAAAACGCGAAGCATGGAAGGTTTTTCAAATTATTGCCGAGTTTGTTGACGGTTTTGAACAACTATCGCACGTGCGACCCGCGGTTAGCCTCTACGGCTCTGCAAGGCTAAAAGAAGATCACCCGGATTATCAGCGCGCTGAAGCCATTGCGCTAGCTTTATCCAATGCTGGATTTTCTGTTATTAGCGGTGGCGGGCCAGGCATCATGGAAGCGGCAAACAAAGGCGCATTCAAAGGCTCTTCATCCAGCATTGGTTTGAACATTCAATTACCTCACGAACAACATTCCAACCCATACCAAGACATTAGCCTGAACTTCAGACACTTCTTTGCACGAAAAGTGATGTTTGTTAAATACGCGACGGCCTATGTCGTCTTGCCTGGTGGGTTTGGCACCCTTGATGAATTAGCTGAAATCCTCACTTTAGTTCAAACGGGGAAATCACGAAAAATTCCCATTATTCTCGTTAACGAAGAATTCTGGAGTGGCTTACTCGACTGGTTTTCAGACAGTTTATTGGCCTCTTGAACTATATCTGAAGGTGACTGTAGTGGCATAGTTAAGTTGGCCACCTAATTAGAGGTGATATTATTCATCTCAAGATAAAAAGGTGAGCGCATGATGAGAAGAAGCAGACCAACATTTACCCCT